>JALYSE010000085.1 GCA_030854955.1 Fibrobacterota bacterium | reverse complement strand
GGCGAAGGAGGTGCAACCCGTGATCGGTTTGTTGGGGTTCAGCCTGGGAATGTTGCGCACACCGGCGTCATAAGGAACCGTGATGGTGCCGAATCCGGTCGCGTCCCCGTCGTTCAGGCTCTTGCAGTTCGCTGTGCTTTCCAGGAACACGGTGTCTTTCAGGTTCGGGGAAATCCAGATGAACTTGAGCCCCATGCTCCCCGATTGATCCATTACATAGACGATGTCCGCCTGGCCCCCTGACTGCTCCGAGCTTTCGCACAAGGAGAAGCCGTTGTTGTCGATACGGGTCACGTTGGAAGGAATGATGGTGGACGTTCCATTCAACGCGGCCACGTCCAGGCATTTCTTCGTGGTTACGCCGGTGATGAGAAGCGTATCTGCACCTCGCAGGCTGCATTCCGCTGTAGCGGGTTGGGCGTGCAGGTTGCCGGCGGCCAGGAGCGCTATCGCGGTGAATGCGGCCAAGACCGTGTTGTGATGGTTATGATGGTTCGTCATGATAAGCTCCTCGCTTTGACGATTTTCAATAAGGTATCGTCAACCCTGTTATCGGAGTGGACAAATTCTGATTATTTGGAAGATTGGGATTTTGGATTCGTAAATAAGGAAAGTGCCAAAAATAGGCTAAATTCGCTATTTTTCGGTGCGAAGCGAACTTAATTTGGCTTAATATTAGTTGCATAAAATTAAGGAAAAGCTTAATATATTTGAAAATTAATTAAGAGAGATGAACCTTCATGGACCTGCTAAAACCTGATATGGCCCGGAAACAATTGGACCTCTCCCTGGCCAAACTGCGTCCGTTGGCCGAATTCCGGCGTCCCGCGAAAGGCTGGCTTCGCGCCATCCGCACCGGATTGGGCATGACGGGCGTGGAGCTGGCCCGCCATCTCGGCGTTAGGCCTCCGAGAGTGGTTGAGATGGAGCGGAACGAATTGGAAGGGGCCATAACCTTGAAGGTACTCGAGCGCGCGGCGGAGGCTATGGGGTCTTCCCTGGTTTATGCTCTCATTCCGAGAGCGGGATCCCTCGAGCAGAGTCTGAAGGGCAAGGTCAAAGGGGACGCCTTGGGAGCCGCAACGGGAGGGTTGATTTCCTATTTCAATCCGGCGGAGGCGGCGAGGTTCCTGGCGACGGAGGAGATCAAGGGACTCAAGCTGAATCATATCTCCACCCGCGGAGAGTTGCATCGCTGGGAGAGATTGGGAATAGAGGAGGCCGAGGCCTGGGCCATGGCAAGGAAGACCAGGGATCTTCTCAGCGAGAAATTCCTCCGTCGACTTCACCTGAAAATGTTCCATACGGTCTGGAAGGGCGCGGGCGCTTTGCGCGCTGAAGACGGGAGTGAAGGCGTCCCTTCCGGCGAGATTGCCGGGAAATTGAAAACCCTATTCGAGAACGCGGGTTATTGGGCCAAAGCTAAGGTGTATCCTCCCGATGAAGCTTGCGCGCGCTTCCATCATCGCCTGGTTTCCATCCGGTCGTTCGCTTTCGGCAATGGCCGCCATGCGCGCTTGCTTACGGATCTGGTACTGGCCCAGGTTTACCACCGTCCCCGCTTTACCTGGGGAAACGCCTCCACACTTTCTGCGGACGAAGCGCGCAAGCGCTATAGCGAAACCTTGCGGATGGCCGACGGCCGCGAATTCAAACCGCTTCTGGCCTTCGTGCGTTCCTGAAAACCGGCCCGGGACGCTCGAAGCCTTCCCGAATCGGGCCCAGCGGCGGATTTTCACTGGTGAACCAACCGAAGCTGGTCCACGTTGGGTCCGCTCAGTCCGACCGCCTTCGCCCGGATCTTCGCCTCGCCTGCGGGTAGGATCAAAGCCATCTTCGCCGTGTTCCAGCTGGACCAACCACCTGTCCCGGGAAAGGCCCAATGCGCCTGCGCCACCACTCCGTCCACAGAAATCTCCAAGGGGCGAGCCCAGTTGTCGAAAAGAGCATAGCGGAACTCCAGGATATAATCCCCCGAATCCCGCACGTTCACAGTCCATTCCAGAAAATCGTTTTTCTCTCCTTGGTACTCCACAAATCCGGTGCCGGAGTAACCCTGGAAGGAATTGCCAATGACAGGCCCTGAAAGGAAGGTACCCTCAGCCTCAATGGAATCGCTCCACGAATCAAAGGGCGGCACTTGAGGTGCGGTATCCATTGGCGGCGGCGGTAGTTGAACCCTGGCTTCTGGCGGGGGCGGAGGGATGCTATCGATGATGGATTCGTTGAATAACGTCACGGATCGGGCAAAATGGCAGGAAAGGAGAAAGGAGAAAATGGCAATGGGAAGAATCCGCTTGCTAGTCAAATCGGCCTCCAGGAAGGAGTTGGATCGCAGGTGAATTGAATCAACTTTTCTGGGAGGGCATAGGCCAGAGTGGGGGAAGGGGAGGATCGGGGCCCTGTCGGATTCCTTTTTTTGGGGTTTCCGCTCACTTTATGGGGGAAAATTTGCCCGTCATTTCCCAAAAGCATTGTTTCTTGACGAATCGACAACCTAAGGGGTACTGATGAATCTGGGAATATCCATTGTCACCGCCATTTTCGCCTTCGCATTTTCTGCTGCCGTCCATGGGGGGGACAAGGTCTCGGCGAAGACCGATGGTCCGGCCAACGCCGCCAAGGTTGACCAGGCCGCTGCCAAGGTGAGCCAGGACAGCGCCCAAATCGAACAGGGCAAGCAAGACATCAAGGCCAATAAGGTCGAGGCCAAGTCGGACAAGAAGAAGCTCAAGCGGGAAAAGAAGGTTCTCGCCTCCGAGAAGGACAGCCTGCAGGAATCCCGTGCCGAGTTGCAGGAAGACCGCATGAAAAACGCCGGTCCGATTGAGAGGACCCAGGCACGGTTGAACGTGGCCAAGGACAAGCATGATTCGCTCGTGGCCGCCAAAGCCGTGCGTGCTACCGAAGCCGAAATTGAAGCCGACAAGCGCGCCTTGGATGCGTCCAAGCAGGAATTGAAGAAGGACAAGCAGGCCGAGAAAAGGCACAAGTCCGAACTCAAGGATGAGAAGAAACAGGCCCAGGCCGCCGTAGCAGATTGATTCCAAGCCCGCAACGCTGAACCATGCGAGGGGGAGAAGGCGTCCGGGGAAATCCGAGCGCCTTTTTCATTGCGGTTCCACCGTGACCGCAAGCACTGAATTCTCTCCCTGACCCGGTTACCTTCCGAATGCGTCATCATAAGGAGGAAGCCATGTTCACCAGGGCGGAAAAAGGATATCTGGCATTGACCCTTTTCTTTCTAGCGGCCGGCTCCGGAATCAAGGCCTACCGGAACGTATCCGTGAAGCTCGGCCCCTTTCCGGATCCGGCGTTCGCCGCCGAGAAGTCCGTGTCCGCCCGATCGGATTCCACATCGGCCGCAGCGGGCGGCGATTCCTCCGTTTTGGCGCCGGACAGCCTCGTCTCCGGCGACAATGATTCGTCAAACATCGGACCGGTCTCCGGTTCCAAAGATTCCGCTGCTGTTTTCTCCACTTCTTTGGGCGCCAAATCGAAGCCCTCCACCGTTTTGAACGCAGGTCCGCGAGCGTCGAACCGGTCCGGCAAGACCGGCTTCTCAGGTAAGGTGAACCTGAATAGGGCCGGAATGGAGGAACTGACCCAGGTTAAAGGTCTGGGAGAGAAAACCGCCAAAGCCATCCTGGAGTACCGAAACGCCCATGGTCTCTTCCAGGAATTACGCGACTTGCTGCATGTCAAAGGGATAGGGGAGAAAAAGCTGGAAAAGCTGATGCCCTTTTTAATATTATAATTACGTCATGGCCAAAAAAAACTCAAGCGTGGTGGCTCTCGAACTAAGCCACTCCTACCTGAAGTTGGTCGAATTCCTTCCGACTGAGAATCAGATCTCCACCGTTGCCATCAAGCCTTTGGACGCTTCCCGGTGGGACGACGACAAATACCTGGCCGAACAGGTCAGACACAGCATTTCCAAGCATGTAACCGAACCGGATGCGGACCTGATCGCCTCCATGTCGGGGGAGAACGCGGTCATCCGTCATATAGAGATCCCGCATTCCGAGGATAACATCATTGATGCCATACACTGGGAAATGGAACAGTATCTGATCCATCCTTTGGAAGAATACCTTCTGGATTACCAGGCGCTGGGATCCAATCACGACGAATCCGCCCGTACCTACCTGGTTGCAGCCTTCCGTCGCAGCGAGGTGGAGCGCTTCAAACGCATCATGGATCAAAGCGGGTGCACGCTCGCGGTGATCGATTTGGACGTGTTCGCGGCCCAAAACGTTTTCGAGGTCAATTACCCGGAAAAACTGCCCTTCAAGACCCTCCTCATTAAGGCCGATTCCAACGTGGTCAAATGCATCCGCACCCAGAACGGCCAGTTCCTAGGTTTTGATAGTTCGCCGGTGGATCCCGCCTATATGACTTCGGGCAGCGAGGCGAAGTCGGACCTGGTGCTTGGCCTCGTGAACCAGATCCGCACCGTTCTCGAACGCGCCCAGGATTCGTGGGGCGGGGTGGATCAGATCGTTCTCTGCGGCGACTTGGCCCTGGACAATGATTTCCGGGAAATGCTGGAAGCCAATCTTCCGACCGAAGTGACCCACCTTAATGCGTTCAAGGAAATTACCTTCGCTTTAAGCCCGGATAAAAGTATCGTCTTCCAGCCTTCCGCGCCGCAATGCGCCGGTGTGGTGGGATTGGCTTTGCGCCGCCGCGGAGACTGCTGATGATCAGGATAAACCTGCTCAAGGCTTTGGAGACCCGTGCGCTCCCTCTCATACTCGAGGAGCCTTCCGGAAAACGCAAGCAGACCATCTTGGTAGTGGCGGCCCTCGCCTTGGTCGCGGCGGGAGGCATCTCGGTCCTGCAATTCCCGAACCTTTTCGGGGGCATTTTCGGCGGCGAAAAGGAGGCGGAGGAAACGGTCGCGACTTCTCCTTCCCCGGCTCCTGCCGAAGAATATTCCCAGCCCAAGCGCGTCACTTCTCAGGCGGTCGAGGAGACCGTAAGGGACATCCATGAGGACCAGGGCCAGAAGCTCGCGGCCACCTATGCGGACTTGGTTCCTTCCCAAAAGGTCGAGTTCCAATACTATGCATCGGACCGCATCCTCAAGGATATCAAATCGGTTACGCCGCCGGACATCGGCTTCGCCAACTTCATTTTCACGCCCCCGGGCGAGTTCTATGTGCACGGACTGGCTGCTACGGAACAGGATCTGGCGCGCTTCAACGAGGGGTTGCGGGGATTGTCGGGCGCTACCATCAAGCCCGGCATGAACGTGCCCGCCGGCACTCGCGGACAATCCAAGGAATTCTCCTTTTTCGGTTCGTTGAAATATCCCCTCAACGAAATCCCTACTCCCCCCAACCACGTGGTGGCCAAGGCCGACTTGCAGAAGGAGCTCAAGCTCTTGAAGTCCGTGGCGGCAAGCATGGGCATCCGTCTCAAGGAGCCTAAGCTGACGGCGAACACCCTTGCCGGTAATTCCCGCAAGCTGCTATATGCCACTTCCGCCGAATCTGATTTCCAGCAGATGCAAGACTTCCTCGCCGCCTTGCACCAAGGCAAATCCAACCTCGGAGTCGTCAAATTCGCCTTCCGCGCCCGCGGGGACGAAAAGGTGATTGCGGAGCTGGACCTCGTGGCTTACGTCGAGCCCTGACTCCCCGGTAGCGAACGCATGGGCGTCATCATCATGGGCGGTGCATACAAGGGCCGCAAGCTGTCCACCGACACCCGTGCCCAGGTCATCCGTCCCACCTCCGGAAAAGTCCGCGAAGCACTTTTCAGCTCCTTGGGAGAATCTCTGGAAGGCTCGACCTTCGTCGACCTTTATGCCGGATCCGGGGCCGTGGGTCTGGAAGCCTTGAGCCGAGGAGCCCGAGTCGCGTACCTGGTGGAATACCACCCCGAATCCTGGATCCTCTTGAACGCCAACGTAAAATCCGTCCTGGGGGAGGGGGCCGGAGCGGAAAAAGCCATGCCCGTGCGCGCGGATGCCGCCGCTTTTGGCCGCAAGATGAAGGAAGAAGGCCGGGGGTTCGATTTCGTTTTCGCTGACCCCCCCTTCGGGAATGATTTTTCCCGCTTGAAGGATGATGTTTTGGGGCTGCTTGCCCCAGGCGGAACCGGCATCATCCAGTTTCCATCCCGTAACCCACCCGGCTGGATGGATCAGGCGGATAAGTTGAAGAAGTACGGGGAATCGGGCTTGGCTTTTTTTACGTAGTATATTTAGCCTAGAGTCAGTGAGAACGGTATTTTAATCGGAAGGGGCTGGATTGGTTAAAGCCATATACCCGGGAACGTTCGACCCCATCACAAATGGGCATTTGGACATACTCAGCCGAGCTGCCCTTCTTTTCGAAGAGGTCCATGTTGTGGTCGCTGTCAATGTCCGTAAAAACACCTTGTTCACGCTCGAAGAACGGCTTGAATTGATCCGTGAGTGCACCGGCCACCTGACCAATGTCCATGTTTCCTCCTTTGAAGGGCTGACTGTGGATTGCCTGCGCCGGTTCGCTGCGGAAGTGGTTATCCGCGGCCTCCGGGCCGTGAGCGATTTCGAATACGAATTTCAGATGGCCCTGATGAACAAAAAGCTGGATTCCGGATGTGAGACCGTTTACCTGATGCCCAGCGAGCAGTACACCTATTTGAATTCCAGCGTCATCCGGGAAATCGCGGCCTTGGGGGGATCGGTTTCGGAATTCGTCCCGACCCTGGTGGAGCGCAAACTGAGAGAAAAGCTCGGTGCGCCCCATGCGACCCCCAGGACCCATGCCAATCAGGGCAAGTCCTCTTCGTCAAAAGATTCAAAGGGAAAGTGGAAAACCTCCGCCGCCCCGAAAAAAACCAAACCCTCCCGCGGAAAGAACTGAACCGGGCCTCGATTTCGTAGCCCGAGTATTTGGAAAATAGGGAACATGTCATACGGATTCTCACCCACGGGCACCTTGCCGCGAGCACTCAAGATTCTCTTGATCGCTAACGTGGTCATTTTCCTGATCGATTTCGCCACCGATGGCCGGTATCTCCGCCAATGGTTGGCCCTCGACCCCGAGCGCACCTTGAACAACCTGGAGTTGTGGCGCCTGGGTACCTACCTCTTCGTCCATGACCTCAAAGCCCCCTTCCTACATATCCTCATCAACATGCTCCTCCTGTGGATGTTCGGAACGTCCCTGGTGGAAACCATGGGTGAACGGAAATTCTGGTGGTTCTATTTTTCCACCGGAGTCTTTTCGGGACTGTGCTCCCTGGTCTTCTATACCATTACCGACAATCCCACCACCGTCATCGGCGCCTCGGGCGCCATCTTCGGCCTAATGTTCGCCTTCGCGAAATTCTTTCCCACTCAGCAATTCCTCATTCTATTCGTGTTCCCGGTTCAGGCGCGTTACGCCGTCATCATCTTCGGCGCGATCGAATTGCTTTCGATCATGTCCAACGATCGCATCGCCCATATCACCCATTTGGGCGGCGCGGTTTTCGCATGGCTCTATTTCAAGTTCGAGGACCGCGGGGTCGAGGTTTTTTCGCGGTTTCAAAACCGCAAGGCGGTCAAAATGGAAAAAGCGGTTCGTAAGACGGAAGAAGAACTCGGTCAAGTGATGGTTGACATCGATCCCATTCTCAAGAAGATTTCCCTGACGGGCATGGGGTCTTTGACCCCGGAAGAGAAGGACAAGCTCGAGCGCGCCAGTGAGTTGAAGCGCAAGGCCAAGGGCAAGGTCATCAGCCTCAACGAGTACCGCAACCGTCCCTAGTCTGGGTCGGAATAACGGGCGGCCATGGGGCTCGCCACACCAAACTTTTCCCGATGCCAAGAGTTCGACGACCCCAACCTGCCCGGGGAGATGCAGGTGACCGTCACCTTCAAGAAGGTGTCGGTAGGCACCGAACTCAATATCACGCAGGAAGGGGTGCCGGACATCATTTCTCCCGAGGCCTGCTACCTGGGCTGGCAAGAATCCCTGGTCCTTCTCGCCAAGCTGGTGGAACCCGAAATTCCGGGCTGAACCCTTTTTTCGTTCTCAATGTACTCGGATACCGCACCCGGAATGAAAAGTCGTGCTCATGGGCTCGCGCTCAGAACGGCGAGTGCAGCGAAACCCGGCCGGTCCAATACATAGCCCATCCCGCGCTGCCGCCCCAGCCTACGCGCAGGCTGTTCGCGGCCAAGGCATCGCCCAGGCGTGCCTGGTAGCGCAGACCCATGCCGATGCGTTGGTGGTAGCGATGGGCGTTCGGCATTTCTTCGCGCCAGATGCCCGGCCCCGCCCAGAAGCCCGCGCCCAAGCGGCTCCAGGATTCCAGCCGCGAGTAGAGCACCATGTTGTCCTTGGCGGTCGCCTCCTGAATGATGCCGTCCACCACCCTAGAAAACTTGTCCGCGAATCCCAGGATGTCATCCCCATAAATGACGTGCAGGTTGGAGGTGTCCGCCACCACCAGGGCCTGGTTAACGTGGCCCTGCATTTCGAATTCGACCTTGCCCAGGGCCTGTCCGGGAGTGGTCCACTCACCCATCAATCTTCCGAATATGCCGCCCGTAGCCACCTTGCCGTCGGGCATGCGCAAGGTTAGTCCCGCATCCACCCACAGACGGCGGCCGCGATTCTCATTCTCACGTCCCAGGAGGTTTCCGCCGAAGAACAGGTAGGGCCAGAACCGGGCTCCGCTCGCGCCTTGGATGCCAACCCGATCGAGGCTGGGAGTGAAGATGCCCATGCGGCCCGTGCCGAAATCGGCCGTAATGGCCCAGGTGCTGAGGCCGCCTTGGATGCGATTCTCCAGGAACCAGGCGGTGGATCGAGGGGCGCGTTCCACCTTGTAGGCGATCCATTGGGCGGAAGCGTGGCCGGCAGGGTCGGCGGCCACTAAGCGCGCGGTGTAGGTGCCGGGGATTTCCGGCTTGAGCACCAGGCGCTCGCCGTCCCATTCCAGTTGGTCATGCGGGGATTCCGCCCGCATGGTGACGGGATCCCCTTGGTCGTCCACGGCCACCGGACGGTAACTCGCGGGTTGCCCCGTGCGCACGCGCCAGGCTCCCACCTCGCTGGCGAACCAGGGTGCCCGATCCGGCCGGACGGGCAGGTCCACGGTCTGCTCCAGGGGCTTGCCTTGCACGTCGAAGGAAAAAATGAGGGTATGGATGCCCGGTTCCAGTGGCATGAGGGTCAGCGCCCCGTCCCGGAATTCGGTGCGCTCGGGTCCGGAAACGCCGACCAGGGTGACGCCTTGCTGGGCCCAGGCCATGGCGGACGCGCCGGCCTCCCAGGTGTAGGTCTTGCCTTGCTTCAGGGTGTCCCAAGGGAGCGCGGGCTTGATGCCCTCGCTCCAAAGCATGTCCGACGCAGGAATAACCTTGAGAGGGAAGCTACTCTCGGCCTTGCCGCCTGCGGGGTCTTCCAGGCGCAGGGCCAGTTCCATTGTCTTCCCGGCCAGACTGTCCGCAGGATACCATTGGAATTGCCTTCCCACGGAATCGTATTCCATCCCCGCCGGCATCAAGACCGGGGTGATGCGCACCTGTGAGCCTTCGTGATCGGGATCCACAGCCTCCGACCGGAAGGTCCACATCTGGCCGGCCACCGCCACAGGCTTGGGGGAATTGGCCAGTCCCGGGGGCGTATTGCGGTGCACCGTAAGGTTGAAGGCGATGGTATCGAAGGCGCCCGTATTGTTGCGGGCCTCGGCGGTCAGATGCCATTGGCCCTCGACTTCCGGCGTTCCCTGCAAGGTGTGAGAGGCGGCGTCCCAAGCCAGGCCCTTGGGCAATTCGCCGAACAGGGAATAGCGCAGCATACCCGCGGGCTCGGCCGGATCCGCGGCCCAGGCCTGCCAGCGGAACGGCAGGCCGGTGAAGATCCTGGCTGGGGCCAAGGAGACGATTAGGGGTTTCCCTGCCGGCGGCACCCGGCGCACGGTGGAATATTTCAGCTGATCGAGGAACTCGTCCGGCGCCATCAGCACCAGACTGTTTCCGTCGAACACGATGGCAATCTGCTGACGGTTGGGTATGCCCCCGAAGGTCGCTTCCAATATCTTCAGCAGTTCAGCGCCCAGCAGGTAGGCCTTCTTCTCGCGCTGGCCAGTGACCATCTTGGCGCGCGTCTCCCAGGTGGGGACCGTCGCCTTGGCTTGCAGGCGCACCATGGGCGCTCCCTTAAGCCTGCCCAAAGCCCCTTCATCGTTGAGGGTCTGCCATACGTCCGCGTCCACCAGCACCGCCTTGTCCTGGAAGCGCATGATGTCTCCCTGCATCAATCCCAGGTTTGGATCGTGGATGAGGAAGATCGGTTGGCCCTTGGCCTTGAATCGGCCCATGAGCTTGGATCCGATGGCCGTGTCCTGAAGGGTGGTGAGACCGTAATGATTGAGGGGTTCCGCGCCGTTCCTGGCGGTGACGATCGACGCTCCTGCCATGCAGACCAGCGCGAACGCGATTACGGATCGTAAAACGGGAAGCCGCAATTCAGTACCCTCTGCGCCCCTTCGTCCACTCTCGGAACTGCTTTTCCATCTCCTTGCTTTCCGGCCGGGTTCCGTAATCCACGCTGTCCGAAGCCGGGAACCATTCCGCTTCCTCCTTGCTCCAGAGGAGCTTGCCGCGGCGGAAACTGAGGGAGTGGCCCTTGCCCGCCACGTTCATGGCGATGAAGCTGCCGTCCTCGGGATTATGTCGCAGCACAGTGACGTTGCTGTCCTTGGCCGCAGCTTCCAGAAACACCGTTTTGTCGGCGCCGGTCTCGCTGACAATGGCCGCCTTGCCGTCCAGGTCGAAGGCGGTGCGATAGGGTTGCACTTGTAGGGAATCGCCTGGATGCGTGAGTACGTAGATGGCCTGCAGAGACCAGTATTTGTCCGCGCGGGCGGCGATGGTCTTGGCCTTGTCCAGGTTGACGAGCGGTACCATGAAGACCAAGCGCAGCAGTAAGAGCACGGTGATCACCGTCAGCACGTCTTCGAAGGAGATGGCTTCGCCCATCTCGACCCGACCACCGCCCCTGCCCGAACGGCGGAAACGACTCATACCCCGTCCTCGAGCCGGGCATTGTCGATATGGCTGGTCTCCAGGCGCCCGCTTCCGAGGTTGGGGGGCGGGACGGCCGCGGCCTGTTTCGATTCGATGAAACCTCGGTACTGCTTTTCGTAGTCCACCAGTTCGGCGATGCGGCGGCCGACGGCCGTCTGCACCATGGCCAACTGGTCCAGTTGCTTGGTCGTGCGGGCGATGGCCTCCAGGGCGCGTCCCAGGTTGCGATCCATTTCCGAGTGCGCCTGGGACATTTTGATTTCCAATTGGGTCTGGGCTTCCACGGCCAGACGTTGGCGCGATTCGAGGCCGTAGTGCTTGTTGACCCAAGGCTGTAGGCGGGTCAGATTCCAGTCGTTGATATGGCTGTTCACCATGTCGAATCCGCCTAGGGCGCGTTCCAGAATCTGGATGGTCACCAGCTCGATGAGGATGGAGAGGGCGGTGGCGCCCAGGGTCACGGCGATGGCGAACTCGTCGCCGTCGATGGCCAAGGAGATGTCCTTTATGAAGCCCAGCTCTCCGTCGCTGTCAGCCAGGCCCATCACGGCGCGTTGCATGGGGGGAAAGGTGAGGATCAGGCCGTACAGGGTACCGAGGAATCCCAACTTGAGGGTGGTGCGGTTCAGGGAGACGTGCAGAGAGACGGCATTGCTGTCGAGATGGGCGCGCCGGTCCCAGGCATTGTTCAGCAGGGATTCCGATCCGGCGGTCTCGCCGCGCAGGCCGAGCTCGATCCAGCGCAAAAGGAGATCGCGCATGTGGCCGGGAGGCGCGCTATCCAACAGCCTCCGGCGCAGAACGGGAAGGTCCGGCTCATCGCCGGCTTCGGCCAGCACCTGGATGGATTTGCCGGTATTGCGCACGCCTGCCTGGACGCGGCGCAACTGCATTACGGCCATCGCCTGCCCCATCACGAAAATGGCGAAGATAAGGGAGAGGAAGGGATTCAGGTACCAATGGGTTTCGTAGGAAAAGAAGGCGAAGGCTGCGAAAGCGATCACGGGGATGGGCACGAACGTAGTGAAGCGCGCCAATTTGCGGATGCGGATCAAGGCGCGTTTCGCTTGCTGGAGCGGATCTTCCGACAGTTTGAAATCGACCATGGTATTCATATCAGGCTCCGGGTCTGTTCATGATGGGATTATCCACGCTGATGCGGACCGAAATCCCCAGGTTGAAGCTCCTGAGATTGCGGTAGGCAAGATCCACGTGGAGGAAGGCTAGGCGGAAGCGGGAAGGATAGTTCTTGGGCACGCCCAGGGTGGGTCCGATGTCGGGAATGTCCACCGAAAGCCGGGTGGCGATCAGGTCGGACGCGAAGACCAATCCGGCCCCCCAGGTGCCGAACAGGCCGGGCAATTCGTGCAGGCCCACGGTCTGGATGGGCATGGTATAGGCGTCCGTGTCGAAGTGGAATTGGTACCTGAGGATGCCGAGCCGCGCATCCAGGGTATGCGACAGGTTACCGTCCGACTCCAAAGTGGACCCGGTCCATTGGCTGACAACTCGCCCGGACTTCCGTTCGCGGATGGACCCTGATGCGCGCGTCTCCAGCCAATAAAAGCGGGGCAGGGGTTGGTTCGCCAGGGACAGGGTGTACTTGAGGCCCGGCACTCCCGCCGAAAGGGACCCCCACCAGAATGCATCTCCCCAGAAATTCGCATCGTCACGACCCGTGGATTTGCCGACGCCGGTATCGGCAACGGTTTCGCCCAGGCGGGTGAGGCCTCCGCCGTATTGGCTCCGGTTCAGTTCCGCGCCCAGCAGGAAATGCCTGAACAGCTTCTGGTTCCAGGTGAACCTGATATCCCGTTGGAATTGCGGTTGGGAGGATTGCACGGAACTCACTTCCGTTCCCATGGCGAAAGAGAATCCCGCCGGCCATTCGGCCCATCTCAGCAGGGTTTCCGGGGACCAATCAATGGCCTTCCACAGCAAAGGCACGTCCTGGCTTTCCGGACCTTCCATCGACTCCGCCAATCCCATTTCCTGGTCGGACGCGGCCGCCAGGGCTTCCCAGGCCGCCCTCTCCATGTGGCCCACTTCAGTACCGTTGCGCAACAGATACACCGTCGAGGAGGGTGCCCTGCCCGTGGAGAGCTCCGGCCCGGCGGGCATAAGGACCTGATATTCCCCGTAAGGCAGGGCGCTATCTGGAAACAGCGTCTGCCAAGCCCGGGCGATGAGAGCGGTATCGGTCAGTTCCAGAATTTGGGCCGTGAGGCGGGTGGAAGGTTCCGGGAGTCGCTGCTCCGGTCCTCCGCTTTCTGCGCTGCCCTGGACGCCGCCCTCCGGGGCCGCTCCCCATTGGGCCCGAGCGGTGGGCGGGGCCATCAGGATCGTCCCCAGGCAGAATAGGATGAAGGGAAGCAGGCGATGCTTCACGGAATCGGGCATGCCGAATCGGACCTTTCCAAACAATAAGCACCCAGTAATCAGGCGGACAAAATACGGATTCCGCGGCGCGGGTTCTACGGAATAGGATACTATATCTTTGGCCCCATTTTCCGCTTGAAGTCGTTAACTCCTCGAAGCTTCCGGTGGATCGCGGAACGGATGTGCCCGATGAGGCCATACCCTTAGGTTTGATGTTCGATTTGCTAGTTTTGTGCCCATCATTCAAGAAGATCGGTCTATTCGCCGCGGCGGTAACCGTGACATAAGGAGCATCGGATGAATAACGGTCGTGGCCCATGGATTGCTGGAGTAGGTGCGGCATTGGTCGATTTACTGGTGGAAGAACAGGATTCGTTCATCACCGCACTTGGTTCCGATAAGGGAGGTATGACCCTGGTGGAGCTTTCCACCATCGACGCTGCGCTTAAAAGCACTTTGGCACCAGTAAAAGTGGTGCCGGGCGGATCGGCTTGCAATACCATGGTCGGGATCGGGAATCTGGGTGGCAAGGCGCGCATGATCGGCCGCCTCGGCAAGGATGAATTGGGAAAGGCCTTCCTGGACGGATTGCTCAAGGCCGGCGTCGATCGCCGCATCACCCAGGCCGATATGCCCACAGGCCGCGTCCTTTCGGTGGTGACCCCCGATACCCAGCGCACCATGTTTACCTACCTTGGTGCCTCATCCCAGCTCTCCCCCGACGACGTGACCTTGGACGACCTGTCCGACGCGGGCATGGTTCTTTTGGAAGGCTACCTGCTGTTCAATCGCCCCGTTGTCGAGAAAATCCTCGCCGTGGCGAAGCAGGCCAAGGCCAAAATCGTACTCGATCTGGGATCCTACCAGGTCGTGGAAGTCTGCCGCGGATTCCTGGAAGAGGTCATCCCCTCCGTGGATATCATCCTCGCCAACGAAGACGAGGCCAAGGCCTATACGGGCATGGGCGAATCCGAATCCCTCGATATCCTGGCCGGCAAGGTCGAAATCGCCGTGGTCAAGGTCGGCAAGCAGGGCGTGATGCTCGCCCAGGGCCCCGGCCGCCAAAAGGTTGAAGCCCACCTGGTGACGGCCGTGGACACCACCGGCGCCGGCGATCTCTGGGCCTCCGGTTTCCTGTACGGGCTGACCCAGGGCCTGAGCCTGGACAATGCCGCCCGCCTGGGCTGCAAGGTCGGTAGCGAAGTGGTACAGGTGATGGGCGCGGTGATTCCCGATGAGGGATGGAAGCGCGTGCATCAGTACCGGGCGGATCTGGCCTCTTCGATTCGCTGAACGTCCCTTTCTCCCAGCTACCGACCGGAATTTTTCCGTCTCCATCCGCCGGCACCCCCTAGAATCCCATTTTTAGGGTGTTTTTGTCCTTTGTGACAAACTATTCCGGCCCTTACTAAATTTGGGCATGGCAAAAATTCTAGACGATCTCTCCCGCACTTTCTCCGAGTACCTTCTCGTTCCCCGCCTCACCCGCAAGGATAACGTTCCCCGGAACGTCAGCCTGGCCGCGCCCATCGTCCGGTTCAAAACCGGCGAAGCCCCGCGCCTCAGCTTGAACATCCCGGTGGTCTCCGCAAGCATGCAGGCCGTCTCCGGAACCGACATGGGCGTGGCCCTGGCGCGCCAAGGTGGCATGGCTTTCGTCTTCTGCTCTCAGACCATCGAAGCCCAGGCCTCCATGATCGCCAAAATCAAGGCCCACAAGGCCGGCTTCGTGCGCAGCGATTCCAATGTGAAGCCCGACGCCACCCTCCAGGAACTACTGGACGTGATGAAGAAGACCGGCCACTCCACGGTCCCGGTCACCGAGGACGGAAGCAGCAACGGCCGTTTCATGGGCATCCTCACCGATAAGGACTTCTGGGAGTTCGAGGACGATCTCCAATCCCAGGTCAAGGGCTACATGACGCCCAAGGAGAAGGTGATCCACGGCCAGGTCGGCATCACCCTCAAGGAGGCGAACCACCTTCTCTACAAGCACAAGAAGGAAGCCCTGCCCATCCTGGAGGCGGATGGACGTCTCAACTCCCTGGTCTTCAAGAAGGATTACGTCGATCACATCAACAACCCCCTTGAGCTGCTCGACACGCGCAAGCGCCTGGTGGCGGCCGCGGGCATCAACACCCACGATTACAAGGAGCGCCTGCCCGCCCTGGTCGAGGCCGGCGTGGACGTGGTTTCCTTCGACTCCTCGGACGGTTTTTCGGAATTCCAGCGGGACGCCGCCCTGTGGGCGCGCGAACAATATGGCGATTCCCTCGTCATTGGCGGCGGCAACGTGGTTTCGGCGGAAGGCTTCCGCTACCTGGTAGAAGCGGCCAAGCTTGATTTCGTCAAGGTCGGCATTGGCGGTGGTTCCATCTGCATCACCCGGGAGCAGAAGGGCATCGGCCGCGGCCAGGCCTCTGCCCTGATGGAAGTGGTTGAGGAACGCAACAAGTACCTGAAGGAAACGGGTGTCTACGTGCCCATCTGTTCGGACGGAGGCCTAGCCAACGACACCCAGATCATCATTGCCATGGCCATGGGCGCGGACTTCGTGATGATGGGTCGCTATTTCGCCATGACCGACGAAAGCCCCACCCCCAAGGTCTCGATCAAGGGCCGCATCTACAAGCCCTATTGGGGCGAAGGATCCAATCGCGCCCGCAACTGGGAACGGTACGTGGACGAGAAGGGATCCTCCCGCCTGCACTTCGAGGAAGGCGTGGACGGATACGTGCCCGTGGTCGGTTCGGTGAACGAAGTGCTGGCCGTGACCCTGGAAAAAATGCGGGCGACCATGTGCAACCTTGGATCCAAGACCCAGCAGGAATTCACCAAGAACGCCGTGCTGACCCTGGTATCAGAGCAATCCATCGAAGAGGGTGGCACGCCGAACATCATCCAGGTGGATTCCAAGTTCGACGACGATAAGTGATATCCGTGGCTCCCCTGGCCAATCCCGGGGAGGCTAGAATCCGTCGAGAATCCGTTTGGAATTAGGCGGAAAGATGCCGGCGGATTTTGAGGACGGTTTGATTCATGCCGCCTCGGTTTTTTAAACCGCCTTCACGCCCCAGCCAGGCATGGCTTCCAGGGTGAGTACGTTCGGGGCATGCATCAACCGATTCAGGTCCTCATCAGTGTTCATCGAGAAGGGGAGATCGGCCCAGCCCATCACGAAGCAGTAACGGGGTTGTTTGGCGAGCACCTCGGGCCCTGGCATTCGTGCCACCTCTCCCAATGCGATGGGTTTCCCATCCGCCACTTGGAGCATGGCCCGATACAGGGTATCCGTGAACCCCATCCCATACATGTCGAGGGCCATCACATCGAAGCAATCGGCCCCGGGATGATATTCCTCCCAATCGAAGCGCAGATCCTGGATGTCCCAAGTCCACACCAGGTTGGTCAACCCTTTGACCCGGGTGAGGTAATCGAAGGTGATGCGGTATAGCCGCGCGCTTCCGTCCGGGCCGGGACGGCCGCCCCACCAGAACTTGTGCTGGTTCATTTCGTGCAGGGGTCGCCAGAGGACTTCGATGTTCCGCTCGGCCAGATATCCCAGATAAGGGACCAGGGCATCCAGCCGCTTTTCCCACTCCCGGTTCAGCGCGCCCCCTGCGGTGATCAGGTCGGCCCACTCGGAGTCCTTCAGGCGGCTCAGGAT
>JALYSE010000293.1 GCA_030854955.1 Fibrobacterota bacterium | reverse complement strand
GTATTGTCCTCCGAACCCGGAAGCGGGATAGAACTTGACCACCGGAAAATAGGAGTTGCCCTGGTAGCGCAGATGGAGCGGCTTATCGTTGGCGATGAACTCGGAGCCCAGGGAAAGGAGGAAGGCCGTGCCCAGGATAAGCAGGGAATACCAGGACCGCTTGGTCTTGCGGAAACGCTTGAGCCGGTCCCGGGTGAGGTCGGAGATCCACTGCCGCTTCATCAGTCGAACCGGATCCGGGGATCGACCACCACGTAGATGACGTCCGAGAAAAGGCGGCCAAGCATGGCCATCATGCTGGAGAGCAGGATGATTCCCATCACCACGTTATAATCCCGGTTCACCATGGAATTGTAGACCAGCAAGCCCATGCCGTCGATGTCGAACACCCGTTCGATAAGAATGGACCCGGCGAACATGATGGTGAAGATTTCACCCACCCTGGTGGCCAGGGGGATGAGGGCATTGCGGAAGGCGTGGCGCCATACCGCCCGCTTGAAGGTGGAGCCCTTGACCACGGCGGTGCGCATGTAGTCCTTGCCCATCTCGTCCAGCAGACTGTTCTTCAGCATCATGGTGAGCACGGCGAACTCGGAAATCATGTAACAGAACATGGGCAAAACCATATGGTGGAGGAAGTCCAGGATCTGGCCGCCCATCGACAGGCTTTCGAACTCGTCCGACACGATGCCGCTGATGGGGAAGATATCCAGGAACCGCCCGCCCCCCAGAAAGATGATGAGCAGGATGCCCACCGCATAGCCCGGGATCACGTACCCGGTGAAGATGAGACCGGAGGTGAAGGTATCGAACCAGGAGCCGTTACGCAGGGCCTTGGCCACCCCCAAGGGGATGCTGACCAGGTAGGCGAGCACAAAGGACGTGATCCCGAAGAAGAGCGATATCGGGAACTTGGATTTGATCACGTCCCACACCGGTTCCTGGTAGCTGTAGGACTTGCCCAGGTCCAGGCGCGCCACCTTTCCGAGCCAGATGCCGTAGCGGACATGGGCGGGCTTGTCGAAACCGAAATAGGCCTTGATGTTGGCCACCTCCTGGGGGGAGATGTTGGCGCCGGGCCGCTTGTCGGCCGCAGCCTGCTGCACCTTGGAAATCAACTCCTCGACAGGGCCGCCGGGCACAAACTGGATGAGCGCGAAAACCACCAGGCTGATGCCGAGCAGGGTCGGGATCATCAGCAGCAGCCTGCGGATGATATACGCTTTCACGCCTCACCCCCCCGCTTCCGGGAAGGCCGACCGGCGCGCCGGGTTTTGATCATTCCTCGTAGCGGACTTCCAAGGGGGGCCTCGGCAATTCCTTGCCCGATTTCATGGCCTCCTGCAAGGTCTTATCCTTGGCCGGGTCCACGAACCAATACGCGGTGATGCAATCCTCGTCGTCGAACTTGGAATAGATCTTCCTAGCCGTGCCGAATTTGTTCCAGTACAGGATCCATTTGGAGTCCTGATCCCACATGAGCACGTAGGGCATGATATCGATCAGGCGCTCGTCGATCTTCTTCATGATGGCGTTGCGCTTATCGAGGTCCATTTCCGTCTTCTGGAGTTCGATCAGGCTGTCCACGGCCTTGTCCTTGACGCCGGCCACGTTGTTGGAGGAAGGCTGGTCGGCGGTGCGGCCATGCCACATGCTTTCCGGATCCCGCAAGCGCGAAGCGCCCCAGGCGGCCCATCCCATGTCGAACTCGTAGGTGTCCATTCTCTTGAGCCACGTGGACCAGGACATCTGGTCGATCTTGGCGCTGATGCCCACGGCCTTGAGGTCTTCCAGGTAGACGTTGATGGGGCGCAGATCCACCGCATTGTGGAGGGAGATGGTGATCTCCAGCTTCTTGCCGTCCTTGGCCAGGATGCCGTCGGCCCCGGGCTTGTACCCCGCCTCGGCCAGGAGCTGGCGGGCCTTGGCCGGGTCATAGGGAATGAGAGGGCGATCCGGGTTCTGATTGCCGGGATAGAGGTCCGAGAAATAGGAATTGATTAGCAAATTAAGATTGAAGAGCAGCTTCTCGTTCATCTGCTTGCGGTTGGCGAGGTGGGCCAGGGCCTGGCGGAGGCGGATGTCCTGCATCGCCGGGCGGCGCAGGTTGAAGACGAAGCCCCGGAAACTGACGGGACTCTTGTTGAAGATCATCTGCTTGCCGACCCAGCCCTTCTTGACCTGGTCGAATTCCGTCTGGTTGGCCCAGATGGCCGCGCGGTTTACGGGATAGACGTCGATGTCACCTTTCTTGAAGGCCTCAAGCACCTTGAGAGGGTCTTCCATGAACTTCCAGCGGATATGCGCGAAGTTGTATTTGTGCTGGTTGATCTTCTTCCCCCAGCCCCAATAATCGGCCCGGCGCTTGACCATCAGGGAGCGCTCCTTCTTCACCTCTTCAAGGGCATAGGCGCCGCTCACCACGGGGAAGTCCCAATTCATCTCGTTGAAGTCCTTGCCTTCCATGACGTGCTTGGGAAGGGGGGTCAGGCCGGAGGCCTCCCAGAAGTTCATCCAATGCTTTTCCTTGGCCGTGATGGAGACCGTGAGGCTGTCGACGATCACGGGTCGGGAGAAACGATCCAGGCCCACCCGGAACAGGGAGGTGAGGTTTTTCGGATTCATAATCACGTCGTAATAGTACTGGACGTCTTCGGCGGTGATGGGTTTTCCGTCGCTCCATTTGGCCAGGGGGTTGATTTTGAAGGTGTAGGTCATGCCGTCCTCGGAAATGGTCCAGGACTCGGCGACCACGCCCACGGGGCGGTTTTCGGTGGGGTGGAGCCCGGCTAGGCCGTCGAACATGAGGCCGAACAGCTCCTTGGTGAAGAAGTTGTAGTCCAGCATGGCGTTCAGGGTCTTGGGACCGGGGCCGCCCCACATGTTCAGGGTGCCGCCGACCACGGCCTCGGGATTCGCGTCCGGGTCGGTTTCGCCGCCGGCTTCCAGGGTCACAGGCGCCGAGGCCGCCGGGGCCTCGGGTTTGGATTGGGATCCATCCTTCTTGTTGCAAGCGGCGAAAAAGGCCAACAGAACCAATAGGGAAATCTTCTTCATCAACGTCCACCTCTCAGGGAAAGCCATGATGTTTCGAGGATAAAATTAGAATATTACCCGCCATAGGGACACGGTAGGGTCACGGCTCCGGAGCGCAAGGGGGGCGGTCAAAGCGTCATCTCCTTGAGGATACAGTCCACCATGGATTCGGCGGGCGTATCTACCCGCACCAACAGGGCATCGGCCGGCTCCTCCAGGATTTCGAACTGGCTGCCCAGGAGAGCGGCCTTGAAAGGGTGCCCTTGCCGGCGCTTGAGCCTCTCTTGCAGGATCGGATACTCGCCCTTGAGATAGACCAGCTTGATCCCCCCAATGCCTTTGGCGACCCGATCCCGATAGTCTTGTTTCAGGACCGAAGCGGCCAGAACGGCGCATCCTTTCCTGGCGGTGATGCCGATCAGCAGGTCATGGAGGGCGAGCAGCCAGGGGCCGCGATCGCGATCGTTGAGGGCCAGCCCCTGGCTCATCTTATCCACATTGCTCTTGGGATGGAAATCATCGCCGTCATAGAAGGGCCAGCCGAGCCGCTCAGCCAGCATTTTGCCGACGGTGGTCTTTCCGGATCCGGAGACCCCCATGAGGAGGAGAACGCAGGCGTTGGCAGGTGAGGGGGGAAAGGGATTCATGGAATCGGATGCTCCGTTGCGATCCAAATTAACTTAATTCCGGGGCTGGAATCGAGGGGGAAAAGCAATCCAAGTCTTTGTCTGGGACTATACCCGCAACCGGGTCGAGCGGAACCTCTCCAAAAGTGGGACTTTCCGGAGTTCCCTCTTAAACTTTCCGCTTCAATTTTCGCTTCAATCTTTGCTTCAATTCCACTCACATCCAAGCTCCTAAGATTAAGTGCTAGAGTGTGCTTTACAGATTGGGTCAACATACCCACTCGCACACCATAGCAGGCAGGCTGTTTTAATGAAAACCACTCATCTAAATCACTTGGGAGTCGGGAGTTCTCGGAGAAAGGCGTTTTTAGCGAAATTTGGTCGGTTTTTAAATAAAGGCCTCTCAAGAAAATCAGGGTAACGCGCTATACTTGACCCTACCAACCGTCGCCGGGCCGTAAAATCTCTATACCTCAGCAAGCGTCTATCAATTGCTTGCCGGTGCAACGGTTATGAATAGCACTGCGATTTTGAATATGACCCTGGGTCATGACTCCCCCCAATTCAAGGTCACTGATCAACAACACTCTCGATGTCGGCATCTTGCCTAGTGGATATTACGGAACCATCACGGCTGCGTCAGGCGTAGTCACGTTGAACCTAGCCGATTTCTCCGGGTGGAGCTATGGCACGACCATCAACTTCAATGCCCTCCCGCCGGTAACGCGCTCAGGCAATCCCCTATTTAGTTTTTTTGGAATTCGGATTTTCCGGGATTTCACGGCGGGTTTCGCTTCAATTTCCACTTCAACTTTGGCCGCTGCGCAAAAAAAGCAGTGACCCTGTGAGATTTCGTGCGTTACAAGGCGATCTGCCGAGTCGTAGAATTGACCTATGGGGTTTTTCCTATCTCAATCCCAAAGGTAGAAATGGCCGTGACTTGGACAGGGTTCGAAAGGTTATCGCGCATACAGCGATCGGCCGAACCGTTGGGGAAACTCTGCCGGGCCATCGTCGTGAAATCCAGATTATTTTTATTTGTATTAGTATTAATCGTCACGTATAATTCCGCTTTCGCGGTTACGATTACCTGGAATGGTGGCGGCAGCAACTCCGGCGATGATGGCTGGATCAAGACTG
>JALYSE010000292.1 GCA_030854955.1 Fibrobacterota bacterium | reverse complement strand
ATGATCACCAATGCCGGCAGCGCCATCGGAATGTGGAGGATGGATCCGGAAATCGCCGGCGGCTCCTGCTGCATGGGCGACCTGGGCACCCATGCGGAAAATCTGGTCCGGTACATCACCGGCCTGGAAATCGACGAGGTCTGCGCGGAACTGACGGCCTTCGTAAAGGGCAACCGGCTCGAGGACGACGGCAACGTTCTGGTCCGCTACAAGGGGGGCGCCCGGGGGATCCTGTATGCTTCTCAGATTTCGACGGGGGAGGAGAACCCCCTGAGCATCCGGGTCTATGGCACGAAAATGGGCCTGGAATGGCGGCAGGAGGACCCGAATTACCTCATCGCGAAGCATCCGGAAGGCACCCAGACCCGATATTCCAAGGGAAACAACAACCTTTGCAAGGAAGCCCAGGCCGCAGCCAGGTTGATATGGGGTCACCCCGATGGTTATATTGAAGCCTTCGCCAATATCTACCGGGAAGCATTCAAGGGGATACGGGCGGTGGTCGCGGGGAAGAAACCTCCCCGATGCGATCATCCCACGGCCGAAGACGGCCTGGTCGGAGTCGCTTTCATCGAGGCGTTGCTCGCGAGCAACAAGTCGAAGAGCAAGTGGACCCGGATGAAGGTTTAACACTCAGTGGGGTCCGTAGGGGACCGGCAACCAAAGGAGTCTCGGATGGCGAAGAAGATTGCGATTATCGGCGCGGGATGGATGGCCGCTTATCACGTTGCCGGCTTCAGGGCCGCCGGCGCGGAAGTCGTCGCCATCGTGGACATGAACGATGCGGCCGCCAAGGCCGCCGCCACGAAGTACGGCGTCACGCACACCTTCGGAAAACCGAAGGATCTGTACGACACCATCAAGGACATCGACGCCGTCTCAATCATCACGCCCAACGCCTATCACCATCCCCTGGTCATGGAGGCCCTTGCCGCCGGCAAGCATGCCTTCTGCGAAAAGCCCCCGGCGCTCAACGCGGCGGACGTCACCGAGATGTCGGACTTGGCCAAGAAAAACGGCCGCGTACTGATGTTCAACTTCAACAACCGCGCCCGCCCGGAATCGTATGCCATGCGCGAATACATCCGCACCGGCGCGGCCGGTCGGATCAATTCCGCGCAGGCCAGTTGGATCCGCAGGAACGGCATTCCGGGATTTGGCGGCTGGTTCACCAACAAGAAGCTGTCCGGCGGCGGCCCCTTGATCGATCTGCTGCACATGGTCGACCTGGCCCTCCATTTCATGGGCTATCCCGAGCCCAAGTTCGTGCTGGGCCAGACCTTCAGCGATCTGATCGATAACAAGGAGTTCAAGGGACCTTGGGGCATTCCGGACGTAAAGGACGGCGTGACCGACGTGGAAGCGGCGGCCCATGCCATGATCACCTTCAAGAGCGGCCAGGTCCTGACCATCCGCAACTCATGGGCAGAAATGAACGAACGCGAAGTGGTTTCGGTCGTATTCCAAGGCCAGAAGGCCGGCGGCAGGATTCAGCGGCTGT
Source organism: Fibrobacterota bacterium (assembly GCA_030854955.1). GTDB lineage: Bacteria > Fibrobacterota > Fibrobacteria > UBA11236 > UBA11236 > Chersky-265. The sequence goes on along the minus strand of JALYSE010000292.1, from coordinate 3,315 downwards.
TCAAGGTCGACGGCGTCGATTCCACCAGCATCGACACCTGCGAAATCTACTCCCAGGAGAATGGGTACCCCGTCAACCGCAACATCATCATCGAGCCTGATGAAACCATGGGCCGCACCCGGTCCGCCAAGAACTTCGCCCTGGCCCTCGAGGGCAAGGAAGAGCCGCTCAACACCGCGGACGAGGCCGTGAAGCTGATGAAGATCATCGACGGCATCTATGCGTCCGCCAAGTCGGGCAAGCCCGTCGAAATCGTCTAAGGACGCCATCGGACGGGATTTCCCCTCCGTTAGTAAATTCAGATTCGTACCATGGTCGGCCCGGTGAGGAGAACAATCTCCACATCCGCGTCTATGGCACCAAGGCCTCGAACGAAGGGCATCAGCAGAATCCCAACACCTCACCATCAAGCCGAAGGGGAAGCCTTGGGAGACCTGGGGCCGGGGCAGCGCCTATATGGGCGATTGCGGTCAAGGCGGTCGAGAGTTTGACCAAAGGGGCGGTGTGGGTCTAAATGCTTTGATCCTTCAGCTTCGCTATCTTTCCGAAGATGGTAGCATCTATGTTCATTGCGACTGGAAGACTTCAGGTTTTTTTCACTGCATCCTTGACGAGATTTTTGGAAAAGAGAACTTCAGAAACGAAATCATTTGGCATTATCCTGGACGAGAGATGCGCATCTCTACAATTTTAGAAGCTTATCAAGCCGAACCAATGTTATGGAACATGGTCAGGTCGTAAAGGTTTCTAAAGATACGGAAGGTAAATTGAGCCGAGAAATCTTGACCAAGAAATGGAAGGATTGGGTCGACTATTGGGCCGTTGATTTCGATTTCGAAAGCAAAAAGGAAATCATCCGTGTCCGAATTGATTCGCCTGTCGTAGGCTCCGATTTTGAAGCCCCACCCTCCATGAACTTCGAGGAGGTCTGGACCGGGGATTATATCTTCGAAAACGAGTGGCAATGCTTCCGTACCCGCAATGACCGAAATCTGGATCTGACAACAGCCTGGAAGGAGGTCACGCTGGGACGGCGTTATAAAATCGCGGTAAAGGTGGTGGATATCTTCGGCAACGACACCATGAAAATCGTGGAAGCTGGACTCTGACGATGGGATTCGATCCAGCCAAGCCATTTAATCTGCTACCGAAACTGCCTCCCTCGGTTTCATTTGAAACCCCGGCCGTTTTTCGTGCCATCCTTCCCGCGGCCCGCACCCTGGCCCGATTGGACGGGTATCTGGAAACCTTGCCGAATCCATCCATCCTCCTCAACAATCTGATTCTGCAAGAAGCCCGTGCCAGCTCGGAAATCGAAAACATCTTCACCACTTTCGATGATGTGTCCCGCGCCTTCGCCTCCCGGGAAGCCGTTTCCAGTCCGGAGGTAAAAGAGGTGTTGCAATACCGGCAAGCGCTCTGGGAAGGATTTGAGAAAATCAAATCCCAGGGGATGATGCGGCTTTCCGGAGTCCTGGAAATTCATACTCACCTGATGGGCCACACTTCGGAAATCCGTCGCATGCCGGGAACGGCCTTGCGTTCTAATGCCGCCGAGCCGCCGATTTATACTCCGCCCGAAGGCGAATCGCATGTTCGGGATCTCTTGTCCGATTGGGAGCGCTTTTTCCATGAGCCCGGGTCCATGGATCCGCTCATCGCTTTAGCCATTCAGCATTACCAGTTTGAAGCCATCCATCCTTTTTATGACGGTAATGGTCGTACGGGCCGCATTCTAAATGTCCTTCATCTTTGCCTTCATGACCTTTTACGGTGGCCGGTCCTGTATCTCAGCGGCAACATCATCACCCGGAAGACGGAGTACTATCGGCGCTTGTTGGCCGTGACCCGGGATGGCGACTGGGAGGGCTGGGTCGTCTATTTCCTGGAGGTGGTGGCGGAGACCGCCAAAGATACCCTGGATAAGGCGGAACGGATCCAAATTGCCCTCCGGGAGGCGGTGGAACTCATCCGCAGGGAAAAGCCCAAGATATACAGCCGGGAGTTGGTTGAGGTCCTTTTCAGCCAACCCTGTTGCAAGGTCGCGCACCTGGTTGATGCCAATATCGCCTCGCGTCAAACCGCCGCCGATTACTTGAAGGCCCTTGAGGACATGGGTCTGCTCCGGTCGGAAAAGTCCGGTCGAGAGCTTCTTTTTCTGAACATACCCCTTTTAAATTCCTTCAAACAAGGCCACGGGCAAGATAATGTGTCGAAAAAGTAAAGAAAAGTCGACACATATTCCGGATATGTCGTTCGCGACGACATATCAAATCGGGGTTTGACCCATGGCCCTGCATCCCCAATTTCCCAAGTCGCCTTTTGCCATACTGGAACCGCGGAGACAAGCAAGGCCTTGCTTTCCTGGTGGTTCGAAACCGCGCATTCCGTCTGGAATGCAGACAGGACGGTCGCTGGGTTCCAGTATTATTTCGCCCAGCGCGAGGCTGTGGAAACCGTGGTTTACCTGCACGAGGCCGCAAAAGTCCGGCAGCCAACCGACCTGATCCCCTTCGATAGTTCAGGAGTAGTGGTGCCTAGCCGGTTTGATGAAACCTGGGTCCGGTTGGTATTGAAGATGGCGACCGGAAGTGTTGAATGATGAAGCGCATCATGTCCACGATCCGGATTTGAGTTGGTATCAGAGTATCCGGGACATTCATCATCGCTTGGTGCAAAAGGAGCGGTGTGGGTCGATGGCCTGATGCCCCGCTGGCGTCGTGAAGGCTTCATAGCCATTTTTGCAGGGATAACTTGTTGGTGACGTGATAGCTGTGGATTCCGGCCAAAAGATCCGCCAATCCGGTCATTGGATCCAGATCGGAGCGCAGCGACGCTGGTTTCCGAAGCGATAGGTTCCCAAGCACCCCGCAAGGAGCGGCAGGCAAGCGAGCAGGAGCGCCCCTCTCCGGGACAACCGTACCCGATCCCGAAATCCACCCGCACATAGATCTTGAGGTCGGCTCCCGGATCCTCCCCTTCAAAGGCAAAAGCTACCGCCTGAACCGGCCCAAGTAGTTTATATTTCACCACGCTGGGGAGGCCTATTTTGGTGGGCCCGCCTACAGCCCGATACGGCCACCGCACCCATCGGAGCGCGGATGCCATTGATGATGATCCCGTACGTGGCGCGGAAGACATGCTCATCGTCATTAGAATTAAAGAGATGGTTACGAATTGAGATTCGATTCTTAAATTACTCCCCTATCGAAAGCAACAGCGTTGAATACTTCCGAACGATCTGAGACCCTGAAAAAGGTCCGCCAATATATCCTCACAAATCCGACGACGTCCTTTTCCGAGGTGGTTGAAAGC
>JALYSE010000084.1 GCA_030854955.1 Fibrobacterota bacterium | reverse complement strand
GAATTTTTCCTTTCTGTCCATGGATGCGACCCAGACCCATTGGCAGGTGGATGTGGCCGTGACCAATCCCAATGCCCATGAGGTGACCCTCACTCGAATGCGCTACGCCCTGCTTCATGAATCGGATACCCTCCTCTCCGGCTGGAATCCGGAAAAGCGGGTGGTGCCGGCGAACGATTCCATGTCCATGTCCACCACCCTGGATCTTCCCAATACCGTCCTGAAGCGCCTGCCTCCGGGTATCTGGTCCCAGAAGGATGCCAAGTTCACTTTCGTCGCGGACGCCTACCTGAACACATGGATGGGCGACATCGTCGTGCCCATGGCAATCAAGGAAACGGTGCGCATCGATATGACTCAGCAAGTTGCCAAATACAGGGATATGCTGATGCAAAAGTTTTTTTCCTGGCCTGGCCGCCGTCTCGAAGAGGGGGAGATTCGCGCACCGAATCCGAATCCGCCTCCGGAGGGGCTGCCCGCGCCTGGATACGACACGGCTCCCGATGACCCCCTCTGACCCCGCCGCTTCGGCTGTGCAAGCCGGGGCGGAGCGCACTGGATGCGCGGTTGGGGTGCCGTCCTTCAGTTGAATACGGCTCCGGACAGGTAGCGGTCGCCGCGATCGCAAATGATGGCCACGATCACCCCCGATTTGATCCGCTTGGCGATTTCGAGAGCGCAATAGACGGCACCGCCGGAGGAAATCCCCGAGAACACGCCTTCCTTCCGGGACAATTCGCGCGTCCAGTATTCCGCGTTGGCCTGGCTTACGTCCACGATCTCATCCACGCGCGATTTATCATAAATCTTGGGCAGGTACTCGTCCGGCCAGCGGCGGATGCCCGGAATGCAGGACCCGTCGGTGGGCTGGGCCCCCACGATGCGGACATCGGGATTCTTTTCCTTGAGGTAGCGCGATACGCCCATGATGGTACCGGTGGTGCCCATGCTCGACACGAAATGGGTGATCCCGCCTTCGGTATCCTTCCAGATTTCTGGGCCCGTGGTTTCGTAATGGGAGGCGGGATTGTCCGGGTTGGAGAATTGGTCGAGCATGTGGAAACCGCCTTGGGCCACCTTGGCGCGGGCGTAGTCGATGGTACCTTCCATGCCCTTTTCGGCTGAAGTCAAATGGACGATGGCCCCGTAGGCGCGCATGGTCTTGACTCGTTCCGCAGTGGCGCTTTCCGGCATCACCAAGTGCATTTCGAAACCCGATACCGCCGCAATCATTGCCAATGCGATTCCGGTATTGCCGCTGGTGGGTTCGATGAGTTTCATGCCCGGTTTCAAAGTCCCCCGCTGCATAGCTTTGAGGATCATGGATCGGGCCGGGCGATCTTTTACGGATCCACCGGGATTATTGCCCTCGAGCTTGGCGTAGAGCCTGACATCAGGATTGGAATTGATGCGCTTGAGCTCCACCATGGGAGTGTTGCCGACCAGGTCCAGTAGTGTCATCTTGTCCATCCTCTATGCTTCGGAATCCGCCGGAAGGCAGAGCCTATCGAGTCTATTGAAAATAGTAAATATTGCTATTTTCACATCAATCCCTCGGCGATGCCTATCGCCATTCCATGCAACCAGGCCGGAGAAATGACCAAGAAGGAAGCCCAGAAAAAGATCCAGGAACTCCGCGGTGTCCTCGCCGACGCCAACGACAAGTACTACCGCCTCGGTCACTCTCCAATGAGCGACGAAGATTTCGATATGAAGGTAAAGGAACTGGCAGACCTGGAAATAGGGTACCCGGAATTCGCAGGGACGGAATCGGCCACGGTCGCGGTGGGCAGCGATTTGACCCCCGGCTTCCGCAAAGTCCAGCATCGATTTCCCATGCTCAGCATCCAAAACACGTATTCCCAGGAGGAGCTGACCGACTGGCACCGGCAGGTCACGGAAAAAATCGACCCTTCGGACTTGGAATACGTGGTGGAACTCAAGATCGACGGGGTGGCCATGAGCCTCGTCTACGAAGACCGGAAGCTCGCCTTCGCGGTGACCCGCGGAGACGGCACGGTCGGGGACGAGGTGACCCAGAATGTTCTCAATATCAAGTCCATTCCGGTTCTGCTGCCCGCCTCCTTTCCCGAGGGCCGGTTGGAGGTGCGCGGGGAAATCTACATGACCCGGCAGAACTTCAAGGCATTCAATGAGTTCGCCCTATTGACCTATGGAAAGGAGCAACAGAATCCGCGCAATACGGCCGCTGGAAGCCTTAAGCTGAAGGACCCGGGCGAAAGTGCCCTGCGCAAACTCGACTTCTACGCTTATGCCATTCTGGTCGACAAACCGGAGGGAACCCATTGGAGTAACCTCGAGGCCCTGCACAAGGCCGGGTTCCCCGTGAACGACAAACGGGCCACGGTCAAGGATGTGGCGGGGATCATGGAGGTTTGCGCGGAGTGGCTCAAGATCCGGGACGACCTGCCCTACAATATCGACGGGGCCGTAGTGAAGGTGAACGATCTGCGTCAACAAGTCGCCCTGGGCCGGACCGCCAAAAGCCCCAAGTGGGTCATCGCCTACAAATACAAGACGGAGGCCGTTGAGACGGTGCTGGACTCGGTGTCTTATCAGGTGGGGCGCACGGGAGCGGTCACGCCGGTGGCGCATTTGAAACCCATCCTTCTGGGCGGGACACTCGTCAAGCGCGCCACCTTGCATAACTTCCACGAAATCAATCGACTGGGACTCAAAATCAAGGACCACGTGATCGTGGAAAAAGGCGGCGAGATCATTCCCAAGGTGGTCTCGGTGGTCGAAGCCAAAAGACCCATGGACGCCCGGACCATCGAACAACCCGCCCAATGCCCGGTTTGCGGATCGGAACTGACCAGGGACGATGAAGCGGTCGCCCTGCGCTGCGACAATCTGCAATGTCCAGCCCAGGTGATGCGATCCATCCTTCACTTCGTGAGCCGTCCAGCCATGAATATCGAGCATATCGGCCCCTCCCTGGTGGAATCCCTGCTCAAGGACGGCCTGATCAAAACCGTGGCGGATATTTATTTCCTGAAACGGGAACAGTTGGAAAACCTGGAGCGCATGGCGGAGAAATCGGCGGCCAATGTCATCGACTCAATCCACCAAAGCAAGATTCGGGGGTTGGACCGCCTGATTCACGGCTTCGGCATCCGCTTCATCGGCAAGACCAGCTCTTCCCTGCTCGCGCGCCAGTACAAGAACCTGGACGCATTGCGCGCGGCTTCCCTGGAGGAATTGCTCGCCATCCATGAAATCGGCGACCGCATGGCGGAAAGCATTTTCAATTTCTTCCGTAATCCCCTTACCGATGCGCTCATCGCAAGGCTGCTTGATGCGGGTGTCAGCCTAGAGTACCAGGGCGCGGAAGGCTCGGATGAATTGGCGGGCAAAACCTTTGTTCTGACGGGGACGTTGCCTTCCTGGTCCCGGGAAGAGGCCAAAGAACTCATCGAAAAAGCAGGCGGCAAAGCCACCGATTCGGTCAGTAAAAAAACCTCGTTCCTCCTGGCCGGAGAGGCCGCCGGCTCCAAGCTTGAAAAAGCCAACAAGCTGGGGATAAAGGTCATTTCTGAAGCGGATTTGAAGAAGTTGCTGGGACTGGCTTGACGCAGGTTGGAGCTTTTTCTAAACTTAATCGCTCTTTCAGGGAATTACGACCCAACCAAAGGTCGTTGCAAGCCCCGGAATCTAGCGGGTTTAGCTCAGTTGGTAGAGCATCTCCTTGCCAAGGAGAAGGTCGAGGGTTCGAGTCTCTTAACCCGCTCCAATTTCTAAAGAAAAGGCTCCAGATCTACAAGATCTGGAGCCTTCTTATTACCCATTTCAAAACCTTTTTATCCTCGTAAGTAGTAATTGTACCTAGACTTACGAACTATTTTTAAGATGGGCCCTAGGAGAATGGGGTCGTCAAAATCGAGACCGCCGAGGATGACGATATTTAGAATACCCTAGAGCCAATTTCGTTCGCGTCTGACCGACTACAACGCGGTTTACCCCAATCGGCTTCATCCCCTACCGGCTTCAGGGATTCGCGCTGGGGAGGAGAACCTTGCCGTCCACCCGATGCGGCATGTCCGCGTGGGTGAACGCGGAAGTGGGAACGGTTTCGCGCGCGACGGATTTGCGAATACCGACGCTGTACTGGCCCGATTTGTACCCCTTAACCTTCATCGGCAGCTTGTACAATCCCTTATCCGTAATCATGAACAAGGTACGGAAGTCGGCGCCTCCGAAGGCAAGGTTGGTCAATTGGCTGCCCGCAATGGGAATTTCCCCAAGCGGTGCGCCGACAGGGGTGAAGACCTTAACTGCGGCTCCGAAGGCCACGGCATACACGTTACCGGCCGAGTCCAGCACGATGCCGTCGGCACCCCCTACGGTGGCGAAGTCCTGGCGGTTTTCCAAGGCGTTGTCTATGCCTACGGTATAGGCCGCAACCTTGCCCGCCCCGTTTTCGCATACGTAAACGGTTTTCCTCTCCTCGTCCCATTCGATGCCGTTGGGCTTGGGTTGGTTGGAGAGAACTTCCTTGGTGACCCCGGTGATTGCGTTCCTGAAGAAAACGGATTTGCCATTGAAGTTGGTGAAATACAAATTGTCCTTGGAATCGCCTGTCACATCGTTGAAGTCCTGACCCGTCCCTGAGTACTTATAAAGCGTATCGGTCATGCCGTCGAAGACGGCAGTAGGCTTGACCCTTACGATGGCCATTTTTTGGCAGATGATAAGGCGGTTCTGGGTATCCAGCCAAATGCCGTTCGGCGCGTCCTTGGCCGTGCGCCAGATCCGCCCCGAATCCTGGCCCACCTTGACCTGCATGGTGCGGTTGTTCGAGCCCATCTCGTTGAAATACACGTTGCCCTGCCAATCGGATGCCACGCCTTCGCCGAAAACGGTTCCGCCCACCCGGGGCATGAGCGCGGGCGTTCCGGGCCCAGCCAGCGCGGAGGGCAAGGTATGGGCACCCTGGGCTAATAGTACGGAAACTGAGACGACGACGATGATGACGGCGAATGCGGTAATGAATTTGACGGCTTGCATGGCAATCCCCCTTTGGGAGGCCAAGGTAGCAAAGATGTTTCTAGCGAGATAGGCAGGCCACAATATCCATTTAAACCATCCGGTAAGGTGGAAACCATGGATGTTACACTATACCTCGATAAATATGGGGGGGGGAAATGTGAAGCCCAATAAATATTTACCGGAGTTCCTCGTTTCGAATAATGCAAGTCATTAAACCAGTGGGCCAAAACCAAAAAAAGCGGGAGGCTTGGCTTTGGAACCTAATCGGCAGGAAATATTTTCGAACATAAACCATACAGGGCTTAAATAGAGAGATCAGGCCAATCGGTTCGGGAATAAGAGTCTCAGGTCCAAATATCGGGTTGAATTACCTAACAAACGACCGTATCTTAAGCGCAACCGAGAGCCGCGTTTGGTACGGACTTTCCCCTGCAATCGGGGACACTCCGTCCACACCTTGGGAGGGATAACCCCCTCAACGCGGCGAACTTCGTCCTATTTTTCCCCTCACTTACCATTTTAGGAGTGAAAACATGCAGTTGCTCGCCACTATGAGGATGAACGGCCTCGCTTTATCTATCCGGGTCCTCCTTTTGATCAGTCTGGGAGTTGCGATCGCCACGGCGGAACGCGCCAAGAGCGCGGACTCCTTCGTCGATATTATCGGGGTGAACGGCCATTTGAATTATCCCAGCTCGGTCTACATGAACAACTACCACTCCATCATTCTCCCGCGCGCCAAGGAGTTGGGCATCCGGAATTGGCGGGATGCGCTGACATCGAGCGATACCGTCGCGGCCCGGCAGAGGGAAATGGGCTCTCATGGCATCCGCTTCAATGTGGCCATGTTTGATCTGGATACCAACGTGCTTTTAGATCATCTCCGCAAAGTGCTTCCCGTGGTTCAGGCCATCGAAGGCCCCAATGAGCTGGATCACGGATTCCGTAACGGCAAGCCGGCATACCCGGACGCCAGCACCCGGATTTACAAGGGATTGACGTTTCCGGCCATCGTACCGGCCATTCAGAATGATCTCCATTCCGCCATCAAGGGCAATGCGGATACGCGTCACCTGACCGTGGTGATGGCCGGCTTCAGCTTTCCGGACAACGTTCTTGATGTGGGACTAGTCGAAGGAGCGGACTGCGGAAACACCCACAGTTATCCGGACGGGGGGCCACCCCTCTATAGGCTCGACGATTGGTATATCCCACGCGCGCGCGCCAATGTAGGCCCGTCCAAGCCCCTGATCGCGACCGAATCGGGCTATCACAATGCGACCGGCACGGATGTGGGGCATTGGATCTCCGGGGTCTCCGAGCGCGGGGCGGCTAAATATGAAACCAGGCTCTTTCTGGAATATTTCAACCGGGGTTTCATCAAGGTCTACCTCTATGAATTCATCGATATGGTCCCCAATCCCACCTTCGCCGAAGGGGCATTCGGCCTGCTGAAATCCGATGGAACACCGAAAGTCCAATTCCGGGCCCTCAAGAATCTGATCGGTCTCCTCAAGGATCCGGGACCCGCCATCGTCCCGGGTGATCTTGGTTTCAGCTTGGAAGGAGACACCTCGCGCGTACGCCATACCTTGCTGCAAAAACGCGACGGACTTTTCTACCTGATCCTGTGGTTGAACGACGTGAGTTACGCCAAAACTTCGAAATCGGATCTTGACCCTACGCGCAATCTGCGGATCGTTTTCAAAACCCCTCTGGACAGCATTACCGCCTACCATCCCCTGGAGTCCACCACTCCGATATCGCGTTCCGGAGGCGCTGCTTTTCTCGATGTAAAGGTTCCAGATCACGCTCTCATCCTTACCCTCCGTCCCAAGGATATGAAACCGACGCCGGTATCAATCCTCAAGAAGTCCGCAAGGAATCCGGGGAGCGGAAAATTGGGGAAGGTGCGTTTACAGGACCAGGGCGGGCGCCTTATCGATGTCCAGGGCAGGAAAGCCGAATCCCGCGGACCATCGAAATAGGCGTTCCTACAGAAGGCTTGAGTGGATTATGCAATGGCATAGCCATAATCGGGAATGAGGCCGGACATGGATCGGATTCGTCTGAAAGGCACCGGGAAAAATGCTTGTGGCCGGGCAGGTATTGGGATAAGCGGTGCCTGAAAAAACTCCGCCCGGGCCCTCAATACCGCGGAATTTTAGAAGGGATCCATTCGAGTTTTTTACCATCGCTTCCTCGAATTGACGCGGGGGAGCCACTTCGGAACTAGGAGACCAAGGGTTTCCTGAAACCATTAAGCATCCCAAATACCCAAAATCAGGCTTTTTCCACCTGGAAAACAGGTTAAGTCTTCTGGGGACAACGTGTCCACAATCGACCGGACTTTCCCCCTTTATTTTCCGATCCCACGGCTTACAATCTGGATAGTCCCCATGAAAAAACCCCCCGCCCTTTTCACGTATCTTGATTATCGGACTTACCTCAAGGATGAGTTCGCTTGGCGGAAGAATTCCGAGCCGGGGTTCTCGGTACGCGCCTTTGCCCGGTCGGCGGGAATGCCGCTGAATTCGGCGACCTTGGTGTCTAAAGTGATTCTGGGCAAAAGGGGATTGAACCAGGGCATGATTTTCAAATTCTCGAAGGCGCTCGGGCTTAAAGGGGAAGATCTGCGATTTTTCAACTTGTTGGTTCAATTCAACCAGGCCAAGAGCGTTGAGGAAAAGAACCATCTTTTCATGAACATATCCAAATTCCGCACTCCCCGCGCCAAGGACCTGACTCCCGAACAATTTTCCATCTACGACAAATGGTATTATCAAGTTCTCCGCGCCTATTTCGGAATCCATCAGGACCGCACCAACCCGGCCCATATCGGACGAGAGGTGCTGCCGCCCTTGAGCGCTTCGGAAGTGGAGCAGGCCATTAAAACCCTTCTCGAGTCCAAGTTGATTCGGAAAAAAGCCAATGGATACACGGTCTCCGTGCCACATGTCGGCTTGGCGCAAGGTGCCCGAATCAAACGGGCAAAATCCCATATCCGTGAGATGACCCAACTCTCGCTGGATATCCTGGATCAGGTTCCCGCTTCATGCCGGGAATACAGTTCCCTGACCATGTACCTTTCCCAGGCCTGCTTCGATTCTATCCGGGACAGGATGCGGTCATTCCGGGAGGAGGTCAAAGTCCTTTTGGATCAAGACCAGGGCGAAGACCGGATATATACTATGACCATGCAATTGTTTCCCAATAGCCGCTTGCCGGGTCAGCCTGAAGTCCGCACCCAATCGGCTAGCCCAACTCGATCGGAACCGGGATGAGACTATTCCGTCTCCAGGGCCGCATCAGGTCTTCTCGCAGGTGGGTGCCGACAGTTGTTTGCCTGGCATTTTGCAATGCCTGTTTCGAGACGGCGGGAGGAAGCGGAGAAACCGGCAATCCGGAAATCGAATTGGCCTTGACCCAAGACTAAAAGTAAAAGACGTTCACGGGCACCCTGCGGATCTCCGCAGCCGATCTCGACCCATTAACCGATTCCATGCCGCTCCTCACAAAGACCTTGAGCAATCAAACCCTAGCCAGGGTTACCGTGGCGGATTTGTCGTCCATATAGCTCCGCTTGCCTCAAGCCAGGGCCGTGGACGGTAAGGGCCTCGGATTCGGTTGCATCCTCTCGAACGATACCCTTGAGATCCTGGTGGACGGCTTCCGCCTGACAAGCCGCGAAAAAACCGGGGGGGTGCCGTATTAAATCGAAAAGGAAAACTTGAGGATATAGTACCAGTGATCTTTCTTGGTCATGACCTCCCGCTTATTGGGTTGCCATTCGCCATCCAAGGTCCGGAAATGGTCGCTGGCCACCTGGGCGAAAACGCTGAACCCTGAGACTACCTCTTTCTTTGCATAAATGGACCACTTGGTCTTGGTCTTGGAAACGTCTAGGGAGTCGTTGTTTCTCTGGTAAGGAATGGGGATGCTCTCTTTCAAGACCATTTCCCAATCATTGGGATAAGGGTTGGAATACATTTCGTATTCGACCGAAAGGACATCGAAGAGTCCAAACGAGGGAAGATTGATTCCCAACAATATCGGAATCCGTTCTGATAATTTTTCATACCACACCGGATAATCCTTGATTCCCAGAACGGCGGCTTCGGCGTATATCTTCAGGTCCTCCCGGGAAAATATCGCAGGTTCTCCCATTACGCTCTTGGGATCGAGGGTGAACCGTCCCATCAACTTCGTGGATTGGAAGGTATAGTAACTGGTGTCCGCGCCTTCCACGTAGGAATTATTGTTTTTTTTGCGGGACTCCAGGCTAGGGCGCACGGGAATTAGACGATTCAATTGAACTCCGGCGCCCAACTCCAAGAGCGGACCGAACTTGTGAGCAGCCAAATAGCTGATCGAAAAATCGTGCAAGGGCACGAACTCCGATTCCGTGGTTATGAATAAATCGTGGGTGAAATTCCCCATATTGTGGGAAAATATCCCAAGGTTAACTGTACGGTGGGGGCCGAGACGTCGCCGAAGTCATATCGGCCGCTTACTTCGCTCAACCCGGTGGCGAAATATTTTCGCTGGGATCCCCATTGCCCGATAATGGTCGGATAGGGATTGAAAAATAGACCGCCGAGCCCAAGCGAAATTAGCAGCCTTTCATTGATGGTCGCGCGCTGCAAGGCCCAAACGCTAACCCTTTGCACCATTTGAAGCGAGTCTTCTTGTCCCTCCCAATTTAGCTTCATCAACTGGCCGATTTCCCATGAGCCGGTCATCGCAAGCGGTTTGCGATCGATCTTGACGGTCTCAACCGCATGGGTGCCAGTGATCATGGAAACAAAAACGACAAACGGGAGCAGCAGCAATGAAATCTTCATCGAAATAGCCTCACTTTAGAAATTTTTGATTTGTACTGGACAATGAAGGGGTTATCGACTCGGCACGACTCGACCATCCGCAGTCAAAAACCTGAATCCCGGAGAGGCGTCCGGAGATAGACGGTCGGTGGATCCCTGAAAGATCTTGATTAAACCGGCCCGGGCGGGATTATAAACCCTGGCATTAAATTTCATGTCCACCTTGGTGGGGGCCCTACCCACCTGCATGTAGATTTTCGTTCCGGTTTTATTCGCCACCGCGATGTCCATCCATCCATCCTTGTCGTAATCCTTGACTTCGAAATCCGTTCCGACGCCGGCATTGTCGGCCTGGATCACGAAGCGCTCGAATTTCGGGGTGGCTCCCTTGGTAACCTTGTACCATACGAGAATGGCGGGTTGTTGTCCACCGGAACCCCCGCCATTATGCGCAAACTTGCGCTTACCGGTTATGATGTCCTGAACACCGTCATTATCCATATCCGCCATGTACATGGAATGCACCTCCGAAAAGGACCGGTCGATTTCATGCTTCACCCAGGTGTTGCCGGGCTTCTGTTCGAACCAGGACACGCCATAATTGTGGGATACGCCCGTCAACATGTCATTCAAGCCGTCTCCATTGAAGTCGTATGCGTGCATGAATCCCGATTCCTCGTTGGTAGGATCGAATTTTTTCGAGCGATAGTTCCATTTGGCAGGGTCGGCGGTTTGCTCATAATATCCCTGTGGTTCTATCAAATCCATTTTTCCATCACCGTTCAAATCTCCGATCCCCAATCCGTGGTCGTACAAATCCGTACTGGGCGCATTGTTGGAGGATATCGGGGTCTCCTTCCACGCGAGTTTGGGATCCGGTCCGGGACGGAAATAGGAGAATCGCCGTCCGTTTTTATTCGCGGACACCAGGTAATTTTTCGGATCGCCGGAGAGTAGGGTGGTGAATCGGGGCTGCTCGTTGTAATAATCGAAGCCTACCAGGTACTCATTCCAGCGTCCGGTTCCACCCTTTGGGTTTTCATACCATTTCACCGGTCGGCCGGGATAGGGAATGACGAGTTGATCGGGATATCCGTCGCCGGTGAAATCCTCGGCCCATACATTCATGGCTTCACTATAGTCGGTAATCTGATAATCACCGGGTTTCCGGATTTCGTAACGCGTCCAAGCCGGCCCCTTATACCAGAAATCACCCACCATGACATCCAGCACTCCGTCTTTGTCGACATCGACGACCGCCACTCCTTCCGCCCGGAAATTCGCATCGACCACCTGCATGTCCAGTATCAACGGACCAGCATCAATGACCAATGCGCGCGGGGATGCTTGAGCCAAAAGCAATAAAGCGGATATCCCGATGTAGTTGTCGCGTAGTTTCATGTTATTCCTCTACCGGCGTGTTATGATTTCCCGAAAGTAAACCCAGGCAATTCGATCCACTTGCCCTTGTTCATTGCGCTTTGATGGGCGCACAGTCCAACGCAAGTCCAGTTCGCCGAGGTAAACACATCCGGGAATGGGTCTTTATCTTCCAGAATCGACATGATGAATTGGTGCGCTAAGTGGGGGTGCGAGCCGCCATGGCCGCTTCCCTGAACAAAGGAAAGGTGTTTGTTGGCCGATGAATCATAGACGCCCTTGGTAGTGAAGGGGCGGATATTTTCAGGCAGCAAGTGGGCAAAATCCGGGATTTCGACCCGCTCGGCCTTTTCACCGGTAAAGAGCACTGGCTGGCCGCCTTCAACCTGAGTCCATTCGAAACTCATGTGCTCGCCATAGATGTCGAAGCTTTCGACGTATTCCCTGGCTGTTTCAAATAGGGAACGGGTGATTTCGGCCGATAAAGCCGATTCTTTCAACCGGATCAACGCCGACTCCACGGCGAAAGGGGATCCATGTTTCGACGATAATTCCTTCGAAATACTCCCTGAACCCACGCAAGCTACCGCTTCCGCCGGGCTTCCCGCGATGGCCAAAAGCGGACTTACCGCATGAGTGGCATAGTGCATCGGCGGTAGTCCTTCCCAGTAACCGGGCCAACCCGCCATTTGCTGATGATGCGCGCCCCGTAAAAATTGGATCCTTCCCAAAAGTCCCTTATCATTGAGGGATTTCACGTACAGGAATTCCCGGGAATACACTACCGTCTCCATCATCATGTACTTTTTCCCCGAGGCGATTTGCGCCGCGACGATTCGGCCGCAATCTTCGAGACTCGTAGCCATGGGTACCGTGCAGGCTACATGCTTTCCCGCCTCCAATGCCGCAATGCTCATGGCGGCATGATCGGGAATTGGGCTATTTATATGGACGGCGTCGATCTCCGGATCATTCAGAAGCTCCTTGTAATCCGTGTACCTGTGCGGGATCTCGAATGCGTTTCCCACCGCTTCCAGTTTTTCCCGGTTCCTTTGGCAAACGGCCTGTAAAAATGAATGGGGATGCCGTTGGTAGATCGGAATGAACTCGGCTCCGAATCCTAAGCCCACTATCGCGATTCTTACTTTGTCGTTTTTCATGTATGAGAAATCCCATTAAAGCAGATACAGGACCGTCTTCGTTTAACGCTCAAACATAGCCGTGACAATGAATACTTCAGCGGACCGGTGTCCGCAACGGCCGAAAGCCGAAAACGTATCCCGGTTGGATACGCCTGCATCTGCCCTGCGCATCCTAAAATTAGCCCATCATGCATATGTATCCCAAGGGGATACACATAGTCACAGCGTTGGTATCTTACAATGCCTATCGGTGGTATATATAGCCTAGGCGGAAAAACGAAAGGCTGCGGGCGCGCATCCTGCTGGATTTCGCAGCGCTCGTGCGCAAAGGTGAGGCACTCGGATGAAAACAATTCTCTCGGCCGGCTTGATCATTTTCGGGTTTCTTCCCGCCATGGGCCAAGGCTATAAATTCTTCGATCCGCAGGACAGCCTGTCCATTCCAAAATCCATTTCCGCCAGCGGCCTGTATTTGGACATACCCGGAAAACACTTGGACCCGATGGCCGTGCCCTTCGATGTCAATGTCGCGTTATGGTCCGACGGCTCCGCCAAGCAGCGCTGGATTCTGCTGAAACCCGGCACCAAGATCGCCTATAATGATACCGGTGACTTCTATAAGTATCCAGATGGCACCGTCTTCGTTAAGAACTTTTCCATCGATACCATACCGGGAGATTCCCTATCGCGAATCCTTTGGGAAACCCGGTTGCTTGTCCTTAAGCTGGTGGTGGGCAAGGAGAAATGGCTTGGATTCAGTTATCACTGGAATCCTCAGCAAACGGATGCGTATCTGGTTGCGAAAGAAGGCATGAATTCGACCCTTCGGATCCGTCCTGCGGGAAAGAATACAACCGTAGCCCTGAAAAAGTGGCGGTTTCCCAGCCGTAACGAGTGTAATACGTGCCATTTGACCCTCGTCAGGGGCACGGTACAGGGACGATCCGTTTTAGGATTCTTTACGGCCCAATTGAACCGGGCCAGCCTCCACGATCGCTCCCTGAACCAGTTACAGCACTTTTTCAATCTGGGGATTTTCCAGGGCGCATCTCCGAGCGATTTCCGGCTTTCCCCGAAATGGGCGAGGCAGGACGATGGATCGGCATCCTTAGAAACACGCGCCCGCTCCTATATCGGCGCGAACTGCTCCGGTTGCCATGGCTCCCGCGGATTGGTAGTCGGAGGAGCATGGGGCGTGGACCTCAACTACGATTTCCACGACATGAAACCGAAGATGGAATGGGTTGGACGGGAAACCAGCCGGACCTTGGGAATCGAGGGCGTCAAGCTCATCACGCCTACGCGCCCGGATTTGTCCTTGCTGTACCTGCGGCAGACATTCCGAGATACCGCTGGTGAAAGTTTCCAAGGTCATCCGGATCAGATGCCGCCCCTGGGAACGTTCCAGGAGGATACGGTCGCGACAGGTATCCTGTCCGCATGGATCAAGGGCATGCCTCCCTCTGGTATAACCGGTCGCAGGCGCGCCAGGGAAACCGCGACAATGCCCTTTTTCCAAAACGGATTCATCCTCATACCGGAACCCTTTACGGTCCCTAGGGTAGACGCCGTATCCGCTGTTTCGCTCGTGGACGCCCTGGGAAATAGAGTCGGTCTGCAGCCCTCAGGGGCGGGTCGGTTCCGCATCATGGCGTTTTATTCACCGGGCCTGCATTGGGTCACATACCAAGGCCGACCTTTTCCCTTGGTTCTGTTCTAGAGGGCCGGAATCCTTCCGCGGTTCACCCGGAATCCTACCGCGGTTCCTCCCGTCAGTATCCCTAAGGGATACACTTCCTGTTTCCTCGCAGAGCTTGAGAGGGAAATTTGCACTACCTATACCTGTACGCAAGCGCTCATCTCGGGTTCCCAGTCAGGGACCGGGGAAGGCGTGGAAAGGCATTACACATGACCTGGCTTCCCTTGAAAACCGCCGCCCTGCTGATCCTGTCCTTAGGGGCAACCATGTCCGCCCATGCGGTCATTCCATCCGGACTGAAATATAAAACCTTCTACGACACCACGAAAATCAGGTTCGACAAGCTGATGTGGTTCGAAGAGATTCCGGGCAAGAAGGGTAACTTTCTCGTCGCCGAGCAGAATGGCAAGGTGTGGACGCTGAATGCCGGTGCCGGGACCAAGAACCTTTTCATGGACTTCCCGACCTTTGCGAACGCGGGCTATCACGAAGACGGGCTCCTTGGATTGGCCTTCCATCCCAAGTTCCTGGAAAACCGGAAAATGTACGCCTTCTTCACGCCAGGAAACAATAGGACCCTCCTGGCGATAGGCGAGTTCTCGGCGGACGCCACCTTTCTCAAATCCACCGATGTTCCCGTTAAAATCCTATGGTCGGCTCCCATTTCCGGGGCGCATAACGGCGCCACCCTGCAGTTCGGTCCCGATGGATTCCTGTACTGGGCGGTGGGGCAGGATCATGGCCAGGTGGGAACGGCCCAGAACATGTCCAGTCCGCGCGGAAAGATGTACCGTATCAACGTGGATGAGGCCGGGGTGGGCGGAAAACCCTACAGCATTCCGGCCGACAATCCGTACGTGAACGTCGCGGACGTGGCGGCGAAAGAGATTTGGGCGCATGGCCTGCGCAATCCCTTGAAGTTCAGCTTCGACAAGGTCACCGGCGACCTCTGGGCGGTGGAAGTGGGCCAGTGGCTCCAGGAAGACGTGCACATCATCCGAAAGGGCGAAAACCTGGGTTGGGACCTGATGGAGGGATCGAACTGCTACACCTGGTCAAATGTTCATTCCACTACAACTACCTGCAATAAGACCAATCTCACCCCGCCGGTTTGGGCCATTCCCCATCTCGATCCGGAGAACCCTTGGTTGAATTCCGGAACGGGAGGATTGGTCTATCGCGCCAACCCGGCTTCCAAATTTTACGGAATGTACCTCTTCGGAGATTTCTGCTCGAACCAGATGTTCGCTTTGACCCAAACCGACCGGAAGATGACTGAAGTCAAAGAACTGGAAAAAGCCCCCCTGGGCCCCATCCACTTCGCCATGGATGCTGATGGCAAGATGTACATGGCAGGGTGGTATGCGAGCGGGGAATTCGTAACCTCCAACGGTTCCAGCCAGATTCTGCTCATCGACCATCCGGAACTCTCCCTCGGCGTTCCGACCAGGGTCACGGAAAACCCGGGTACTCGGAAGAAATCCATGTCCCGCGGGGCCTTTGTCAAACTCCAAGGTCTTCCGGTTGGTTACTATGGCGAAATGGATGCCCTAGGCAGGGAGCATCGGACCTATTCCCGGACTTCCGCTTCCGGGAATGCACGCTAAACCATCGCCGCGAAAAGAAAAGGCCCGGGAAAAATGACTTAAATTCCTCAACCGCGTATTCAATAGGGATACAGTTGGCGGTATTATCCGTTGGCATTACGCGCCAGCCTACTTATACATTGGTATATGGGCTTGCAAAGCAAACCGGCTGAAAAACCCGACATTTTCGGTTATTTTGATTATCGCATGTATTTGAAAGCCCTGTTCAACTTCCACAAGTCTCGATCTGCGGCGTTTTCCCATCGTTACATCGTCAAGAAAGCCGGCTTCAAATCACCCAACGCTTTGAAAAACGTGATCGACGGGAAACGCAACCTCACATCCATTACCGCCAAACAGTTCGCCGCCGCCTTCCAATTAGACCCGGGCGAAAGTCTGTATTTCATGGCTATGGTCCAGTTCACCCAGTCCAAGCTTCCGGAAGAACGTGACGGATTATTTTTGAAGTTAACGGCCATGCAGGAGCAGCAGGACCCGGATAAACTTTCGGAAAACCGACTGGAAATCCTGTCGCAATGGTGGCATTTGGCGGTCAGGGAAATCATATCCCTGCCCGATTTCGGAAGTTCCCCGAAATGGATCGCAGATTGCCTGGTTCCTTCCATTACCCCGCAACAAGCCGCCGAATCACTTTCCTTGCTGAAACGCAAGGGGTTCATCGCAAAAGCCGAAAAGGGTTGGAAAAGCGTCGAACCGATTTTGGCCACGGAACCTGATGTCAATTCCTCCCTGGCCCTCCGGTTCCATAGGGAGATGATGGGACTGGCGGCGGATTCGCTCGTGCGCTTCAGGGGAACCGAGAGGGAAGTCAGCGGGACGACCTTGAGGTTGGGAATGGATGACGTAGACACCATCCGGAAGCTTTTACGCGAGTTCCGGAAAAAAGTCCTCAATATCGCGGTCCGGAGCAAAACGCCGGATCAGGTCTATCAATTGAATTTTCAGCTCTTTCCGCTCGCAAGGACCCACCGCGCTCACGGCATGGACAGGGCCAGGGCCAGGGAATGACCTTCAAACTGCGGTCTGTCATGTTCGGGATTGCTTTCGCATTCCCATTCCTATTGGCGTCCTGCCTTGGAGGCGGCGGCACGGATATCGGTAATCCGAAATTCGATTCAGCTAGGGTGTCAGGAACCCTCCTAAAAAAGGACGGGGAACCGGCGTTCCATGCCTCAATAAGTATCAGACCAGAGACGTATCTCCCAATGTCGGTGTTACCCGCAGGCGGGGATTCATCGGGCAAGCAAGACGACTCGACGGATACCCAGGGTTATTTCCATTTCGAATCCGTGCGCACCGGTAAGTATATCCTGGAAGCGGGAGACGGTAAGGGCCATGCGGTACGGGTCCCTTTCACCATCACCGGAGAATCCGGATTTCTTTCCCTGCCCGTTTCGCAAATGGACACCACCGGAAGCATCGAAGGGATCATTACCTATCCAGGCGGCCCCGGAGGGCTCAAGATCCAGGTTTCCACCTATGGCCTGGAGCATGCGACCGCGGCTACCGAATCAGGCCGGTTCGTTCTGGAAGGTCTTCCCTCCGGGCGATACGACTTGCATGTCACCACCTTCGCGGATTCCTTTCCTTCCTT
>JALYSE010000083.1 GCA_030854955.1 Fibrobacterota bacterium | reverse complement strand
GAATCCATCAGGGCCCTGACCTCGGAGGGCATTCCCGTGGTGGGCCACTTGGGCCTTCTGCCCCAGACCGCCAAATCCTTCAAACAGGTCGGCCGCGATCCGGCGGAACGGGACGAGGTCCTGCGTTCCGCGGAGGCCCTGGTCGAGGCCGGCGCCATCGGCATGGTGCTGGAACACATGACGTTCGAGCTAGCCGCCCAGGTAACCCGGACGGTACCGGTACCGACCATTGGAATAGGAGCGGGCAGGGATGTCGACGGGCAGGTGCTCGTCCTGCATGATTTCCTGGGGATGCATCCGGGGCCCTATCCTCCCTTCGCGAAGGCTTTCGCGGGTCTGCATGACGCAGCCTTGTCCGGGGCGTCGGAGTATTGCCGAGCGGTGCGTGAGCGCCGCTTCCCGGAAAAATAAACTCCCGGAAACGCAACGACGGACGATATCGATAACCGAGGCAGGGAAGCATGGAAAACAAAGAAGAGGCGGGCGGAGAAGAAAAGGGGAAGCCGGTTCCCGTGGAGGAATTCCTGCGGCCCGAGCCGGGGTTGGAAATCGTCCAGAGCCGGGAGTTCCTGTCCGAGAACGTTTCCATCTCCGGAAGGCACTTTATCCGGTGCTCCTTCAATTTCTGCAATCTGATCTATTCGGGAGGCCCGGTAGGGCTAGTGGAATGCGGCGGCGTGAATAACCGCCTGGTGGAAGTGGGTCCCATGCAGGAAGCCCTCAAAGACATGGGCGGTGACCTGATCCGCGAAAAGATGATTCGCTATTGGAAGGACGTTCGCATCGGGCTCCACCTGGAAATCCCAGAAGGATTCTGATCTCCGGGTATTGAAGCCCAGTAGCGCCCGCGCTCCCGGGAGCTACCGGGGAGTCTGCGTTCTTGCTGTCCTATTGTCCCGCCAGGCCAGGTAGCCGCAAGCCAGGAAGCCCGGGAGGAACAGCCAGGCCAGGAAGCCTTCGACCGCATCGCCATGACGAAGATACCAGGTGTCGCTGGAAATCAAAGGCACCTTGCGCCTTAGAACCGCCACTTCATTTAGCTCCGTCTTGCCCAAGACTCTTCCCTTGCGATCGTAGAAAACGCTGATGCCCGCGTTCGAGCATCGAGCAATCGGCACTCCCGCCTCGATGGCGCGGAATCGGGTGATGTTCGCATGCATGAACGGGGCATTGCTGTACCCGAACCAGCCGTCATTGGTGATGTTGACCAGAAGCTCCGCTCCCTTGCGCCGGGCGCCGCGAACGAAGTCGGGATAGATGATTTCGTAGCAGATGGAGGGAGCGTACCTGGCCCTGCGTTTCCAGATTTCATAATCAGGTCCGGAGGAGAAATCCCCTTCCCCCAGGTTCACGTAATTGATGAGGGGGAAGATGTCATCGAACGGCAGGCGCTCGCTGAACGGCACCAGCCTCAACTTGGAATATTGCTGGACGTTGATGGAGGGATCGGCCGGGAAGAGGAAGGCCGAATTGTAGAAGATATAGGATCGGTAAGGCTTCCGGTCGGGAACGAGATCGAGGGCCCCCACTAGGATGTCCGCGCGCGTTTCACGGGCCAGGCCTTGGAAGCGATCATAGAGATCGGTGCGGTTGCGGAGGAAATCCGGCACCGCCGTTTCCGCCAGGACGATCAGGTCGGTTCCCTTCAGCGTCGAGTCCGCAGGAGGGCCAATCATGGTGTCCCAGGTCTTTTGCATCACGTCCCGGAAATAGTCTTCGTCCCATTTCCGCGTCTGGGGGATGGAAGGCTGGACCAGGCTGATGTCCATGGTCTCCGGGGCCGCAGGCTCGGGTTCCGCCAGGGAAAGACTTCCTTGCAGGGTTAGGCTCAATGGAATCGCGGCAGCAACGGCCGCTGCGGCCCAACGGAGCGTGCCCTTCCGCCTCCAGGCGGTGAAGATGAGGCAGTTGCACGCGACCACCGCGATGGACAATCCGAAAATGCCCAGATAGGACACCGATTGGATCAGGGGAGACCAATGTCCCAGGGTATATCCCATATTGTTCCAGGGAAAGGACATCTCGCCCAGGGTGCGGAGCACTTCCAGGCCGCCCCAAAGCAGGGGATAAAGGGCCAGACCGTAGGGTTTGCCGGCAAGGATGCGGAAGAACCATCCCAACACGGCATTGAAGAAGGAAAGATAGAGGATCAGCAGGACGAGACCCGCACCGATGACGAGGGCCGGGCCCACCTTCATGACATTGTAAATCCACCAATACATGATTGTGTTGTAAAGGATGCCGGCGCCGAAATGGTATGCCAAGGCCTGGCGGGTGGTGAGCCGCATGCTCGCGATGAAGGCCGGAACCAGCACGATGAAGGCTAATGGCCCGAAGGGAAAGGGAGGGTAACACAAGGCCCAAGCCAAGGCGGACAAGCAAATCCATCCCAAGGCGGGCCAGTGGGGCGGCCGGGGGCGCAGGCCACCCAGGAAACCGGGGAACCTTGGCATTACCGCTTGTTCTGGGGGTGGATCAGCAGGACGTATTCGCCGCGGGGAGAGCGCTCTTTGTAATACTCCCGCAATTTCACCGCCGTGTCCGAAAGGAATTCCTCGAACTTCTTGGTGATTTCGCGGGCGAGAACCACGTGCATGTCCGGCCCGAACACCTCCGCGATCTCCTCCAGGAATTGGCGGATCTGATGGGGCGAAACGTAGAAGATCAGGGTGGGGGCGTGCTGTTCCTCCTCGCCCCAACGCTGCTTGAGGGCTTCGAGCTTGCGAAGGCGTTGGGCGGACTTCTTGGGCGGGAAGTTCTCGAAGGCGAAACGATCCGTGGGGAGTCCCGATGCGGTTACGGCCGCTACCATGGCGCAGGCTCCGGGAATGGGGATGACTTTGATGCCTTCGGCCAAGGCCGCCTTAACCAGGTTGAAGGCGGGATCCGCGATTCCGGGAGTCCCCGCGTCGCAAATCAAGGCCAGGCGTTCGCCGTTCTTGAGCCGTTCTAGGTAGGCGGGCGTGCGCTTTTCTTTGTTGAAATCGTTGTAGCTTTCGCTGGGCCGTGAAATGCCGTAGTGGCTCAACAACACCCGGGAATGACGCGTATCCTCCGCGAGGATGAGGTCCGCGGCCTTGAGCATGCGGACCGCGCGGTAAGTCATATCCTCTAAGTTGCCGATGGGCGTCGCCACCAAGTAGAGGCCCGGTGCCGGGGCGGATAGGGGATCCACGGAAGCGGCATCGTCTGCGTCGGAGTCAAAGTCCAAGTCGGAGGAATCGGGATTGCGGGACATGCATGCGAAAGATACTAGAAAGGGCGGGATTTGCGGGATGCTACCTCCTTCAGCTTACGCGCGATGGCAGTGAGACGGGAGGGGTTCCGGGACCTTTGGCGCTTACTTTCGCTGCTTCTTGAAAAGCTTATAGACCTTGGAGGTTTCCTTTTTTCCAGCCTTCGCGGTAACCTTGAGGAAATAAAGCCCGTTCGCGATGTTTTTGCCCGAGCCGGTCCGGCCGTCCCAGACCACTTCCTGGTAGCCCACTACATTTTTCTCTTCCAGGGTGCGCACCAGCCTGCCCGAGCGTGAGTAGATCTTCAGTTCCACCTTGTCGCAGTAATCAGTAAGGCTGTAGACGAACGTGGCCGTGTCCGCGAAAGGATTTGGATAGCTGCCCAGATCCCGGATGCTCAAATCGTCGCCCATGCGGTACAAGAGCGTCTTGGTGGCCGTATTCCCGGAAATGTCCCGTGCCGTCACCGTGATGGAGTCCTGATCGGATTTGTGATTGGGAAGAAAGTTGATTCTCGCCAAGGTGGGGAAGAGGTTGGCCGTCTCCTGCGCATAATTGGCGCTGTCCAGGGATTGCTTGCGGCTCACCAGGGTGGGCGGATGGAGGGCCAGGTCCACGCCTTCCCCGTCCCGTATCACCACATCGATGGGAGTGTTCAAGGGAACATAATCGTCCTGGAGAAGGGCCTGGCCGCGGCTGCTCAACTGGATGAATGGAGAGGTGGCGTCCTGATTGAGCAGGAGCGCGTAGAGGCCGCTCTGGAATCCCGTGCCGGACCTGTTGCCGGCGCCGGATGCAACCGTATCCAGTTTCACCCAGGCGAGGCCCTCCAGATCGCGATAATGCCAGCAAGGCACCGCGGCTGCGGAAACCTTGGGAAGGGCCAGGATTTGAGTCTTGCCCAGGACAAGTCTTCCCTGGGTGAACTCGGAGGCCAGAATGCGGTAGGCCGTGATGGGGAGCGAGCCTTCCCCGGGGGCCAGATGCGGCGGCAGGGTGGAAATGGAAACCTTTTCTACGAAAACCCGCAGGGGCTTGGAGTCCGAGGCGGGAAGCGTGAGGTAGGATCCGGCGGTATCGAGTTTCAGAGTATCGGTCAGTGAAGAAAGTAATTTGGTGGCGACATGGAAGACGGTATCCTGAGACCTTCCCGTAGCGGCAAGATCGCCGTCCTTGGTTGGAATTATGGATGCGCGGATACGCTTGCCTTGCAGTATGCTGTCCGCTAGGGAAAAGAACAGGGAGTCCAATCCTCCCAGGCCGAGCCGGCCGGGATAGGAAAGAGTGTCCGTCACGGGCTCGGAGCTTTCGGTATCCCGGGTTAGAGAAACCTTGAATCCCTCCGCGGTTCCGAATCCCCTGTTATGGATGACGACCCACAAGCCCGCTTTCTCCTGAATGGGAAGGTGCATGGCATTAGCCGGCAATTCGAGGCGGGGCAGTTCCGACAACGGAAGGGAATAGATGCGCGAGCTGAGGTTTGGAATGGTACGCTCAGGCTCGCCCTGATCGTTCAGGATCTGGATGTTCAACCGGAATGCCAGGTAGACGCGCGGGCCGGCCAGATCCGTCGTGGGCACTTCTAGGAGCACCTTCGAGACGGTTTCGAGATGGATTCCGTCGGTAGTCTGAAGTCCGTTCTGGTTGTCGCCCGGGAACATGGGCGCCACCTCGCCGCCCACTACGAAGGAGGCCACGCCCCCGGTGTAACTGGTTTTGGCGTAAGCGGTGTTCAATTTCATGCGGATGCGAACGGAGTCCCCGGGCGCGGCGATCGCAGGCTCTATGGCGACCGAATCGATTAGCCAATCCAGAGTGGAAAAGGGTGCCGACACCACCCGCGCCTTTGCGTCGTCGAAATAATTGATGAGCACTTTTCCGTTCTGGATGCCGCCCGGTATGATCGGAAAGGTGTGTTTCAGGGTCAAGGCACCGCCGGAAACCTTCAAGGCGGCGATACTTGCCACCGAGTCGCCCAGCAACACCGTGGCGACCGCTTCGCCCTTATCCAGGGCCAGGCCTGAACCATTGGCTACCAGGTCCGCGGCACCGGCCAGCACCAGGGGATCCAGGGATAGGGTGCCTTCGTTTGCTGGAAAGGACATGCGGAGGGCGGGATCGCCCAGGAGATTGAACTCGGCCAGAATCGGCAGGAAGGCTGCGCCGGTCCGGAGCTTGACCATGTTTTCGGCTTGGGTGACGATGGCGCCCGTAGTCGCATATGCGTTACCGGTGGCCGCATTCAGGATCTCGGCGGAAAGCGCGTCGCCCGCGACTCCCGAGATGTACCCCGCCGCTCCATAGAAACCGGCTGCTCCACCTTTGGGCATACGCACCATCTCCTCACCCAGAGAGCGAGCTGAATTGTCTTCGTAGAATCCCGTCAGGCAGGTGATCGATGAAACCAGGGAAATGGGGTATTCCCCTTTGAGCTTGCCTTCATCAAGGGCCTTGAGGGTCAGGACTCCCGCGTCCGACCAGACCGCGCCGCCGCCGTGGCCCACGAAACTCACGAGATTGAAACCGGAATCGAGCTGATCGTAGAAATTCGCGCGTTGGGCCGAGGTTTTATAATGCGGCGACCCCGGGTAGAGGTCGAGACGGGAGAAGTTGCGATCGTTGGCTGTGGCGATGCCTTGCAGGACATAATTCTGGGCGGTGAAGGAGGACTCGAAGCCCGCGATGAGCAGGGTCTTGTTTCTCCAATGGCCCTGCGGCCTTGCCGTTTCAAGGTTCAGGGTCTTGCGGACCACGTTGGAGAGGTCCTGTTTATTGCCTGCGGGTATTCGGCCCACGAAAAGGTCGGCCAGATCGTCGTCGCCGGAAACTTTGGCGAAGAAATCGTCGTTGGCGGCTACGCCCCAACCCACGATGTTCACGGGATGGAAAGGCACTATGGTTTCGCCGTGTTTTTCGAATCCCTGGGAGGCGTCCCCTACCAGGACCAGGTAACTGGGTGCGGGCCGCGCCCAATTCTTATAGGCGTAAGCCACGAAGCGCCGGATGGCCGCGGGATCAAGGCTACCGTCACCGAAGGCCTGATATATGTGGCGGGCCATGACCACACGGGTGCGCAACCCCTGTTTCTCCCGAAACTCGAGGAGCGAATCCAAGGCCTTCCCTAGCAATTCCTTCTGGGTGATGACAAGGTAATCGGCGCCTTGGGCCGTGCCCATCAAGTCGTCGAGAGTATCCAATTGGATCAGCGGGACTTTCCGTCTGCTGTCAGCGCTTGCAAGGTATTCGGTGTGGCCCATCAAGGTGTCCAGAAAGCTCAATTCGAAACTCTCCCCCCGGCGGACCATTCTGAAGTTGGTGAGTTTCCGCCCCTGCTTGTCCCAAAGGCTCACCTTGTCGGTGGTGAATCCCGTCAGGGTGAATAATTTGAGGCCGGTGCTATCGGGAAAGGCGTTGCTGAAACCGAGCTCGTTCTTGTATACGGCATAGGTAGAAGGAAACTCCAGCACCATGTAGTTGATGTAAGCATCCTGGATTTCCACGAGTTGGCCGTCCGTGGTTTTCAGGTCGTTCACTTTCTGGATGACAAGGATATTTTCGCCTTGTTCGAGTATGGACGGGTCGAGAGCCTGGGAAACCCAGGTGTGCGATTCCTGGCCTTCCCAGATGGCGTCATTTACTACGCCGCCTATCCCGGAGATGTCGTTGTCGTTCAAGAGGAATTTCAGATGGTGGTCGGGATCCGCATTCGGATTGTTGGTGATACCTTTCAGATTGACGGTCAGCCTGAAGGAACCCGCGCCACCCCCGCCGTCATTGATTCCGCCCTTGGCCGTGGCGGAAGGGCTATGATGCAATGAGAACGCTAGCTCAGCCTGATCCTTCTCGGCCCCAAGTCTTTTCCAGACCCAGAAATCGGTCAGTTCCGACGCTTGCACGTTCGAGCCCAGGTCCAGAATCTCCTCGGCCGAGGTGCTTCCGATCCGCAGAATCTCGATATCTTCTTCCAGATGCTTGCGCACGCGGAAGGGAAGGGCCGCCTTGGCGTCGGCGGGAAAGGTGGGAATGAGGCCGCCCGTTCGGGAAGCCACCGGCACCGCCGGCGCGCGCAATCCCAGCTTTCCGTCATCCCATACCAGGATAAAAACGGACCTGGTCGTGTAGAGCGAGTTGTAGGTGTTTTGCCCCGAAGCGCGTTTTCCGATAAACTCGATGTAATCCCCTGGGTCCCATCTGCCGTCCCCTTCTCCCATGATGTGGATAGGTATCTCTCTCCCATCGCTATAAAGGTGCATGTGCCTAGGATTGATTTTCGAAAGGGGAACGCCCGCCTTTATCAAGGAATCGTAGGGGAGAACTTGGATTTTTTCGTCGAGGGTTCGGATAACCAGGCGATGTTTGGGAAGGAACGCGCCGGCCGTGGGTCCTTCCGCGCCGGATTTCGAGAGGGCCGGCACCAGAGTGCTGCGGAGGCTGCGGGACTGGGGGTAATTCGCAAGCCACCCTTTGAGGTGCCTTTCCGGAGGCGTTTCCTCACCCGGGGCGAAGGCCGGACGGAAGGCCGGGCCGGAAACGGCCTTGCGGAAGGTGATACGGAGTTTCGCGGAGGAAGCCGTCCCCGGCTGTAAGGACAAGGCGGAGACCATGACATCGCGGAATCGGGAGGGCGGCGATACGACCACCGTTCCACCTGCGGGTTGCGCCGCTTCGAAAGCCGCGTCAGCCACTTGACCGGGCGGCACCGCTAAGGCGATGGAGCGGACCTGATCCCCCGCCGGCTTCCCTTCCCGTGCGTTCCTCCAATTCAGCCGCATGCCGGCACCGTCCGAAGTCTCGACCGACCATTCGCCGTCTAGGAGGGCGGGATCCGGCTGCGCCGCTTGCACCGCGCCTAGAAGCAAACCCGCGAGCATCGCGAATAGAGACTTCAAGGGGCCACCCGGAAGAAACGGGTGCAACCAAGGGATTGCGTCAGGCCCGTGCGTTGCTCCTGGAAGCTTTCCGTGCCGACCACGCAGAACAGGGCCGGAATGGTATCGTTTAATCCATGCTGCTCCAAGGTGAGGGAATCCCTTTGCACGGAATTGCCAAAGAGGGTCGAGCCGCATGCGTCCACCGGAAGGCAGGTATCCTGTTTGGAGGTCCATGCCGTTCCCGACTTTTCATAATAGGCGATGCGAAGAATCACTCCGATGTCGCTGCTCGTCTGGACTTCCATGTTGAGCGCCCGCCCGCCCTTAAAGGATCCGGCTCCCGGCTGGAGGATATTCAATGAAGGCGCGATGGTGATTGAATCGACCTCCAAGGTATCGCCTACCAGCTTTTGCCCGGTGGGCTCGATCCAGATGGCACGGACGGCGAAGTAAAGGGTGAAGGGCCGGGACGTATTCGGAAGCGGTACCACGAACCGCATGGGATCGGTCGCCGGTTGCTGATAGGAGGTATGCTTGAGGGAATCCTTGTAGAGGCTCTGGTAGATTTCGAAATAAGATGCTTCGGCCGTTTCGGGATAATTCCATGCGAGGAAAACCCCGGGAGAACCCAAGGCTGGATCCACGATTTTAAGTCGGATGTCGGTAAAGGTCGCCCTCGGAAGGCTGGGGGGATCGGGCTTTTCGGCGCAATAGAAACCCTGGGTAACCAGAGCCGCGAGCAGCAGTCCGAAGGCCCGGGTCATCGGGAAGGAATGGTTAAGTAGGGATGGCATCGATATCGGTGGTTCCAATGCATTTCCGCTGGCGAAGAGCCGGCCCTTTGCTGGGATGATCCTTCCCAAGGCGAACTTTAGGGTTTTTGTCGAATTATATCCCATTTGGCAGGATCGATGCCATAGCCGGGCCAATTTCCTAGCTTGTTTTCGGTAAAAACATGGCGTTGACTCCACGGGAACACTATATCGTCGCCATTGATGGCGTGAGCGGATCGGGCAAAAGCAGCACGGCTAAGACCGTCGCAAAGCAATTAGGTATCCTGCACCTGGATACCGGGGCCATGTATCGCGGTGTTACCTTCCTAGCCTTGGAAAAAGGGCTTAATCCGGGCCAATTCAAGGAAATCGCCGATCTGGTGGAACATCTCGAATGGCATGCTGACCCCAAGGGTAAGCTTACGGTTGATGGTCGGGATTTGAGTCCTTTCATACGAAACGCGCCGGTAAATGCCGCCGTTTCGGACTACGCCCGGATCCCGGAGGTTCGTCATGCCCTGGTGCCTGTCCAGCGCCGTATCGGCATGCGCCATGCGTCCGTGGTGGAGGGACGGGACATGGCCACGGTCGTTTTTCCCGATGCCCGCTTCAAATTTTTCATGTCTGCCAGTCCGGAGGTCCGCACCCAACGTCGCGTCCGGGAACTGCAATCCATGAATCTCCCTGCGGACTATTCCGACGTCCTAAAAAACCTTTCCGAGCGGGACGACAAGGACTCTAGCCGCGAGCACAGCCCGCTCACCCAGGCCCCGGACGCGCTGGTAATCGATACTAGCGGGTTAACATTCGAGGGACAAGTTGCTATCATTGTCAGCCACGTACTGAAAAACCTTACTTGAGGTTTGCGAGGTGCCACCGCAAGGACGGCACCCCAGGTACGTGAAAGCCGCGCTGGCAGCCTATTCCGGGGTCCGGAATTAAACCCGCTCGCGCAGGCAAGGTCTACCGCCCGATAGAGGTCCTCCTCATCGTCGGCGACGACCTAGGAGATTCAACCAAATGTCCCAGAAATTGCTTTACGGCACGGAAGAGGATTTGAAGGATTTCGGCGAAGATGTCGATTCCAAGGTCCCCGGCCAGGTCAAACAGGATGTGCTCGCGCTCTATGATATGTCCCTTACCGGCTATCAGGAAGGCAGCATCGTCAAGGGCACCATCGTGCGCATTTCGGATACCGACGTTTTCGTCGATATCCGGTTCAAGTCCGAAGGCGTCATTTCCAAGATGGAATTCAAGGATGACTCCGAGCTACAGGTCGGCAAAGTCATCGACGTTTATCTCGAGCAGGTCGAGAACGCGGACGGCCAGATCATCCTCTCCAAGCAACGCGCCGACTTCATGCGCGTCTGGGAGCGGATCCGCGAAGCTTTTGAAAAAGAGGAAATCGTCACCGGAACCATCACCCGCCGCATCAAAGGCGGCGTTGTGGTCGATCTGTTTGGCATCGAAGCGTTCCTTCCCGGTTCGCAGATCGATCTCCGCCAGGTCCCGGACCTGGACGCCCTCATCAACCAGAAGATGGACTTCAAGGTCATCAAGGTCAACAAAATCCGCCGCAACATCGTGGTCTCGCGCCGCGTGGTTCTCGAACAGGAACGTTCGAAGATGCGCGACGAAATCATCGACACCCTGGAAAAGGGTCAGATCCGCGAAGGCGTGGTCAAGAACATCACCGACTTCGGCGCCTTCATCGATTTGGGCGGCGTGGACGGATTGCTCCACATTACCGACATGTCCTGGGGCCGCGTGAACCATCCTTCCGAGGTGGTCTCCCTTGGCGACCGCGTTAAGGTCGTGGTGCTGGACTTCAACGAAAAGAAGGAGCGCATCTCCCTCGGCATGAAGCAACTCACCAAGCATCCTTGGGAGGACGTCGCAGCCAAGTACCCAGAGGGTACCAAGGTCAAGGGCAAGGTCGTATCCATCACGGATTACGGCGTGTTCGTGGAACTGGATCAGGGCGTCGAAGGCCTCATCCATATCTCCGAAATGTCCTGGACCCAACACATCAAGCATCCATCCCAGTTGCTCAATCAGGGCGACGAAGTGGAAGCCATCGTGCTCAAGCTCGATGCCGAGAACGAGAAGATATCGCTCGGCCTCAAGCAGGCGACCCCCGATCCCTGGCAGAACATCGAGGACGAAATCCCGGTGGGCTCCAAGGTCACCGGCGAAATCCGCAACCTCGCGGCTTTCGGCGCGTTCATCGAAATCAAGGAAGGCGTGGACGGTCTCATCCATGTTTCCGACATGTCCTGGACCAAGAAGATCAATCATCCCTCGGAAGTCCTTAAAAAGGGCGACAAGGTTGAGTGCATCGTTATGGCCATTGACAAGGAGAAGCGCCGTATCAGCCTGTCCATGAAGCATCTGCAGGATGATCCGTGGGACACCCTCGCGGAGAAGTTTCCTGTCGGTACCGAGGTCAAGGCCGTCATTACCCGCCTCCTGGAGCGCGGTGTGATTGCGGAACTGCCCGGCGGCATCGAGGGTTTCATCCCCACCTCGAAGCTGACGACCGAATCGGTCCGCAGCCCCGCCGACGCCTTCAAAGCGGGCGACGAGGTTCCTACCGTGGTCATCGAAGTGGAGGCTGCTTCGCGCAAGCTGACCTTGAGCGTCGTGGATTATTTCAAGAACAAGGAAGACGCCGAGTGGAAGGCCTACTTGGCGGCACATCAGCCGAACCTCACCACTATCGGCGACGCGGTCAAGCTCGAAGGGGAGTAATCCCCGCTTTCCTCTCTTTGGGACGATCGTGCCCCGTCGAAAGGTTTAAATCGCTTCATATTGGGCTTCTCCGCAAGGGGAAGTCCTTTTTTATTCTATCTGGGCCAAGGTTCAAAACATAGATTGCAGCTATGGACCTTCCCGCTACCTGTACCATTTCAACGACCCTGGCGGCCGGGACCTGCTTTGGGAACCCATCTTAAGCCGATTGGTCCCGAATCAATATTTCAGGATGAAGGACCTTACCGAAACCGGTTCAGCCGGACATTGAAGGAGCGATTATTATGAAAATCAAGGAAATCATGACCGAGAACCCTATTTGTTGCGTGGGTGAGACCAACCTTGAAGAAGTGGCCCGGATGATGGTCGAAAATGATTGCGGCGCCATCCCGGTTGTGGAAGACCAGGAGAACTGGAAGCCCGTCGGCATCATCACGGACCGGGACATTATTTGCCGGGCCGTCGCCGAGGGAAAGAATCCTTTGGAAATGACCGCCGGGGAAGTGATGACCGCAAGCCCGGTGACCGCCAGCCAGGAAGCTTCCGTCGAGGAATGCATCCGTGAAATGGAAATCCATCAGCTCCGCAGAATCCTGGTGGTCGACGATTCGGGAAGCTGCTCGGGAATCGTCGCCTTGGCCGATATCGCGCTTCATACCGGCGATAAAGAGACCGGGGAAGTTGTGGAAGAGGTTTCCCGTCCATCGGGAGAACGCTGAATCATCGCCGCAGCCCTATTGGAAGGCGTAAATACGGTAACTGAATCCTTGTTACCGCCCGGAACTGAACCAATCCGCGGCGAAATTTACAGCGCCGATCACCTAGAAGTACTCGCCGCCGGCTTGGCTGCGCTGCAGAGGTCGGCGCGTCCGAACCGCAAAGGTTACCCCCTGCTCGGGAGGGTCGATGAAAACGGCGCGGCCCTGCGCGCCGCCCATCGCGCCATCGCACGCACTACCTTGGCCGATCGCAGCGTCACTCCCGCCGAGGAGTGGCTCGCCGACAATTTCCACATCGTGGACGAACAGCTGCGGGAAATCCGCAATCACCTGCCGCCTTCCTATTATCGGGATCTGCCGAAACTGACCCAAGGCGACGCCAAGGATTATCCCAGGGTCTACGCGGTCATCTGCGCTTACATCGCCCATACGGACAGTCGACTCGATGCCGAGGTATTGAGCCGATTCATCCGCGCTTACCAACGGGTGCAACCTATGACCATCGGCGAGCTGTGGGCCGTGGCCATCACCTTGCGGGTGGCGCTCATCGAGAACCTGCGTCGTCTGGCCGACATGGTGGTTGGCGGCAGGGATGCGCGTCTCAAAGCGGATAAAGTGGCGGACATGCTACTGGGGCTCCGCACCTCGGAAACCCCGGTCAATGATGTTACGGCGAGGGATTGGGAGCAGTTCGGCGACTCGCCCTATTTCTCCGCCTTCGCGGTGCAGTTTTTCCAACGTCTCCAAGACCAGGCGCCGGCCCAGGCGCCACTCCTCGAATGGGTGGATAAGGAATTGGCGCGCCGAGGCTTGTCGTCCCAGGAGATCATCCGCTTGGAGCACCAGAAGCAGGCGGCGCTCAACGTTTCCGTGCGGAACATCATCACCAGCATGCGCCTGGTCCTGGAACTCGATTGGAAGGAGTTCTTCGAAGACGCCAGCCAGGTCGAAGGCATTCTGCGGGCGTCACCCGGATACCGGGACATGGATTTCCCATCACGCGATCTGTACCGGCACGCGGTTGAACATCTGGCGAGGGGCTCCGGTGTTTTCGAAATCGAGGTCGCCTCTAAGGCGGTCAAGGCCATCGAATCCCGCGTCACGGGATCCACCGGCGAGGCCGGTTTCTTCCTGATCGGGAACGGCAGGGTCGACTTCGAAAAACAACTGGGCTATCGTCCTCAGTTGCGTGAATCGCTTTCCAGGTTCCTCAAGGCCCATGCCACCTGGATCTATCCGGGAACCATTTTCGCCTTTACAATATTGTTTGCAATCCAAGGGGTTGAATCCCTGGCCGAGAGCGGAATGGGCCTCGCGGCTCTCATCCTATTGGGCATCCTGGGCGCCATTCCCCTCACTGAAGGCGCCTTGGCCCTGGTAAACCGGTTCGTCATCACCTTTATGCCTCCGCGCATCCTGCCCAAGCTGGATTTCACCGCAGGCATTCCGGGCGCCTGCCGTACCCTGGTGGCCGTGCCCGCCATGCTGAGGGGCCGTAGGGACGTGCAGGAATTGGTCGAGCGTCTGGAAGTCCATTATCTGGCCAATCCCGATGGCGATATCCGTTTCGCGCTGCTTTCCGATTGGGGCGATGCCCCGGAAGAGGAAATGCCGGGGGACCGGGAACTTTTGGATGCGGCCAGAGAAGGGATGGCGGATCTCAACGAGCGCTACGGATTCCTGCCCGATGGAGGTCCTCGGTTCCTGTTGCTGCACCGGAAGCGCCTTTGGAATCCCAGGGAGGGGAAGTGGCTGGGATGGGAGCGCAAACGCGGTAAGCTCAGCGAACTGAACCGTCTCCTGCGGGGCGACAAGAACGTTTCCTTCCTCTTCCAACCGGGTGAGGACTCGAACATCCCCATGAACGTCAAATATGTGATCACCCTTGACGTGGATACGCGGCTCCCGAAAGGCGCCGCTTCCCGACTGGCCGGTTGCATGGCCCATCCTCTCAACCGGGCCCGCTTCGATTCCGCCAAAGGCAGAGTCACGGAAGGTTACGGAATAATGCAGCCCCGGGTGGTTCCGGCGCTGCCGGAGGCGGAGGACCGGACCCTTTTCCATTGGATCACATCCGGCCAATGCGGGATCGATCCATATGCGGCCGCGGTCTCCGATGTCTACCAGGATCTTTTCAACGAAGGATCCTTCAGCGGCAAAGGCATTTACGATGTGGATGCCTTCGAGGATTCCCTGCGGGACCGGATTCCGGAAAACACACTTCTATCGCACGATCTCTTCGAGGGCAATTTCGCTCGCGCGGGCCTGCTCACGGACGTGGAAGTGTTGGAGGAATTCCCCTCCCATTACCAAGCGTACGCCGTGAGGCAGCACCGCTGGGCCCGAGGAGATTGGCAATTGTTGCCATGGATCCTGGGCAGGCGGGGTAAAGGGCTCCCATTCCTGGGTAGATGGAAGATGGTGGACAATCTTCGCCGTACCTTGGTCGCCCCCTGCGCGTTCCTTTCCCTGGCCCTGGGTTGGATGCTCGCGGAGACGCCGCCTCTGGCCTGGACCGCCATGGTTCTGATCGCCATGGCGCTGCCCTACCTGGTTTCGGCATCAGAAGCGGTGGCTCCGGCCCATGCGGGAATCTCCCTGCGCCGTTACATCCGGGATATTGGAGAAAGCTTGCTTCAGGCCTTCTCCCACTACCTGCTGACCATTGTACTGTTGGCGCACCAGGCCTGGCTGATGGCCGATTCGGCCTTGCGCACCCTTCTCCGCCTCTACGTGACTCGGGGAAGGATGCTGGAATGGACCACGGCGGCCCAGGTAGCGTCCAGCCTCCGCAAAGGGATATTCGGCTTTTATCAGACCATGGCCGGAGCGGTGCTCCTGTCCGCCTCCGTGGTCGGGATCCTGATCTTCATGGATCGCACCGGTAGCCTGGTCCTCGCCGCACCCTTGCTCTTTCTCTGGGTCGTGTCTCCGGCATTGGCGATGGTGGCGAGCACGCCGCGCCGTCCCCGGCCCGAGGATAGCCTTACCGCCAAGGAACGGAAGGAACTTCGTTATACCGCGCTCAAGACATGGCGGTTCTTCCGGGATTTCGTAAACGCAAGCGACAACCACTTGCCTCCGGACAATTTTCAGGAAGACCCCAAGCCCGTGGTGGCCCACAGGACTTCGCCGACCAACATGGGCCTGTGCCTGCTCTCCATCGCCACGGCGCGGGACCTCGGATGGCTCGGGCTCTCGGAGACGGCGCAGCGCATGGAAGCGGTACTGGCATCCATGGGGAAACTTGAGCGTTACCGGGGGCATTTCCTGAACTGGTACGCGACCCAGGATTTGCGCCCCCTCGAGCCCAAGTACATCTCCACGGTGGACAGCGGCAACCTTGCGGGTCATCTGCTCGCCCTGAAGCGCGCCTCCAACGAATTCATGGGTTCGGAAATCCTGTCCCCATCCCTGGAAGAAGGATTTTCCGATCTCATCTTTCTGGTGAAGGAATCCGCCCTGGCCTTGCCGGAAAACCTGCGCGTGCAGGCCTTCGGCAAAAAGCAGATGCTCGAAGCGCTGGAGTCCCTTGAGAGCCTGTTGTTGCCCATTCCCGCCGACCTGGGCGAATGGGCCTCGCGGGTTTCCGATTGGGAAGCCCTGTCCGACTCCGTGGTGGACGTCGCGCGCAGCCTTGTCATGGAGCAGAAGGATGAGGGATTCACGGAATTGCAGGCTCGCGCCGAATTCTTGCGCGCCTCCCTGGCGGGGGTTTCCAGGGACATCCAGACCTTTCTACCCTGGGCCGGAGCAGGCCTGACCTTGGAAGCCTTGTGCGAATTTCCCCTTCCGGAAACCCACAAGTTACTGCATGGGCGCTTGTCCCTCAGCGCTCTGGAGGAGCGATGCCTGGCCGCCGCTGCGGAATTGCGGACCTTGCCGTCCCCAACGGTCGAAGACGCTCCAGGCCTATCCATGTCTCGGGAACGCGCCAGCACGCTTGCCGGGGATTTGATCAAGGCCGCTAGCGAAGCGCGATCCCTGCTGGATCGGCTCGGCATCATAGCCGCCACCTCGGAGAGGCTGTGCCTGGACATGGATTTCTCGTTTCTGGAAGATCCCCAGCGCAAGCTGTTCGCCATCGGGTTCCGGGTGCGCGAAGGGGTGCTCGATCCCAGCTTCTACGACCTGCTCGCCTCGGAAGCACGCCTGACAAGCTTTCTTGCGGTGGCCAAAGGAGATGTGCCGCCTTCCCATTGGTTCCGTCTGGGACGGACGCTGACACCGGTGGGGAAGGGCGCCACCCTGCTTTCCTGGTCCGGCTCCATGTTCGAATACCTGATGCCACACCTGGTGATGCGCTCGCCGCCGGGAAGTCTGCTGGACGTGGCCTGCCGGTATGCGGTGAAACGGCAGATCGACTATGGCAAGGACAACGGCATTCCGTGGGGCATTTCCGAGGCGGCCTACAATATCCGCGATCTGGAAATGACCTATCAGTATTCGAGTTTCGGCGTGCCGGGCCTGGGACTCAAGCGCGGCCTGAGCGGCGATCTGGTGGTCGCTCCTTATGCCACCGGATTGGCCGCACTGGTAGCCCCCCGCGAGGCTGCCGAAAATCTGGAGAGGTTGCGATCGGAAGGCGCAGAGGGCCGATACGGATTCTACGAAGCCATCGATTATACCAAGGTCCGCCTTCAGGAAGGCTCCCGCGCGACCGTCGTGAAGTCCTATTTCGCCCACCATCAGGGCATGATGCTGGTCGCCTTGGGGAACGTCCTTTTGGGCGGGCGCATGCGGGAACGCTTCCATGCCGAGCCCATCATCCGCGCGGTGGATCCGCTTCTGCAAGAGCGTATCCCCAGGGGCGTTACCCTCACCAAGCTGCATGCCGACGAAGTGGCCCGCCCCTTGCACGTGGATTCCATGGTAGAGCCGGTGTTGCACCGCTTCGTCACTCCGCATGAACCCATACCCCGCACCCACATCCTTTCCAAC
>JALYSE010000082.1 GCA_030854955.1 Fibrobacterota bacterium | reverse complement strand
GTTCTCGGTGGTGGCGATGGAAAAGTTGGCGACCTTGGCACCGGAGGGGATGGCCCGGACTTCAGGGTCCTTGCCGAGGTTGCCGATTAGGGTGGCTTTGTTGAGAGATCCCATTTTTCATTCCTATTCTCTCCGGGAGGGTGAGTCTCGGAGGCACTGCGTTGATTGTTGCTTTTCTCGCCCTACCCGGCCCGGCGTTTTACTTTATTTAAGCAGTCGGAAGGGACTTCCGCGCTCGTAAATGAAGCACCCGTGGGACCTTATTGGGCATGATGAAAAATAGAAAAAACCCAGTCTCCCTTCCCATTGATCGCTTGGCAAAAATCTGGCCCCCGGACCTCAAAAACGCCCGCATTGGTGCCGTTTTGCATCCCGCCTCCGTTTCGGCCACCTTGGTCCATTCCAGCGAGATCCTGAAGTTTCATGATGGACACTTGTTCCAGTTGAAAGCGCTTTTCGGGCCTCAGCACGGCTACCTGGGTCAGACCCAGGACAACATGATTGAATGGGAGCCTTTCAAGCATCCGCAATGGGGTATTCCCGTTCACAGCCTTTATGGCGAGCACCGCGAACCGACGGCGGAAATGCTTTCCGGCCTGGACGTTATTCTCATCGATATGCAGGACGTGGGCGCGCGCTATTACACCTTCATCTGGACCCTGTATCTCTGTATGAAGGCGGCGGAAAAGGCCGGCATCCATGTGGTTGTGCTGGAGCGGCCCAACCCCATCGACGGCGTGACCGTGGAGGGCCCCCTGCTGGACCCGGACTACCGCTCCTTCGTGGGCCTCCATCCCATTCCCGCCCGGCATGGCAAGACCATCGGCCAATTGGCCCGGCAATTCAAAGCGGAAGCTTTTCCCAAATGCACCCTGACCGTGCTGGACATGGAAGGCTGGGAGCCCGAGATGTATTTCGAGGAGACGGGCCTGCCTTGGGTGCTGCCCTCTCCCAACATGCCCACGGTGGATACCGCCGTGGTCTATCCCGGCATGTGTCTGCTGGAAGCGACCAACATGTCCGAAGGGCGCGGTACGACCAAGCCATTCGAACTGTTCGGCGCGGGGTATATCAAGGATGCGCGGGACTTCACGGACAAGCTAAACAAGCTCGGCTTGCCCGGGGTGTATTTCCGCGAGGCCTACTTCCAGCCCACCTTCCACAAGTTCCAGGGCCAGCTCTGCGGCGGCGCGCAATTCCACGTCACCGATCGCGGCGCCTTCCTGCCCTACCGCAGCGCAGTGGAAATGATCAACCTGGTCCGCCGCGAGTTTCCCGGATTCCAGTGGAAACCGCCCCCTTATGAATATGAGCACAAGAAGCTGCCCATCGAGATCCTGATCGGCGGCCCGGTGGCTTCCGGTTTCCCCGACCCCGCGCCCATAAAGGGCGCCTCAGCCGACCCGGGGTCCGCATCGGCCGCCCCCGCCGGCCAGTCGTAACATGGCCGATACCCTTTCCGCCTTCTTCCTGTGCGCCGGCCATGGCAAGCGCCTGCGGCCCCTGACCGATCGCGTGCCCAAGCCGGCCATCACGTTCCTGGGCCGCACCGCCCTGGAAATCAACTTCCGCCGGGTCCAGCCCCTATTTCCCAACCGTATCCTCTGCAATACCCACCACCTCTACGCGGAGATGGAAAAGCCCGCCCAGCGACTGGGAATGAATATTCTCTACGAACCGGAGATCCTGGGAACGGGTGGTTGCCTGTGGAACGCCCGCCATATCCTTGAGACCACGGACAGCTTCATCGTGCATAACGGTGATCTCATCCATACCATCGACCTCAAGGACCTGTTGGCCCGTCACCGCGCCTCGGGGGACATCGCCACTCTGGCGGGCCTGTTTCGGCCCACCCACAATACCTTGAGCATCCAACAGGACGGTAAGCTTCTGGGCGTGCATGGCTTCGAGGAATTCTCCCCGGCGGGCGGCGAGATGGCCCGCCTCACCTTCGCCGGCATCGCCATCTACGAAAAGGCGTTCCTGGATTTCCTGAAACCGGGATGCGAAGACATCAAGCCCTATTGGATCGCCGCCTTGCGCGCGGGTCATGCCATCGGCGTGGCCAATTACAGCCATGATGCGTCCTGGTTCGATTTCGGGACGCCCCAGGGTCTTTGGGAGGCCGCGCGTTTCTACATGGACCTGACCAAGACCTATAGCTACGGCTACGCGTCGGACATGCGCGAGTCCCGGCCCTTCGTTTCAAACGAAGCGAACGTTGAAGGACTGCCGGAGGCGCTCCGGGACGTGCTCATCTATGAGGAGTCTCCGACGCCCATCGCGCATCATACCATGAACCAGATCATCGGGCGGGATTTCCGCTGGAAGATCAAGCTTTAGGGAAGCCGAGGGCAGAGCCGCGGCGCCGCGGGCGTATCCTGTACGATCAGGGGCTGTAGAACCAGATCCTGCGCTGGTTGTCGGCGGCCCAGAGAAATCCGGTGGTGGCCGCGTGGTTATAGGTGAAGCCCTGGCCCCCGGAAATGTTCGTCCAACCCGTTCCATTCCAAGCGACCACGGAAGTGCCGCCGGGCAGGACGTTCTTCGTCAAGGCGTAGACCTTTCCGGAAGCGACCTTGGAAAAGGTCCTCCAGAACTGCGGGCTTACCTGCGTCCAGGACCGCTCAACATCGCGGTTCCTGCCAATAGGGTAAGGGTCAGGTCGGTTTGATTCCGGTTCATGCGAATTCTCTTTGTTAATGTCGCTAAAGGACTCAAAAGAAAGGACAATGCCATTTTTTGACCTAAATGGTGGGCGTAATTCTCCTTTGATTTCCTTAAAAAGTCCCACTTCAGAGAATCCGGTCCCGCTAATGGAGCGGAAAGCCCTTGAAAAATCACCAAGAAAGTGATTCCCACAAGAAGCTGAAGCGGGTTTTTCCGGCATATTTTTAAATTAGGGCCATTCCGGGACGGGTCGATATCCATCCTGGTCAGCGTTTCGTCAAACATTCTGTCTTGGCACGGATTTTCTTATGCAGGCCCAAGGACGATATACCATTGTCGGGGAAATAGCCTCCGGGGGCACGGCGACGGTTTTCCTCGCTGAAGATAGCGTATTGCGCCGCAAAGTTGCCCTGAAGAAATTGCATCCGCACCTACACAGCCATCCCGAGATGGTGAAGCGGTTCGAAAAGGAAGCCGTGGCCATCGCATCTCTGTCCCATGAAAACGTGATCAAGGTCTACGACTTCGGAACCGAGGATAAAGGACTTTACCTCGCCATGGAATACGTGGACGGGGTATCTCTGGACGGATTGCTGGCGACCGTGCCCGAAGGCCTGCCCAACCTTTCAGCGCTTTCCGTGTTCCATCAGCTTCTGGAAGGCTTGGCCGCGGCACATGCCTGCGGCATCTTCCATCGCGACATCAAGCCTTCGAACGTCCTTGTCGATCGGAAGGGGTGCGTGCGCATCGCAGATTTCGGGATCGCCTTCTTTTCCGAAGAGACCTCCATCACCAAAACGGGGTCCTACCTGGGCACCCCCGGTTACTCTTCTCCCGAACAGGCCCTGGGACGAGCCGTGACCGCCAAGACCGACATCTTCGCCACCGGCAGCCTCTTCTACCGGGCGCTCACAGGCAAGATGCCCTTCGAAGCGGATACGCCCCATGCCGTGCTGGTGGCCATCATGGAAAAGACGCCGCTCAAGGCCACGCTCGTGAACCGGCGCATCGTCCCGGAGTTGGCGGGATTGATCCAGGACATGATCGCAAAGGAACCCGATCGAAGGCCCAGCGCGGCCGAGTGCGCCTTGCGCGTGGAATCCCTCGCGGAAAGCCTGGGTTCGGACCTCGATCCCGCGCGCATCCGCCGCCTGATGGAAGCGCCGGCGCAATCCATGGAACGGGATTGCCAGGCCATCGCCTCCTATTACGCACGGTCCGCCCGACTCGCCACGGGCCAAGGGCGCATGCGCGACGCGATGAAGCTTTTCTCCCAGGCGGAAATCTTCTCCGAGCCGGGCAGCGAAATCAGCCGCGAGGCCCGCTTCCTGAGCGACCACATGGCGCGCGCGCGCAAACGCAAGTCCATCCTGGTGACCTTGGTCCTACTCTGCTCCGTCTTCAGCGGCATTTACGCGATCAGCAAACTCATCCCCCGCACGACCCGGTCGGGAACCGCAGCCAAGCCCGCCCTCCCCGCTCCCCGGACCGCCGCGTTCACGCCCGCGGTCCCGGCCTTGCCGCCGCCGGTCCGGATCGCCCCCGCAGTCCCGCAGCAGCCCGCAACGGCGCCATCCTCGTCGGAGGCGCCCGCGCGCAAGCCGACCAGGCCCGCCGGCCCGCGCCCCCTTTCCGGTTCTGCGTCCTTCGGTTTGAAAGGGAAGCCTCCCGCGTCCGGAAAAACGGAGACCGGCGCCACGAGGCCCTCGGCGCAGACCGCCCCTCCCGCGGAACCCGTTGCCGAGGCCGCCGCGTCCAGCGGCTTCCTGTACGTCAAGACCAATCCGCCCTTCGCCAAGATCTACGTGGATGGAAACGAAATCGGAACCACGCCGCTCGCCTCCTCCATAGCCCTCAAAACCGGTTCCCACCGCATGGAGCTGGAACGCGCTGGTTGCAAGACCCTGCGCACCGCCTTCACCATCGCGGAAGGGGAGACGACATCCCTGCGCTTC
Source organism: Fibrobacterota bacterium (assembly GCA_030854955.1). Taxonomy (GTDB): domain Bacteria; phylum Fibrobacterota; class Fibrobacteria; order UBA11236; family UBA11236; genus Chersky-265. The sequence goes on along the minus strand of JALYSE010000082.1, from coordinate 12,668 downwards.
ACCCTGGATAGGGCGGAGGCGGGGCCATGAAGCGGTTGCGGATGGTTTTGGCGTCAGCGATCATTCTCACGGCTGCCTCTGGGATCTTCGCATCCTCTCCCGCGGAAGGGGAGGACCTGTTCAAATGGGGCGAGTACGATAGCCTGATCCGCATGCTGGAACCGGCCACCCGGAACGGCACCCTTGCGGAGTTGAAGACCTCGGTTGATTCGGCCGCCCGCGCCAGGTCCTTCATGTTCCTGGGCGTCGCCTTATTCGCCACCGGGAAGCCCGCCAAGGCGGACAACGCCTTCCAGAAGGCCTGCGACCTGGATCCGGAAGTGAAGCTGGATCGCTTCTACGTGACCGAGGAGATCGCCAACCATTTCCAGGCCATAGCCATGGAAGGCATCCGCCGCCGTCCCCGCAAGTCTGCCGCCGCCTCGACGGTCGCGATGGACGCCGCTCCCGGATCCCGGGATGGAAACCCGGGATCGCGGAACCATCGCCTTGAGGCGCAGAACGGGAAGGCCTGGCTGTGGTGGGGCTTGGGCGTGACCGCCGCCGTGGCCGTGGGGGGCGGGGCGATGTATTTCGCGGGCCGCGACGAAGGCGGAAAAGACAGCGTCACCGTAATCGATGCAGGGAGCGGGAAATGAATCCCGAGCGTAAGACGAAACCTACGCGTGCGATCGCCTATGGGGCCATTGCCGCCGTTTTCCTGATCCTGGGAATCTGGTCCTGCGAAATTTCGGAAACGAAGGAAGGCCGGAACTTCATATCCCTGTCCCTTCCCGATTCCCTCAATGCCTTCGATTCCATCCGCATCGTCATCCTGCGTCCGGCATCCGCGGATACCTTGGACACGCTCTGGCACGGCCGACCCTTGGGGGATGGCGCCGGACTGAAGCGGCTGCCGACCCGCCGTTATTCGGGCGGAAACGTGGACGTGATCATCCAGGGCAGCCTGGGCGGAACCGAGGTCTATCGCAGCCGGGTGGAATTCCGGGGCCCCGGCGCCGAAACCGTCACCATCGATCTGACGATCGATACCCGGGACCGGGTTCCGCCGGTGGTGAGCCTGAGGGGCCGGGATAGCGTGGAGGCCTATCAGGGTTCGGAGTACTCGGATCCGGGCGCGGATTGCATGGACGACCGGGACGGCGTCCTGCCGGTGACGGTGACCGGCGCGGTGGCCACCGGCGTCCGCGGCCTGCAGAGCCTGGCGTTCCATTGCGCCGATTCGGCGGGCAACGCCGCTGCGGTCATGACGCGCAAGGTGAACGTGGCGCGGGTGCCGGATTTGGTGAAACCGGTGGCCACCCTCCGCGGGAGCCCGGTCGTGAAGTCTTTGCTGGGAGCGTCCTATGTGGATTCGGGCGCCGTCTGCGTGGACACCCGAGACGGCATCCTTTGGGTGGTCGTCCAAGGGGCAGTGAATACCGCGAAGGTGGGTACCTACGATCTCACCTTCACCTGCGCGGATTCGGCGGGCAATGCCGCTTCGCCCGCGCCTGTCCGCAGCGTGAAGGTTCTGGCGAGCCTGGACAGCATCGCGCCGGCCATCACCCGCGCCGGTCCCGATACCCTGGTGGCGCTTTCCGTCGACGCAGTGTTCGATCCCTGGGCCACCTGCTCGGATGCGGTGGACGAACCGCTGGCGGTTACGCGCTCGGCCCTGCCCGGCGTCGGATTCATGGGTCACGTACAAGTAACCTATGCCTGCAAGGATGCGGCCATGAACGAGGCGACCGTGACCCGCATCCTGAAAATCGGGTTGTTCGGGACCTATCTGCCCGCCACCGCCGAATGCCAGATCGACACCTTGGAAACCCTGTACAACATCGGGGCCTCCGGTTCTTCCGATTTTGTGAAGGAACCGGGCGGGAAATATTTCGCCATCACGCGCTTCGATCTTTCCAAGGTCGCCAAGACCGGTTTGAAATCGGCCAAGCTGCGCTACTTCACCTTCGGCCATGGCTCGCCCTGGCCCGGAGGAACGAGCGATAGGAACGGGGGCTCGGGGACCTTCGCGAATTACACCTTCCGCGTCTACACCCTGAAATCGAATTGGACGGAAGGCACGGGAAATTGGTTCTGGTATGACAACCAATACCAGAATGGCGGGGGAAACTGGTACCAGTACTATCCCATCACCCCCCTGGTAAAGGCAGTCTCCACCAACCCCGCGGCCCCTACAGGGATCACGGGTGCGGACCGAGCCATCGTGCGCACGGCCAATATCAACCTGATCACCACCAAAACCCTCAACCTGTTCTACGGGAATTGGAGCGGCAACCCCGAACAGGTGCCGCCGCCCAATAAGCTGACCGTGGTCGAATTCGACGTGACCGCCTACATCAAAAACACGAACCCCGCCAACGACTTCGGGTTCCTCGTCAAGGTGGACGGGACCCTTCCGGGTCTCTATATCGGCTGGACCACCAAAGAGCTCGGCGACGGGAGCTACACTCCCAGGTTGATGCTGGAATACTGAAGAGTCGCCGGACGCCTACGCTTCAGGCCGGCGGCTTTTCGCCCCGGGCTTGCGACATGTACCGGAAGAAGGTGCTCCGGCCCATGCCCAGCAGCGCCGCGGTCTTGTCCTTGTCCCCGCCGCACAAATCCAGGGCGCGCTGAAGGTAGTCCAGCTGGAAGCGCCGCGTCGCCTCTTCCATGTCCATCCAGCGATCTTTGTTCTCAGGAAGCGTGATCCGAATCACCGATGAATCCGCAAAGAGCGCGGCCTTGGAAACGGCGTTCCCCAGCTCCCGCACGTTGCCGGGCCAGCGGTAGCGGGCCACCGCAAAAAGCGATTCCAGATGGAAGCCCGACAGGTTCTTGTCGGGATAGGAAGCCTTGGCCTTTTCTAGGAAATGGTGGGCCAGCAGTACGATGTCCTCGCCCCGGTCCCGCAAGGGCGGCAGGGTGATGCCGTGCTGGTTGACGCGGTAGTAGAGATCCTGCCGGAAACGGCCGTCCGTCACCATTTCCTCCAGCTTGCGGTTGGTGGCGCAGATGATGCGCACGTCGACCTTGATTTCCGCGGCCTGGCCGACCGGGCGGACCATGCCCGACTCCAGGGTGCGCAGCAGCATGGCCTGGAGGGGAAGCTCCATCTCCCCGACCTCGTCAAGGAACAGGGTGCCGCCGTCCGCGGACTGGAAGATGCCCTTCTGATCCTGGAGGGCGCCGGTGAAGGCGCCCTTTTTGTGGCCAAACAATTCGCTCGCCAAAAGCTCGCCGCGCAGGGTGCTGCAATTGACGACCATGAAGGGCTTGGCGGCGCGGCGGCTGACGCGATGGATGAAGTTCGCCACCACGTCCTTGCCGGTGCCGGTCTCCCCTTCCAGCAACACGGAAATATCCCCGGAGGCGACGGCGCGCGCTTCCTGGACCACGCGGAGCATGGGCGGGCAGGTGGCGATGAATCCCGGCCCCCCGTCTTCGGGGCGCAGGGAGGCGAGCACGCGGCTTTGCATCTCGATATAGCCCACATGGTTGATGAGGCATCCGACCACCAGGGAATAAACTTCCAGTTCGCGCAGGTCGGCTTCCCCGAAGGAGACCAAGGGGATGTTCGATCCCAGGTAGATGAGTCCGGAGAGGCGCCCGGCGGCCAGGATGGGGCAGCAGAGCACGGAATGCAATTTCAGTTCGACCACGCTCTGGGAACGCGCATAGTCCGGATCCGCCAAGGCGTTCCCCAGGAACATGCCTTTACCGGTGCGGAGAACCTGTTCCACCACGGTGTCGCTGAACAGGGGTTCGGCGCCGCCTTCGCGGGTGGAGACGGCTACAGCGGGCTTGCCGGAGGCGTCTACGGTGAAGAGCAGGGCTTCCTTACCGCCCAAGGACTCGAGCAACAGGTTCATGGCCTTGGTCAAAAGGGTGCGGAGGTCCCGTTCCTCGGCCACCATGACGCAAAGCCGGGTCAGCCCCGTGGAGATGGCTTGGCCAGGGTGTCGGGCCGGCTTGAATGCGGTGGGGCCGTTCGCTTCGAGGAGCAGACGCGCGGATCCGATTTCCAGAAGATCGCCGGGTTTCAGCAGGAATTGATCCGAACGCTTTCCGTTGCAGAGGGGTTTGGCCTTGGAATGGGCGGATGAGACCGAGTATCCCTCGTCCATGCGGGTCAGGCGCAGGGCTACCGCGGGCGAACCAGATTCTGCCAGGACGATGTCGTTCTCGGTTGCGCTGCCTGCCGTCAAGACCGGTTCCTGCAAGGGAAGGGTCCAGGTCCGTCCTTCCTGAAAAATCCTGAGATGATACATGGCGGATAGGCTCCCTGAGCTGACGTGGAAACTCTAATTTAGCCATTTCCTCTGAGGGGAATTTCATTGCGGGAGACTATAATCCCCGGGTCCGGAGTAAACCGGTTTTTGAGCCGGGGATCAGGGAGGGGGTTTTTGTACCTTGGCCCCACAGATGGCTCATGGCACCCGAAAACTTTCCTACTACTCCTACGACAGCCTCGGAAATCCCTGGCTGTCCGGAGGCGGAGCCTTGCGCGACTTCGAGATCCTGAAACGCCAAAGGGACTTCTGGAGCGACATCGTGATCTGGACCGGGAACCATCGCGGGTTCCGGGCCGGCGAGCGCGAGGGGGTTCGCTTCCGCGCCCTCGGGTTCGGACGCAGCTACCTCCTATCGCGCCTGTCCTTTACCCTGTTCGCCAACCTGCGCATTCTCTTCGACCGGGCCGACGCCCTGGGCAACAGCCTTTCCGCTTATGCGCCCATGCTCGCCGGACTGCTCCGCCCCGGGCGCTTCTTCATGGTGGCGCACCATTACGCCGGTTCCCACTCCCGGGAGAAATATTCGCTGCTGGGCGTGGCCGCCTGGATGTGCGAGTGGCTCTTGTACCGCTTCTGCCGCCGCATGATCGTTTCCAACGGAAAGGTCGCGGAGCGCATCCGGGCCATGAACCCGCGGGTGGAGGTGCTGCAATCCCAGAACGGTTTCGACTCCGGTCTCATGCAGGTTACCCCCGGGGAGGCCGCGCCCCCCTTCATCCTTTTTCTGGGCCGGTTCGACATCTACATGAAGGGGCTGGATCTGCTGGTCTCGGCTTTTTCCGCTCTCGATCCCGCCGTGCGCGGCGAAACCCGCCTGGTCGTGGCCGGAGCGGCCTCCCCCGAAGCCTTGGCCGCGGTAGCGAAGCTGGTGGGCCCGGAACTGGCCGACAAGGTGCGCCTGGCGCCGAACGTATCCGATGCGGAAAAGCGCGAGTTGCTGCGCACCTGCCTTTTCTTCTGCAGTCCGTCCCGCTTCGAGGGCTGGGGCATCGCGGCCCTGGAAGCCAATGCCTCGGGCAAGCCCGTGCTCGTGACCCGCGCCGACGGATTCCTGGACAGCATCAAGGACGGCTATTCCGGAATCATGGTCCCGGTGGACGACGGACCCGCCTTGATCGCTGGGATGGAGAGCCTGATCCGGGATGACTCGTTGCGCCGCGACCTGGGAGCCAACGCCAGAGAATGGGCGTCGCGGTTCACCTGGGAAGGCGTGGCTGCGCGCGAACGCGATTGGCTGGGTCGCGTCCTGGGTTTCTCCTCCAATCCCCCTGCGCCCCTGGAATCCCCCTGACGCTGAAAGGTCCAAACCGGGTCCGCTGGTCCGCCTGAACCGGGTCGGTCCTTACCAGTTACGTCCCCGCCCGGAGACATCCATCCCGAATTCGGGAAACCGAGCCCGATGCCCTCTCCCAGGAATCCGCTCCAACGGCGAAATCCACCAGGAATCCTGTTCCAAAGCCTGAAGGCCTCCCAGAGCCGGACTGGCCTGGTTTTTGATTAGTGAATGTGGAGGCTGCTACGGCCATTAGGCGCTATCATTATAAGGCGCCCTTAAAATTAGATTGAACCCTCCGGATTCCGGTCCGGTTACGAATGGAGAGAAACGATGAGGATCATGGCAAGATGGATGGGATTGTCTATCGGGTTGGCCGCCGCCGGCACGTTTCCCTCCGGCACCGTTGCCGGAACCCTGCTCAACTTCGATTTCAACGATTCGGCATACCTGGATGTGCAGACCGGGCCCTTGCCCAAAGGCTTGGTTTCCGGGGCGGTGACCCCGGCCCAGGCGTATCCCGGTTCCGCAGACTTCGTCGGTTCGACGGAAGCCGCGACTGCCGGGGGCGTCATCCGTGTACCGGGTTTCCGCCACCCCAAGGGCCCGTTCTCTATCGAGGCCCGCTTCCGCCTCCGCAGTTACGGTCCGGAAGACAGCCGCTTCATCGCCGACATCCTCAACACCGCCACCTGGGACAACGGTCCTTCGCAGGGGTTCTCCTTCCGCGTGGGCGCCAGCTATCTCTATCCGCCCCTTCCCCGCAACGCCTATAAGACCGAAGCGGAATGGCTCGCCGATCAGAATACCTGGTCCCATATCGACCGCGGCCGTATGTCCGATTGCTTCGCCGAGTTCGCCATGGGCCAGGCCGACGATGCCCGGGCCTGGAAGCAGGTCATCACCGATCGCTGCATCGAGCTGAACGCCTGGACCCACCTGGTGGCCACCTGGGACGGCGAGGACATGCGCATCTTCCTCAACGGCACCGATGCCACCGATCCCTGGCGGATCCAGGGCAAAGGCCATGCGCCCCTTTTGGACAGCGTGGTCGACGCCTTCGTGGGAGCACGCACCACCGGGAGTTTTGATCCGCGCCATCTGAACGGCGCGCTCGACTTCGTGCGGGTCGAGGACGGGGTGCTGTCCGACGCGGAGATCCACAAACGATTCCAGGAGACCTTCATCCCGGAGGTCCGCGACTCCCTTTGTCTGGGCGTCATCATTCCCCACTATCCGGTGGCCGGCCAGGTTTGCGACGGCAAGGTGGATTTCGAAATCAAGGTCATCAACCATGGAGCCTGCACCGATCCCGACTTCCTCGCCTCTTTTTTGGCCGGGGACAGCGTGGAGGTGCAGTTCGCCAAGAATTCCTCTTTCACCGACGTGGTCCTGAGCGTGGTGGTCAGCACCACGGCCTTCCGCCTGGAGCCCGGGGACCTCGCCAAGATCGGTACATACAAGGGCCAAATCTACTGGCGGGCGAGACTGGTCCACCGCAAGTCCGGTGTGCTGGCGAAGTCCTCCGTCGCTACGACGGCCTCCGTTGCTACGACGGCCTCCGTCGCCATGACGGGTGAATGGAGCCCATCCCGTCCCATGATCCTGGACTTGAGCGTTCCCACTTCCCTGGCCGACCGATCGGTGCGCTCCCGGCCCTTTCTGCTCCAAGACCGAGCTGACTTGTTCGTGGCCGATGACGGCACGGGCTCCCGGCCATTGCTGTTCGACCTGGCCGGCAACCGGCTATCCGCGCGCTTCGAAAAGGTTACCGGAGGGTGGCGTCTGGCGAAGTCTGGGTATGTGGCCACGGGGCTGTTCCTCTTGCAAAGATGAGGATCCGCCCGCACCGGGAATAGTATATTTCATGTTCCTTCCATGAGGTGGAACATGTTTTATCGTGAAATCGAAAAATGTCGGATTTGCGGCAATAAACGGCTGGAACCCATCCTGGATCTCGGGATGCAAGCGTTGACCGGCGTGTTCCCCAAGCAGGGCCAGGTCGTGGAAAAGTCCCCGGTGGTGCTCGTCAAGTGCCATGGGGAAGGCTCCTGCGGGCTGGTCCAGATCAAGCACAGCGTATCCCTGGAAATGATGTACGGGGAGAACTACGGATACCGTTCGGGCCTGAACCGTTCCATGGTCGATCACCTCATGGGCATGGCTCGGTATACCAGTTCCCTGGTGGGGTTGACTCCGGGGGATCTGGTGCTGGACATCGGAAGCAACGACGGGACCCTGCTCCGCTCCTACCTGAAGATCCAAGCCGAAGGTTCCGGTGCCGCGCCGTCCACCGTACCGTCCGAGATTTCCTTCGTGGGTATGGATCCCACCATCAAGAAGTTCCGCTCCTACTACGACGAACGTACCATCCCCATCGCCGATTTCTTCAGCTCGAAAACCTTCTTCGAGTATTTCCGCGACACCAACCGGAAAGCCAAAATCGTCACCTCGATCGCTTGCTTCTACGATCTGGAGGATCCGATCGCCTTCGCCCGGGACATCAAGCGCGTCCTGCATCCGGATGGCGTATGGGTGTTTGAGCAAAGCTACTCCTTGCTGATGCTGGCCAAGAACATGTACGATACGGCGGTCCAGGAGCACCTGGAATACTATTCGCTCTCGCAAATCAGCCACATCCTCAGGGAGGCCGGGCTTTCCGTCCGCGAAGTGGAACTGAACGATTGCAACGGCGGCAGCTTCCGCGTCGTGGCCGAGCACCATAAGGACCTCCCGACCCATCCGTCCGTAACGCTTCTGGAGCAGCAGGAGAAAATCCTGGGCCTGGACGGCCTGGCCATCTACCGTCATTTCGAAAGCAGCGCGAAACTGCACAAGCAGGATTTCCGCAAGCTGCTTCAGGACATCAAGGCCAAGGGCCAGACCGTATTCGGCCTGGGCGCTTCCACAAAATTCAACGCGGTATTGCAATATTGCGAGATCACCCCGGAGCTGCTGCCCGCCATCGGGGAGGTCAACGAGGACAAGTTCGGCTGCATGACTCCCGGATCCGGCATTCCCATCGTCCCGGAAAAAGATCTGTTCGCCAAGAAGCCGGATTACCTGGTGGTGGGACCGTACCACTTCAAGGAGTTCTTGCTGCAGCTCCCCCATGTGCAAAAATACCTCGAGTCGGGCGGCAAGTTGATCTTCCCCTTGCCGTCCCTGGAGATCGTTTCCAAATGATGGGAATGTCGGGTCGATGAAAATAGGACCCCGTCCGAAGTTTCTTTTCAAACTCGGGATCAGTCTCGGCCTGGTGATCTACCTGGCCGTTTCCATTTCATGGAGGCAGGTCTGGGACTCGCTCCTAGCCGCCAAGCCCGGCTGGATCGCCCTCGGCTACCTCCAAGGGGTGGGCATCCTCTACCTGCAGGCCTGGCGTTGGAAAATCCTGCTGCGCATCCCGGGGCTTACGGTCTCCAAATACCTGCATTTCATCTATGTGGGGATGTTCTATCGCGTCATTCTTCCCGGCAGCCTGAGCGCGGACATGCTCAAGGTGGTGCTGTTCGGCAAGAAGTACAACAAACCCCTGCACGAATCGAGCGTGATCTTCTTTTCGCAATTCCTGGGGTTGGCCTTGCAGGGCGCCATAGGCCTGGTCGGCCTCTTCTATTTCGGCGCGCCGTTGCTGGAGGTGATCGAAAAGGCGGAATTGTCCTGGCGGAAGCTGGCGCTGTTGGGTGGAGCCTGCGCGGCCTTGCTATTCGCGATTCCGTTCGTGCCGGCCTTTCGCGCCTTCCTGACCCGGCTGTTGCAGGCGATGCGGACGGCAATCGGCGTGCCGGGGGTTTTGGCGCGGGTGCTGTGGGTGACCTTGGGAATCCAGATCCTCATGATTGGATCCGCCTTTTGCATCTTCTGGGGCGTGGGAGTGGAAATCCCCGTGCTGTTTCTCTGCTTCCAGATGGCCCTGGCGAACGCGCTCGTGGCTCTGCCCATCAGCATCAGCGGACTCGGAGTGGTGGAATACCTGAACATCTTTCTGATCCAGAACACCTTTGGGACCCCGGCGGCGCAAATCATCGCCGTCAGCGTGGTCAGCTATTCGCTCATGATCGTCAACGCCATGATCGGGGGAGCGTGGATCCTGTGGCGGAACCTGACGGCGGGGGGCGGAACCACGGATCGGGTCCGGCCGGAGCCTACCCCTTCAGATAAGCCGCGTACTTAGCGGCCGCCGTTGCCCAATTCGCATCATTCCGGTATTTCCGGACCCCTTCCAGATACGCGCCGTAATTCCCGAAGATTGCCCCGATGGCGGCTTTGATTTCTTCCGGCGAGGGAGTCGAAACCACGACCCCGCTCCCGTAGGTCTTCGGCACCTCGGTCAGAGGCCCCAGGTCGGTTACGATGGCGGGAATGTTGTAGACCCCGGATTCCGAGGCCGCGCCGCTCTGGTAATGGCCGCTCACGTAGGGAAGAACCAAAACGTCTGCGGCCGCGAAATAGCCTTCCTTCTCTTCGTCACCGATCCATTCCTTGCAGAGGAATTCCAGGTTCGGGATACCGGTCAGGAGCCGTTCCACTTCGGCGAGGTACGGTTTGAATTTCGGCTCCACGGAAGTGGCGATGGTGAAATGGATTTCCGGACAGGCCTTGGCGATACCTGCGAACAAGTGAACACCCTTGATGGGCGCCAGCTTGCCGAAGAACAGGGCACGGTTCAGGACCTTGCGCTCGCGCGGGATCGGCAAGGTCTGGATGCCGAGGCGGATACAGCGGGCGTTGCGCACGCCGTACTTGCGGAGGATGTCGGCCTGGGTCTCGGTATGCAGGATAACCCCGGTGCACATGCGCGCGATCAACCCCTCCAGGACGATATGGAACAGATCCAGGGGGTTGCGGAACACTTGGCCGAGGGAGCGCAAGTAGTGCAGCTCATGCAGGGTAACGATCACGCGCTTTTTGCGGAGGGCCCATAGGAGTAGGAGGAAGTTGAGTCCGAACCGTTTCTTGTTGTAGAACGGGACGATGAACTGGATGGAGACGTGGTCGATTTTGTCGCGCTTGAGGATGGGCAGGATTTTCAAAAGCCCGGTAAGAGATGCGGTGTCGAGGAGGTGATCGCATTCCGAGTCGTCGATGCCGAAGGTGACCAGTTGATGGCCCTGGAGGCGCAATTCGTCGAACAGGTTCTTGGTCAGATAGGCGATGCCGCATTTCCGGGGCGGGAAGCTGGAGAGGACCGCGATTTTCATTTCGGCAGGAACATGAAATCGTTGATATAGACCGGGTATCCCGGATCCTGCATGCTTTCGGTGTATTCGGAGGACGGGCGCCGCGTTCCGTTTTCGAAGAAGTATCCCGAGTACCCCAGGGATTCGATTAGGCGGAGGGTATCCCCGGCGGGCCGGCCGGTATGGCGCTTCTCGATTTCGACGACGAGCACGGGCCGATTGTCGCGCAGGGTGGAGAGGCCGCCTCGGATCACCTTTTCCTCGTGGCCTTCCACGTCGATCTTGATGAACCCGATGTTCGTCAGGGCCTGGGCGTCCAGGGTTTCCAGTTTGATCGCCTGGACGGCATAGGCGGGCTCCGTCTTTGACGGCCCCGTCCGGGACGGCCCCGTCCCGGACTTTTCTTCTGCGCTCTTTTCCTCCGCCAGGATGCGGCCGCGCCCGTGGATGGGGATCCCGGATTCAAGCGCCACGGACAGGGCGCTTTGCCCCGCCTCATCGGACAGGGCGCACCGGTGCAAGGTGCAGTTTGCGGGAAGCACCTTCTCCAGGAAGACGCACAGTTCCGCGTTCGGTTCAAAGGAGTGGACCGAGGCGAACCGCTTCGACATGAAATAGGAGACGATGCCGCGGTTGGTGCCGATATCCAGGGCGGTTTTGGACGGGTCGGCCGCCGCAAAGGCTTCCTGGAAAATCGTCTGCTTTGGGATGGTGGACATGCGGATCAAGGTCCGATACAGGATCTTGCTGGGCACCCGCTTGGCGATCCACTTGGTGACGCGGATTTTGGCATGGCCCATAGCGCCGGCCTCAGTTCCCATTCCGGATTCCCTTCCGTTCCATAGACCACAGCCCCGCCGCGACCAAGACGAGTAACAGCAGCGATACCCCTGAGATCAGGAAGCCCTTCCGCATCCAGGGGGAATGGTATTCCAGGATCACCAAATGGCTTCCCGGTTCCAGGGCCACGCCGCGGAAGGCGTAATTGTCCTTCAGAATGGGTGCGTCCTTGCCGTTCACCTTGACCTTCCAATTCGGAAAGTAGAGTTCGGAAAGGATCAGCAGGCCGCGCGCGGGGTTCTCCACCTGGTAGGACATGTGATTGTAGCGCCACTCTTTTTCGATCACCGAGGCGTCCGCACCCTTTGCGGCCGCAGGGGTTGCGGGTACGGTGGTATCGGACGCGGTCGCCATGGCGGCTACAGGCGCGGAAGGCGTGAAGCCGGAGGGAAGCGGAGTGGAGTCGGACACGATGACATGGGTCCGGGCGTCGAAGCCGGGCTGTTTCATGGCCGCCATGGAGAGGCTGTCCGGAACCGTTTCCCAGGAGGATGCGAACCAGGCCCTGGGCAGCACGGACTTGTTTTCCGCCAGTTGCATGGCTCCCTCGCCCTGCTGGCGGTAGGCCAGATACTTCACGTTGAGCAGATCCAGGAAGGGACTCCCGGAGACCGTGCCATCGGGGTTCTGCTTTAATCCATTCATGAAGTTCGGATTCTGCTGATAGTCCCCGCCGCGGTATTCGCGGTAAAGGCGATACTCGTTATCGGTCCAACCGTCCGTGGTTTCAATCTCGTTGAACTGCATCTGCCACCGCTCGTAGGCACCCGGCAGTCCGAATACGCGGAAGCGCGAGGTGTCGGCCTTGAGAAAATCCACGGCGGGTTCTCGGGTCAGGAAGCGATCGGCGGGATAGGTCTTGATGAACTTGGAATCGACCCAATAGAGATCGATGAGGGTCACGGCGAGAAGCACGCATCCGAACTTGAGGGGCTCGCTGTCCTTGAGCAGCCAGCGCCAGGTCGCGTAAACCAGGGCGGCCAGCAGCAGGGCGTTGCGGATGGCTCCGGCCGCGAAGGCTTTTTCAGCCACTCTCTGGTTCGCCAGGTTCTGCCAGACTTCGCCTCCGAAAATGCCGTTCCAGAGGCCATAGAC
>JALYSE010000291.1 GCA_030854955.1 Fibrobacterota bacterium | reverse complement strand
CCTGAATGGGGTGTTCGCCGCCATTGAATTCATGTTCGGGGGAATGCAACATTGTCCTGCCCCTAGGAGCGGGCAAGTCAAGACAGGAGACAGGCATTCTACCCTCGGTGGTCCGAACAATCCAGGATTTGAACGGCCGGACGGCTAGACAATGGCTCATGACCACCCGAATTTGTTCCGCTGAAGCTAGATCCGTTTTATTGATGGCCACGCAATCGGCGATTTGGATTTGATCGATGAGGGTGGTGTTTCCCCTGAGATTGGCCGTGGAAAATTGGCCTGGATCAACGAGGCAGAGGATCGCCCGCACATCCATGTGCTCCTTTAGTCGCTGGCCATGAAGAGTTCTTAGGATGCCCTCAGGATGGCCAAGGCCTGTCGGTTCAATCAGGATACGGTCCGGACATTCTTGGCTCAGAAGACCGGTCAGGGTCGTTTGCAGGGGATAATTGGCGGTACAGCACAGACAGGCTCCCGCCACTTCCTTAACGATGATATCGGAAGCGCCGGTGGCCAACATGGCTCCATCTATCCCGATGCGTCCGAATTCATTGACAATCACGGCCCATTTTTCATTCGCCGGCTTTTGGGACAGGAGATTCGCGATACAAGTGGTTTTTCCGGATCCCAGAAAACCGGTTATAAGGTTGATTCGGGTTCTATTCGCGGTCATGATTTTCCCCACTCGGCGGAAAAAACAGTTTCTCCCAAATTAGTTTTCCACCCATTAGGTGCTGCGTGAGAATGCGGCAGCCCGATTGGACATCTACGTGACCATACCAGGCATTTTGCGGTTGCAATACCACTACCGGCGCCTCTTCGCAGAATCCCGCGCACCTGGTTTTGACGGTATGCATCTTGGAATCCCAATGGTTGTGATGTATCCGGGCACGAATCGCTTCCGTTAAAGACTCCGCCCCGGCCCGCAAACAGGCTTCCCCATTGCAGAAATAAATCGTCCCTTTAACTCGGGATAAATCCTTTGATGCCACTAGATGTCTGATTCCTGCTCTGGTTCAGTAATGGGAAACAGGTCTTCGAAGGATTTCCATGCATCAGGCCCTTCTGTCATCTCGATATCGTTCAACAGGCACCCATCCAAGGTCTCCTCAATATCCTCCTGATCCATTTTAACTCCGATGAAAACAAGCTCCTGCCGCCGGAATCCGGAATCAGGATCCCAATCCTGAGGAGTTTCTTCGTCCTCGGGCGAATCTTGCCACGAGCCGGCTGGTTCCAAATGCAGGTATTCGCCGGCCTGGGACCACTGCAGAACCTCATCCTGACGACTGGCCAGATAAAACAACCCTTTGGAGCGGACCACGCCAGCGAATACACCATCCTGGATCATGGCCCAAAGGCGGCCCGGGTGGAAGGGTCTGCGAGCCCGGTATACAAAACTGCCGATGCCGTATTTCTCCGATTCCGGAAGATGCTCACCCCGGATTTCTTTAAGCCAACCTGGGGCTTCCTGGGCTTTTTCGAAATCGAATAGTCCAGTGGACAAAATGGATTTCAAAGGCACTTTCCCTTTTCTGGACCGCAGGATTTTGGCATCCGGATTGAGCCGCCGTAGAATGCCTTCGAGTTTTCCAAGACGGGAGGGTCCGACTAGATCGGTTTTGTTGATGACGATGACGTTGGCAAATTCCACCTGCTCTACAAGGAGGTCCACGATCCCGCGATCGTCGGTAGCGTCCAAACCGGCCTTCCTGTCTTGAAGGCTTTCCCCACCTTCCCAATCCTTGAGGAAATTGGCCGCATCCACCACTGTTACTAGGGTGTCCAGTTTGGCTATATCCGAGAGGCTATTTCCGGATTCATCCGTAAAGGTGAACGTTTCTGCGACCGGCAGAGGTTCGGAAATGCCGGTTGATTCCACCAATAGATAGTCGAATCGACCCTCTCTCGCCAATCGACCCACCTCCTGAAGGAGGTCCTCACGCAAGGTGCAGCAAATGCAGCCATTGCTCATTTCAATAAGCTTTTCATCCACCCGACTTAGAGCGGAGCCTCCTCTTTCCACCAATTTGGCATCAATATTCACTTCGCTCATGTCGTTTACGATGACGGCGACCCTGAGTCCCTCACGGTTGCGCAGAACATGGTTAAGTAATGTTGTTTTTCCGGCGCCCAGGAATCCGGAAAGCACGGTGACTGGTAATTTGTTCATTTCCCATCCTATATTGATAATAAATTATCAATATACAACATTCGGGATTTTCCCATGGGTGATTTCAATTTTTCCGGGAAAACCGGCCTATTTGGAATATAATGATTTTTGATTATCATTTAAACGCACAAGCATTTTCAGGAGGTCTTTTCTAATGAAGCCAGGAATCCATCCCAATTACCGTCCCGTTGTTTTTAGGGACACATCCAATGGTGCCGTTTTCCTTATCGGCTCAACAGTCGCCTCGGAGGAGCGAACCACATTCGAAGATGGAAAAGAGTATCCCCTTGTCAATATGGAGATTTCCAGCGCTTCGCACCCATTTTTCACCGGCAAAGAGAGATTGGTCGATACCCAGGGTCGGGTGGAGAAATTCAAGAAGAAATTCGGTGGAGATATTGAGGGTTCTAATGTCCGCAAATCCAGAAAGAAATAAACCAGGCATGCATGCATTCAATACCAGATCCCGGATTACGGGGTTATTGGGTGGTGGCACAGGTCTTATGGGTTGGAGTGCCTGGGTGAGAGTTTTGACCACTTGCATCGCGATTGCCGGCCTTTGGGGTTGTGTGGCCTGGGCCTTGAGTTAACCGTGCCAGCTCTATGCTCATCTCCAGCCATCATTCTTGAGGACGTTACGATCGCCTATGATCGGCATCCAGCCATACATCATTTCTCCGGTGCCTTTCTGGAAGGTACTTTGACGGGCATAATGGGTCCGAACGGCGCAGGCAAGAGCACCCTACTCCAAGCCATTATGGGTATGATTCCTGTACAACAAGGACGGATTATCCGCAATTATTCGCGGAGGGATATCGCCTACTTGCCCCAACAGGCCGAAATAGACAGGACCTTTCCGATCCGGGTATTGGATACGGTGCTACTGGGGCATTGGAGGCTGACAGGACCGTTCCGCAGCGTTTCCCCTGCCCTGCGCGATTCGGCATTGGACGCCTTGGCCGCAGTTGGGTTGGAGGGTTTTGGGAAGCGGCCCATTGGAAGCCTCTCGGCAGGCCAGTTCCAACGCGTTCTATTCGCCCGGGTAATGCTTCAGGATTGCCGCGTAATTCTCCTTGACGAGCCGTTTACGGCCATCGATGCGCGTACGACAGCGGATTTGCTGGCCTTGTTGAGGAGATGGAATACCGAGAAGCGTACCGTGATCGGAGTCCTTCATGATATCGATCAAGTTCGGGAGTATTTTCCGGAAACCCTCCTCATGGCCAGGGAGTGCATCGCCTGGGGGAATACCCGCGAGGTACTCAGCGAATCCTACCTAAAGCAGGCCAAATCCTTATCAGAAAAATGGGACTACGATGCGGCCGTATGTTGGAAAAATTGAAATGATCCATGCATACGACTACCTGTTGCGTCCCTTCCTCGAATTCGCCTTTATGCGACGCGCGCTCATCGCCTGCCTGGCCATGGCCTTGGGATGCGGTCCCATTGGAATCCTGCTTGTGTTGAGGCGGATGAGTCTCGTGGGCGATGCGATGTCCCATGCCATCTTACCGGGCGCGGCGGTAGGATTCTTGATTGCGGGATTCTCGCTCTTGGCGATGAGCACGGGAGGGTTTCTGGCCGGGCTTGCCGTCGCCCTGCTTTCCGGGCTGGTTACGCGCGTGACCAAACTTCGCGAGGATGCAAGCTTCGCGGCTTTCTATCTCATTTCTCTTGCTATCGGTGTGCTTATCGTCTCCATGCGGGGGAGTACGGTTGATTTGATGCATATGCTTTTTGGATCCATCCTGGCGGTGGACAACGCCTCGCTCCTTCTTTTGGCAGGAATCTCCAGTTTCACCTTGGTGGCTTTAGCATTCATATTCCGACCCTTGGTTGTGGAATGTTTTGACCCTCGTTTCTTGCGCTCCATGGGTGCGCGAGGCTGGGTTTACCATTTCCTTTTCCTTGTCCTAGTCGTCCTAAATTTGGTAGGTGGGTTCCAAGCCCTGGGAACGTTGATGGCCGTGGGATTGGTGATGTTGCCTGCAACTGCGGCTAGGTTCTGGGCCAATGAGGTCTGGAGCTTGGCCATAACCGCCAGCTTCTTCGTTTTCGCTTCCGGCTACGCCGGGTTGTTGTTTTCGTATCATGCCAATGTGGCTTCGGGTCCTGCCATAATCCTGGTTTCGGGCGCGCTCTACTTGATTTCTCTTTTTCTAGGCGCCCAAGGCGGAATTTTAACCAGTCGCATCCGCCGCCGACACTTGCAAGCCTGACGCTATGCATTTCCGGTTCCCTAAATCCCTCGCTTGGGCGATTCAGGTCTCAATTCTTGCTCCAATATGCTGCGCTGCACCGTTGAAGGTAGTGGCCAGTTTCAGCATCCTGGGTGACTTGGTCAAAAGTATTGGCCGAGAGCACGTTGAGGTGACTTTGCTTGTGGGTCCGGACGCAGACGCGCACGTCTATGAGCCTACGCCAGGGGACGCTAAAGCCATCTCCGAAGCGGAGATCTTATTTATGAATGGGATGGGATTTGAAGGTTGGTTGGGGAGACTGATAGAAGCCGCCCACTATCGAAAATCGGTGGTGGTTGCCTCTGAAGGAATTTTGCCATTGGAATTGGGCCGCGCGGGCCATGCTGCCATGATAGATCCGCATGCCTGGCAAAGCCTTGTGAATGTGAGAAAATATGTCGCCAATATAGCCTCGGCTTTGGCA
>JALYSE010000290.1 GCA_030854955.1 Fibrobacterota bacterium | reverse complement strand
GCTGATGCCGGTCTGGGCGCTGATATTGGAAATGATATCGGAAAGGGACGCGCTCGTGACTTCCATGCTCACCAGCTTGTCCTTGACCGTCACGCGCATAGGACCGGTATTGGCGGGGGCGCCCGCGGCATCCTTCGCGCCTGAGGACCAGGCTTGCCTGCTGAAGGTATAGACTCCATCCTTTTCTCGCACCGTCAGGCCATTGGTTTCGGACAAAAGGGCCAACCCCTTGCGGAGCTCCAAATCCTTAAAATGCGCACTCAAATCCACCGAGGCATTCTGGTCGAGAATGATATTCTTGCCCGTGGCTTCCATGAGCCGGCGGACCACTTCTTCCGCCGGAATTTTTTGCAAATCCACGGAGAGGCGATTCTCGGCAAAGCTGACCAGGAACCGGGGCGGAGGAGGTTCCGCGGGTTTGGGTGCGGCCCGTTTCTCCACCTTCACGGCCCCGTGGACCACGGAAAGTTGGTAGCCATTCTCTTCGGCGATGATGCGCAGGGCATCCTTGACTTTGATCTTGCTGAGGTTCACGGTAATCGGCCCGGCTACCTCGGGAGCAAGCACGATATTGACCCCGTATTGGATGCCCAACCCCTGCAACACGTCGCGGATTTCCGTATTGCGGACGTTCAGGGCCTTGACCATCAGGGAATCGGAAATCGGCAACTCGACGTTGACTTTGGGAGCGGTTGAAGGCACCACTACCGAGGCCGGTTCCACCGATCCGGCAATAACCTGGGCATCGACAGCCAGGGGCACATTCGATTGAGAGGGATTAGCGCCCGCTCCCGAACCAGGCGTCCCGGAAGGAGCATTTGCATTTCCCGGTCCGGCATCCTGGACGGTCGCGGCAGCCTGGGCTTGCGTTTTCAGGCGTTCCTGGCGAAGCGAATCGCGGATGAAGGACCGCCGCGCGGCCGGGGACATTGGTTTGTCACCGGAACCTTGGGCAAGCAGGATTTCCCCTTCGGGAGCCGGAACTGGACCGGACCAAGATGAACCGGGGGCGGCGGCGAAAACCAGCATGGCGACCCCTACCAAATTCCGGATGTTTCCATTACGATTCATGCGGTCTCCCTAAGGACTTCTTCCAAGGAAGTCAGGCCATTCCTGGTTTTGGCCATGCCGTCTTCCCGCAATCCCAACATCCCCTCCTGGATGGCCAATTCGCGAATCAGGTTGGTATCCTTCTTCTCGGCGATCAAGGACCGTATCCCATCCGTTACCTGCATGATTTCATAGAGGCCGACCCGGCCGGCATAACCCGTGCGATTGCAATGGTGGCAGCCCCTTCCGCGCGCCCCGCCGGCCCAAGCCGGGTCAGCGGATCCGGCAGCCTGACCAGGGGCATCCGGAACGGCGCAATGCGGGCAGACCCGTCTCACCAGGCGCTGCGCCCCCACCAAGGTCAGGGCCGAAGCCAGCAGGAAAGGCTCGATACCCATGTCCAGAAGGCGGGCGATGGCCCCGGGGGCATCATTGGTATGCAAGGTGGAAAGAACCAGATGGCCGGTCAGCGCGGCGCGCACAGCGATTTCGGCGGTTTCCCTGTCTCGGATCTCACCTACCATGATCACGTTCGGGTCCTGGCGCAAAATGGTGCGCAGGGCGTTGGCGAAGGTATAGTTGACCTCGGACTTGACCGCGGTCTGGATGATGCCGTCGAGCTTATATTCGATGGGATCTTCCACGGTGACGATATTGACTTCCGGGGATTTAATCAGATTCAGGCAGGTATACAAGGTGGTGGTCTTGCCGGCGCCGGTGGGGCCGGTCATCAGGATCATGCCGTAGGGAAGTCGTAACGCCCTTTCCAAATGGGCTTGGCGAACGGCATCCAATCCCAGCTTGACGAAATCCAAGGGCACGGCACTCTTGTCGAGAATCCGCAATACCACCTTTTCACCATGATCGGTGGGAAGGGTGGAAACACGGACATCGATGCCGTGGCCGGCGCCTTCCATCCGGATGCGGCCATCCTGGGGACGTCGCTTTTCCGCGATGTCCAGGCTGGCCATGATCTTGAGGCGGGAGACTACTTCGGCTTTGGAACGGGCATTTATGGTCCGATGCACCCGCAGGACGCCGTCCTGGCGAAGACGCACCTTCATCTCGCGTTCGAAGGGCTCGAAGTGGATATCGGAAGAGCCCGCATGGATGGCTTCGGAAATGATCTCATTGACGAGCCGGATGATGGGGCTGTCGCCTTCTCTGGCCCGCAACGGGATCCTGACGGAGGACTGGAATGGCTTGCCTCCGCCTTCCCCCGCATTCGACTGAAGCGGTTTTGGGTCGGAACCGTCCGTCTTGGGCTTTCCCGTGGTGGCGCTGAAGTCCACATATCCGCCGCCGGCATTTCCGGAACCGCTCCGGTAATGCTTATCAATCATCTTCTCCAGGGACACCCGGTCCGCGGCCACCGGCAGGATAGGCGCTCCCGTAAGGATATGCAGGTCGAGAAGGACATAGAAGTCGGTGGGATCAATGAGGGCCACTTTCAACTTACCACCCACCCATTGCAGCGGCAGGATAGTATAGCTGCGGACGGCTTCGGCTGGCAAGGCCCGCAAGGCGTCCCCATCCGGCGTCAGGGCGAGGATATCCTCGGCAACAATGTTCAATTCGTCCCGAAGCAGTCCGGAAATGGCTGGGGCCCCATCGCCCTTGAAAACGCGCTCCAGGTTTTCGGCCAAGCTATCCCCGCTGACTCGCAGGTCGACCAGGGCGGCTTTGATGCCAGCTTCGATGTCCAAAGTTTGGGCGATCAATCGAACCCCACGGCGGTCCGCAGATTCCGCTGCCAAATGGGCTTTCCCGAAAATGACAATCCGTCCAAGTCCGCCCGGAAACGGGTAAAAGGAGGGGGAGATTCACTTGATCCAAAGGCGTACACCAAGCGTCCCTTTTTTCCGGAGACCGGAAGCCAAAACAGATGCAGGCTGTCCCGGACATCATTCAAATAAAGCTTGGGCACGGGAGGTGTTGGACCGAAATCGAATGCCGAGCCGGGATCCGCAGGATTGGTCACAAAGGACACCTCGATGGTATCACGCGACCCTACTCCCCTTTTCAGACTGTCCATGATGTCGTAAACCAGGTAAACGGAAGGACCCATTTCCTGTTTCACCGCAGGAAGAAAAGACTGGCTATCCAATATCCGGCCGCCCTCCAGATACAAAACCTTCAATTGAATTTCCGCAGTGGCCGAATTCCGCAATGGGAATATCGAATTCTGATTCTTGGAAAGCGAAGTGGAATAAAGCTCGGCAAAATCCAAGGTCGCCGAATCGGCGAATCCGGGAATGGCCGTCCATTGCTTCCAACTGGGGAGGATAGCACCGGGATCCTTTAGGAACACCAGGATGCTGTCTACCCTGTTCAACTTCGCGTCTTTCCAGTTCCATTTCAGGCGCGCGAAACGGGTCGTGGAATCCGGCTTCGGGCTGGTGGCCTCGCTCAATGAATCGAACCGCCGATCGTTTCCCGAATTGAAATAGGCTAGCCGCATGCCGGTAGGATACGCGAGAGTCGAATCCACCAAAGTACCCGACTTCACGTAAAAGCTGCCGCGCAGAATGCCGGCGCTGTCCTTCGATTCCGAAATCATCTGCCCTTGGAAGTTGGCGAGCGGAATCTCAAAAGCATATACCTTTCCCGGCAACCAATCGTCCTCGCGCTGGATAATTTTCAGGACCCGGTTGGAGCTATCGAGGATAGAGACACTCCAAAGCCGGTCGGTGATATTGACCAAACGCACGATAGGCTCCCCCATCATTTTGATCGGTTGCTTGAAATGAATAACCAGCGTATCCTTGGTATTCAGCGTATCCCTGGGCAAGGTGTCTGCCAAAAAGGCTGGTGAAAGTTTAACCATTCTAACCTTAAGCAGCCGCGTGAGCGGCCGTCCAAAAAGGGTATCAACGGCAGCGGATGTCGTGTCCACCAGGTCCAAAGTCCGGTAACTTGGAAGGCTGAAGACGAAGGCAGTTCGGGAACTGTACAGAACCGGAAGTTCGACACGCCCATCAACGCGATCCGTGAAATAGGTGGAGGTATCGCCGGCAATGGTGGTCGCTCGGATACGCACTTCGCCCAAAGGAGCCGCGGAAGCGCTATCGGATACCGACATCACATAAGCGATCTTGGGCTGATCCTTGGCCGAGTTGATTTCCTGATCGCAGGACAATCCCATCATGGCTAGGCCAAGCAAAATCAAGAACCTGGAAAGAGAATACCGCATTATGGAACCAAGGTTGAAAAAGATGGTTATCCAAAGCTACAAAGAGACTGGTTGGTGTCAATCAAGGGCGGTGGAATAGCCTCGAAACAGATGCGAATTTTGAGGTACAACCCCGACTTTTTAGATCGGGCCCACTAGGCTCACCTGGACTGGATCAGTTCCGATCGGCGCGCGCTTCCAAGGACCGGATCCGCTTGTCCTGCTCGATGGCGTGCAAGGTCAATTCCTCCACCTTTTTTAAGAGACGCAAATTCATCGAGGCCAAATCAAGGCCCTCGGCCTGCAACTGGGCAGCGCTCGGAACCTCGGGAAGATGCTTGTTTTTCTTTACGAAGCGCTCTACATTTTCCAAGGTCTCCAGCCGATACCCCTTTTCGAACACATAATCAGGAACAACCTCGAATTTGGCGACCTTGATGGAATTGGCCTTGATGGTGCCAGCAACTTCCAGCTTTTCGGTTGGGGTCGTAGTCCCGATTCCGACATTACCGGCATTGAAAAAAGTCGGCTTGTACGTCCTGCCATCGATTATGGAGGCTATAGCCCCCGTAGGGCCGTCTAACGCTCCATTACGATAGACTATCATGACTCCGCCGACCCCGTTGTCCCC
>JALYSE010000289.1 GCA_030854955.1 Fibrobacterota bacterium | reverse complement strand
CGCATACGGTGCGCGAGGCGGCTGCAGGCATTGTGGATGACGATTATGTCGGTGCCAGCTACCGCTCAAGCGGGATCGCTACGAGATTGAACCGCCGGAATGTCATGAACGTCTATTTCACCCAGTTATTGCATACCCGTTTCAATGACGCCGATGGAAACGTGGCGGAATCCAATCCGCTCGCGCATGCGGGAAATCGCTGGGACTTCGACCCCTCCTGCGTTTTCACAAGCAAAGCGTCGAACATGGACGCCCTGGCCCGGGTGCTCGCCCATGAATTCGGACACATGCTCCGTATCACGCGGGCGGAACACGCGCATGCCGATGACCGGGGAGTGGCCACCCCCTGGCGCAGCGATATCTGGTCGCGCATGCGGTTGATGTCCAAGTACGTCAACTTCGACGTGACCAATCCGGATCGCTCCTGGCAGGACGCAACCTACGGCCCTTATGACGCCAATACTATGGCTTCCGGGGACATGATTTCCGTAAAGAATCTGGCGAACGACGGCACCGACAATGAGCTTGCGGTGTCCAGGGGAAGCGTACGCGCCAACCCTTACGCCCACCACGGCCTGGCATTGCCCGCCGATGCTTAGACTGATCTTGATATTGCCCGCTGCCTTGCTGGCCGCGGCTCTTGGAAAAGGAACGCCCCATATGGATCAAAAGTCACTCCGGGACCGTATCGAAAAAGCGGATGGATCCCTATTGGACGAAGCGGCGTCGCTTTCCGACTCAGACCTGGCATTCACCGCGTCCCTGACTCCGGTGAAAATCGAGGCTCGCGAATTGCAAATCGACCTTGCCGGAACCTCGCATGCCAAATGGAGCAGAGACTTGCTTTTCCGCATGCTCAAGGACAAGGACGGCGGCATCCGTTCCCGCGCCGCCGAAGGCTTGCCCGGCAAGGTAATCGCGGAGGATGCGAAGCGGCTGCTGGCGGAACTGGAAGCGGATCAAACCCGTTCCGAAGAAGACGACGAATTCTCCATGTTCCTGATCCGGGCCGTCGGAAACACCGGTGATACCAAGATGATTGAGCCTTTGATGGTCCTGCAGAAAAAGGAAAACCGGCCGCAAGCCGGGCATGCCTACCGGCAAGCGCTGGCCAAATTGGGCTTTCCCAAGGAAACCCGAAAATTGGAATTCACCCTCGAAAACGGAACCCCCAAGGAAAAGGGCATCGCACTCAGGGACCTCCGGTATATCAACCGACCCGAGTGGGTGGCCAAGGCCGTTCCCCTCCTGATGGATGAAATGACGGCACGACAGACATCAAAGGGTGATATCGATTTCAAGATTCGCGTTTGCGATGAGGCGATAACCACCTTGGGAATCATCGATCCCCAGAAAAAAATCCCTTTCGAAGTATCCGACGTTTTCGGCGTTCCTTTTCACGTTACCAAGCTGGCTCAAGCCCGCCGCGCTTACGGTCTCATCAAATAGGTGGCGTTCAGAGCCGCGTTTTCATAGAATCGACCTGGACCCAACCAGGGAAACCGTGCTTTTCAACTCGCTCGAATTCGCGGTCTTCTTCCTCGCCATCTTCGCGGCGTATTGGATCGTTCCCGTCCCGATGCGAAAGCCCCTCCTGCTCGCGGGAAGCCTCTGGTTCTATGCCGCCTGGGATTGGCGCTTCCTGGGTCTCATCCTCCTGTCGGCCGGGACCGATTTCCTTTGCGGCCATTTCCTGCACCTGGAGGAAAGGCAAGGTGCGCGCAAAACCCTCCTTCTTGTAAGCATCGCGGTCAATCTAGGCATCCTCGGCTTCTTCAAGTACTTTCACTTCTTCGTGGACTCCTTCCGTTCCGTCTTCCCGGGCATCCCGCAGCCGGCCCTGGAGATTATCCTACCCGTGGGTATCTCTTTCTTCACATTTCAGGGGCTCAGCTATACCGTGGACATTTACCGCCGCGAGCTGCGGCCGGTCTCCGCCCTGGAGTATTTCCTCTTCGTGGCCTTCTTTCCCCAGTTGCTGGCAGGGCCCATAGTTCGCGCCTCCGAGTTCCTTCACCAGTTGAGGCCCATGCCCCGACTCGACTGGAGCCGGACCGCAGAGGCGGCCTTGCTCTTTGCCCGCGGCTTCTGCAAGAAGGTGTTCCTGGCCAATTCCCTGGCGGGATTCGCGGATCCGATCTTCGGAAACCCTGGAGGTTACGGGGCCTGGGACTGCCTGCTGGCAGTCTATGCTTTCGCCTTCCAGATCTATTTTGATTTTTCGGGCTATACTGACATGGCCCGTGGCTCGGCCTTGTCCTTGGGCTTTCGCTTCCCGGACAACTTCAGCATCCCCTATCTCAGCGCCTCACCCCGGGAATTCTGGCGCCGCTGGCATAGGACCCTGTCGGCCTGGCTCCGCGACTATCTTTACAAGAGCCTCGGCGGCGATCGCAAGGGTGGGATTTTCACCTTGCGGAACCTGTTCCTCACCATGGCCCTGGGAGGACTCTGGCATGGGGCCAATTGGACCTTCGTAATCTGGGGCTGCTACCACGGGACCTTGTTGGTCCTTCAGCGCCTCCTGCCCGGGGCAAGCCGCAAGGACGGCGAGGGACCGGACCCCTGGCGCCCCGTGAAAATTCTGTTCACCTTCCACTTGGTCTGCCTGGGTTGGGTCTTCTTCCGCGCCGCAAACCTGGACCTGGCCCTGCGGTTCCTCGGCCGCTTGACCTCAGGTGGATGGGCCTGGCATGCCTCTCTCGAAGCCGTGGCCCTGGGTCTCGCGGTTTGCGCCGCTTGGCAAATCCTGTCGGAAACGGTAAAGACTAGGCGCATGGAGGGCGGCCTCTGGCATGGCTTCCATGCGACCGCCACCGCCATCGGCGTGGCCCTGGCCCTGGTCTTCTCCACCGAAAGCGCTCCCTTCATCTACTTCCAGTTCTGATATGACGGTAACCCGCAAGTTTTTTCTTTTCGCGGCCGCATTGGTGCTTTCCTTGTTCTTGGTTGAGATCTACGCACGGCATACCGTACGCATCACCCCCGCAGGGCAGGCTCTGGCCCGCTACCAGCCTAACGGCGGCGGCCATGCCGTTTTCCTGGGTAGTTCCTTGACCGATGCCGGTATCCGGGCCAGTCTCCTCGACACTTTGCTAGGGGTTCCCCTTCCGGGCTTTCGGGCCTATAACCTGGCCTTGGCCGGGCTCAACGGCAGCGAGAATTACTGGCTGATATTCAAGGGATTCATCTTGCCGAAGTCACGTCCGCGTTACCTGGTGGTTGAAGGCGCGGGCATCCCTTTTCTACCGCCCCGGGAGCCCTTCCGGCTTGAGGGCGTTGGCCTGCGCGTGGAGTCCTTCCGGGCCGAATACCTCGATTGGCCCGGCTTCCTGTACTTGTCCGGTGGCTTCCCGGGCATCGCCCCCTGCCTATCCTTCCTGCTGCACCGTACCTGGTTCTCCTACCATCACCGGCACGAGATCCAGGCTCGCCTAAAGGAGAGACTGATCCCCAAGGAGCCCGCGGCGAAGGTGAAGCAAGGCAATCCCTACCGCATGGTGGACCTGGCTGCGTTCCGGTTCGCTGAGACCGCCCGGAGCGAGTTACGGCGCTTGGAGTCCATGCCCGATGGCCCCTCCGCCATGCGCCGTCGCGAAGCCCATCTCCTGGACCTCGCAGCCCTGGCCAAGGAGAATGGGGTGGCCTTGGTCATCCTGAAGCCACCCTTGCCACCGGCCGATACGTTCTTGCAAAGGTCTCCGGCTTTCGCTGCCTATGTGAGGAATTTCCGGTCCCTCTGCGATTCCTTGGGAGTCCGTTACCTGGATTTGAGCGGGGAGGAATCCTGCGGACCGTATTCATTTTCGGATGGCATCCACCTTGATGAAGCCGGATCCCGGCGTTTCACAGCCTGCGTGGCCACGGCTCTGGCATCCGAGCATCGGTAAATCGAAGCCCATTTCCAACCCTACACCCGGTCACCGCCCACGTCTTCACCGAGCACGCGCAAATCGTCGCCCGTTCCGCCCGCTTCCAAGCTCCCTGCGCCTCCCGGAAAAGATATCGTAAGACCCGGGAACGCCGGCGAATTCCACCTGGCTTCGGTACCCCATGTGCTTACTGTCAAAATCGTATACCAATGCCTGGGAAATGGCGAAAGGCAGTCGGCGCATGACGTGGAAGAGCAGGTTCACCTTCGCTCCGGCCACGGTATTCTCGTAGTCATAACCCGTTCCTGGTTCTCCCGGCCTGTCCTCATACTGGCTACGGCGCAACTCGCCGAAGAAGGAAGCGCCGAGGTAATTCCAGAGACCGAATACGGGAAGCTCTGCGATGAACCCCTTGTATAGCGGGAAATCGAGGCTGCTGAAAAGGCCATGGCTATACCCCTGTTCCAGCCGGCGGTAGAAATACCGGTTTCCACCGTCCGGCAGGTCCGCGACGAAAGCGCGGTTATCCAGGCGCTCATAACGTCCGGAGTACCGTAACGTATAGGTCAACTCATCGATCAATGGGAAGGTCTGGCGCGCGTACCAGAACCAGGTCGGGGACTGGTCCGGAAAGCGATGGACATACCCGGCCTCCGTGTCGGTCAGCAATAGGGGGTGGACGAAATTGTACGCATAGGGCCGGCTATGGAAATACCCCAGGAAGATTTGCGCCGATGCCTCGCTTTCGCGGCGGGACCAGCCGGAAAGCCGCTTGAGCGAACCACGGTCCAATGCGCCGTCCATGAAGTAGTCCGAGACGACGGCCTCCGCCTTCAGGCCAAGGAACATGTGGTGGGGCATGGGCATGTCCCAGGGCGCCGGGATGCTCAGTTGCAGGGAATAGATGCCGGTGCGCTTCACGAGATAGAGCTCCGACCAAGGCGCCTCTGGGCTCGCGTCGTCGATATCCGTCAGTAGGTTGGAGGC
>JALYSE010000081.1 GCA_030854955.1 Fibrobacterota bacterium | reverse complement strand
CAATTCTTGAAATCCTACCCGAGTGGTTGGATTTCCTCCCTAAGCCCTTCAATCGTATGCAATTGCTGAATTCGGTGGCCAACCTGGCCTATCCGGATGTTCAGCCCCACGCTGCAGCAGCGTAGATCGGGTCGAAAATCCCACGTTACGATCCCGGTTTTAAACTGGACCTGGGACCCCATTGTGGGTTTGTACTGGGCCAGTCCCTCTACGTCATTGCCAAGCGGATCGGTGAGAGCCTAGCCTGCATCCGAAACCTCAAGGCATGCAACCCGTCCTTATCGGCCCCTTCCCTGCTTATCGGTGCCCCTGAGCCAACCCGGAAAATGGCATACCGATTGCTTACCTTTTTTATTGAAGCCTAATCACCCGAATCGGAGTACCTTAACGTGGCTCCGGTAACCGTTGACCTTCAAGAGGTGACCACCTGCTTCTGAAATCGTTCTGTGCCGTATTTGCCATGTTACTGACGGGATGCCTCTATTCCGCCCAACATTTCAATACCGGTATCTTAATGCCCGCAGGCAGAAGCCAGACCACCCTGGGCGTGGGACGCCAGTCTTTATGGACCTGTTCCGGTTTCCAGGCCGACTCGACCGATGCGCCCCATGCCTGCGGCGATAGCACGGGAGAAACAATCGGAAAATCCGACCTTTTCAAAGGCAGCATCAATTACCGTTTAGGCGTGAAAGATGTCTGGGGGCCTTTCCCCGGCGCGGAACTGCAATGGCACCTGGAGGCCCCGACCAATCCAGCCACCATGGAGTTCAGCTTCAACCTGGCGTTACCGAACCTGAGCAGCGAGAGCGGCGGTATGGGTGGCGGAAAAGCGGTGAGCGAGGGCAAGGACTCCGAATTCCGCCACAAGCTCGGCGCGGGCTGGGGCATGGGAGCCTGGGCCGACAACTCCTTCTTCCTGGAATACGCCGCATCCCGGAACGTGGGCCTGCCCCTGTTTTTCGGTAACATGCGTGCTACCTATCTGGCGACCCAGATCGGGAAAGTGCTGGACGATGACTTTTCGCAGCCTCTTCCCAGCGATCAGGTGCTGGTTTTCCAGGCCGCCCTGGGCGTGTACTTCCACCTGCCCGCCTGGTTCCTGGCCCCGGACTTCGTGATACCGCAATTCAACGTGACCCTGCCGCAAGTCCCCTCCGGAGAACGGATGTTCCGGCGCGGCGATATCCCCTTGGCTCAGTGGGACATGAACTTAGGCTTGGGATGGGACTTTTGAAACCGGCTGCATCGAAAGGTCGATGGGCCGGGCCAACCCTTGTGATTGCGGTCGTGGTTTGCGGATTCCTTTCCCCGGCTTGGGCGTCGGAAGATTCGGCGGAAGCGGCGGTGGAGCTTTCGACCCGTACCGTCAAGGGAGGCAAAAAAGCCGACGGCCCCATGGAAGTCACTAGCGACTTCATCCGCAGGATCCCCAGCACCATGAACGATCCCGTGAGAGCCGTGTCCTTCACCCCCGGGGTTACGGTCCAGAACGATGTCAACGTTCGGCCTTACGTGCGCGGGGGCGACGCCGAGCAGACACGCGTGGTCATGAACGGCCTGCCCTTGCTGCAGCCCTACCATGTGGGCGGCGTATTCTCAATGTTCAACCTGAACACGCTTGAATCGGTGCAACTCTACCGGGACGCTTTCCCCGTGGAAAATCCCGGGGCCCTTTCGGGTATATTGCGGCTCAATACCAAAAGCCGTTTCCCGGAAAGGGCGCGCGTCAACGCCAACCTGTCCCTGGTACGCGGAGACGCCTTCGTCGAGGTTCCCATCATCCCGAACACCCTGAGCGTTTATGGCGCTGCGCAGGTCTTCCTCTTCAACCGCTCCCTGCACGGCATCATGGACGTGGCGTCGACGGTTTCCCAGGACAAAGGTTTCCAGTCGGATATGCAAGGCTACCGCGACCAAATCAACATGCCAGACTTTGTCGACTATCATTGGGGCGCCTCGTATGCGCCCAAAGCCAACCTCCGCCTGGACTACACGACCGGCCTTTCCAGCGACGCCTATGCCGTGGTGATCCCCAGGCAATCCAACATCCTCTCCCGCCTCAACCCCAAGTTCGGCGATCCCACCGCCGCCATCGACCCTTCCCAATCGGCCTATAATCGCGATCCCCCCCGTTCCAAAAAACTCTCCGTGGACAGCATCTCCTCCGTCTTCATCGCCAACCAGACGCATTTTCTCAACCTGGCGTGGGATGCGACCGATCGCAACATGGTGGAGACCGCCCTTGGCTTTCAGACCCAGACATGGGACGTGCAGTTCAAGCATGGGGCCGGCGCGGCCACGGACCTGGCCCTAACCCAATCCGCCCGGTATTTCAATTATCGCTTCTCCGACATCTACACCGCCTCCGATTCCCACCGCTTCGAACTCGGATTCGCTTACGACTACAAGCGGCAGCGTTATCACATGAACCTGCCCTACGTGCTCTACGACGTGATCGTCAACGGCAACGTGGACATGCTCGAACCCCTGGGATATTTCATCGATGAAGGCTTCACCATGGACAAGGAGGACAGCGCCCGCAGTAACTTCGACTACCTGGGCGAATATCCTTCCCGCATCAGCTTCACCCACCAAGGCATCCAGGAAGAACACTTCGGCAGCATTTTCTTCTCGCACCAATGGAAAACAGCCTCCGGTGCCCTCACCTACGGCCTGCGCGGCGAATACCAGAACACCTCCAGGGAGTTCTTCCCGGCGCCGCGTCTTGACTACCGTTGGGACGTGAACGACCGCAACACGCTCCTCTTCACTTCCGGCATTTACTCGCAGAACAACCTTCCCTTCCACCAACGGGATCGGGATCCTTCCCTGAAGGCCGAAAAGACGGGCCAATTGGGCCTGCAATGGACCCACCGCTTAGCCAAGGGCTACCGCGCCTCTATCGACGGCTATTACAAACGCTATGCGGACCTGGTGACGGCCAGACTGGCCCCGGACAACACTATCGACCTGCAAGGCTTCCTGCTGCCCCTCCCCGATTCCAGGCTCAGCCAGGACCAGGTCGCGGCCTTGCGTTCCATTCTGGACACGGTCTCCAATTTCGCCTCATTGCCCGACTCCGTCCAAAGCGCCGCCTATGAAAATTTTGGCGGCCTGGTCTTCCAATACGCCAACACCGGCGCCGGCAACAGCCTGGGCACGGAGTTTTCCTTTTTCTACGAGCCTACTGCCCTCTGGAGCGGCTGGCTATCGGTGGACTTCAGCCTATCCAACCGCCGGGACGGAGAGGGCAGGCCCTATTATCCTTATCGCTACCATCGGCCGGTGGTGTTCAATTGGGTCAATTACTTCGACATCCCCGGCGGTTTCGACATCAGCTTCACCTACCGCTGGGCTTTGGGCCAACCCTACACGCCTTATTCCGGGGACATGAACGGCAAGGGATCCTTCGCACCTATCCTGGTAGGAGCGCGCAACTCCGGTCGCCTCTCGCCCTATAGCCGGCTGGACATGCGCCTCTCAAGGAATACACAGTTGTGGAAACGGGAATTTAAGGCCTACCTGGAAATCTGGAATTCCATGAACAGCCCCAACTATTTCGCGCGGGACAGCAAGACCGGCCAGCTGAAGTCTGCCCAGTTGAATTGGCCGTTCCCCTTGTTTTTCCTCGGTATCTCCGGCGATATCTGATCCATTTCCTGAAGCCATCCATTTTTCTTGAGCCGAAATGAAGGCCTCGGTTTACGCCGGCCCTAAACTCCCGCTGCACGATTCAGGCTATAGAAAAGCCCCGCTTCAGCAGGGCTTTGGTCATGCAAGATTTGAGGTCGGTTCGGCTGAGATGAAGAAGGGGGGGTTAGATTCCCGCGGCCCACTTTACGGCGTTGTCGAACAAGGTCCAGCCCGGTCCGCTGAGGTTTGCCCCGGTCCCGTCCGTAAGGAACAGGTGCACCCGCCGCGCAGGCGCATTCAGGCCAACCATGACCGCGCCCTTCTCATAAGCATAGATCGTCGCCTTGGCATCGTCTCCCGGCTGGTTGCCGACCTTGACGGCGGTGGATGCGGGGTTGCCCCAGGCGAACTCCCCTGCGGCCGTCGCCACCGTCTGCGTGCCCGTAAGTCCCGCTGCGATGGGATGGGCGGAGACGATTTGCACCTGGGTCTGGGCGGGGGTGGTGCCGGCCGATCCGGTCACGGTGCCGGTCATGCCGAAATCATCCTGCAAGGCCTGTTCCCAATTGATCACGGGAACCGTCGAGGCGCGGAACTTGGTGTTCACGTCGGCGGAAATGATGGTGGAGGAGATCACGATGACCTTCTTGCCGGTGGCGTCCGCGGCGACGGAGGCGGATCCCGATTTCACCGTCACGACATATCCCAAGGCCTGGAGACGGCTGTAGACGGCATTATCGCCGGCGCCGAGGGTGGTGTTCCCCACCACCAACAGGGCGTTGGGGACCTCGCCCACGGGCGCGCCGAGGTAGAAGTTCGCGGCCACGGGAGCCGTGATGTTGATGGCGCGGGCATTGTCTGCGGAGCTCGGCTGCCCGTCCTGGATACCGATGGGAACGCCCTGGTAAAGAATATTGGGATTTGAGAAATAAGGGATGGGCGTGCCGGGATAATAGGCCATGATATCCCGGTATTGCCTCCCGTCGGTGCCGGTGAAACGATAGCCGTAGGAATACGGATAGGCGGCCTGGGAACCGCTATTCTGGCGGTCGTGGGCGCAGCCCAGGTTGTGGCCGATTTCATGGGCGAGGGTATTGGACGATCCCATATAGACCCGGCCGACGGCGGTGAAGGCCCAGGCTTTGAAACCCGATCCAACCGAGGTCATCACGTACCCGATTCCGGCGATGCCGGCGCCGGTGTTCTCCACCACCAGGGAGACCAGGTCCGCTTTGTAGGTATCCCGCAAGGCATGGACGTCGTCCATGTGCCCGTCGGTCTTTTTCTGGAGCCTGCCGAGATCCGTTTGCATATTGCCGGATTCCGAGTAGGTAATCTGCTGGGCGCGCACCAGGTTGAGCCTCGTCTCAATCCTGCTGTTGAGGAACGCATTGTTGGCCTCGGCCACGGCCTTGTCGATGCGGGCCTTCATGGCAATCTCGCCGCCCGCGCCCGTAACGGCCGCGGCGGTGTAGACGATCATAATATCCAGCACGGAGGCGGCCGCGCCCTTGGCTAGGCCGATGGGCAATGCGGGGCCGGCTTCGGGCATCAGGTGATGCGGCTCTCCGTTCGTAAAAATGGCCCCATGATTGACCTTTGGCATTTTAGCCGCATCATATTCGGAAATCTTGGCGACGAGTTCGCCGGTGGGTTCGATTTCGAACATTCCGCGCGAGGGATGGAAGACGGTCACGGAAATCGCCCCCTGATTGAAGGAGAGGACGAAATAGCTCTCGTCGACTCCGGAAAGTCGCCCGTTCAAGGTAAACCGTCCCGGCTCCTGCATCTCGGCCCGGTCCACTTCCGCCGTGAATTGCGCGTCGTCGAAAAGATTCAGGGTAAAGTGTTGCGCGGATGCCAAAAGGGCGCCGCCGTCCGCAGCCATGCCGGTATTAAGGGCCACCAGACGGATGCGCTTTTCCTCAGGAAAGGTGCGGACAGGTTCCCCGGTTGGGCTTTCCGATGAGAAGAGAAGGGGCAGCCCCGTGTCGACCGAGGCGATCCTTTCTCCACTTTTGTTGTCGGTCATGCATCCGGACAGGATGAGGATAAAAGCGATTAGACTGAGGCGTAGCAGCAAAAGGCCGCGATTTGAAAAAAAGGGATGCAAACGTCGTTCCCGACTCATGGGATTCCTTTCGAAAATGGATGTAGACAGGCACCCCCGACCGGCCGTCTCGTAGCGCGAGGACCGGTGCAATACCCGAATCACGATTATAGGTTGGGTAGGGTTTTTTTGCCCGCCGAAATTTCCCCGAAGAGGGGGAACTCGCGGCCATGACCGGGAGTTTTAGTCCCGCAGGGCATTAGGCGCCGTTTTCGGTCATTTTGCGCATGATGATGATACGGGTAAGGAAGGCCCGTTTTCGCTTCCGCCGTCAATCGAGACTCGGGCATCGGTGAAGGTGACCTTGGTGGTGTCCGAGGTTATCTTGGCCTTTGAGTTACCCTCAAGCACGATTTCGCCGGAACCGAAGTTCACATCGAAACCCACGCCTGCCGTCACGTTGACGAGGTCCCACAGAACACTGACTGCGGTCACGGCGCCCAGGGGAATGGTCATGGTCGAAACGTCCAGACCCATGTTGAACGTGGGGTTCAGGAGGACTTTTGCATGGGAATCACCAAGCGCATAGGCTAAAAAGGGTGGCTCACTGGACCGGCCTTCCCTTTTTCATTCCGACGTATTCGGCCGGCCGAATTCAGCCTGGAGCCTGGCCCGAGGCCAGGATGTTTTTCACTTGGGCCTCGATGGCGTCCACATCCTCCACGTGCACGTCCTGGAACCATACTTGTTGCGGATAGCACATGATGTTGGGACCCTGGGCGCACGGGCCCAAGCAGGCTGTGCGGGTGATGCGCACGGGAAGCTTCCCCTCCTTGAACCGCTTCTTTAGGGTGTCGGCCAGGATGGCCGTATCGGGTGTGTCGCCGCAGGATTTCTCCCCGTTCTCCCGTGTGTTGGTGCAGAAGAACAGGTGGATCTTATGGGGTGTCGATTCGATGCGTAGGGTCATGGAGGACCAAGATAACAACCCATACGGGACTTCTTCCACTTCGAAACTGACCAACTGGCTGTTCCAGCCAGAATGGCAATCTCCAGTCACGGCTTCCGGCACAGGCCCGACCCGGATGGAAACCCTTCACGCTCGGGGACGGCGGCGTCTTTTCTTTGCACTTCATCTTGGGCGCCAAGGCTTTCGCCGGCCTCACCATCGGCGGGGCCTTGAACCTGTTGGACCTTGATTTGTCCAAGGAGAAGGTGGCAATTCCGCCGAAATCCCAAAATGGCTCAAGCCCTGATAGGATTACCAGGCTGGATGGGGTCTATCGCATTGATGTTGAACCGCCTAGGCGAGGCGGCCCGCGCGTCCCGGAAAGATATCCCTCCCGGGTTACGCGTGTTTCTGGAAGGCCCCTGGCGGGTTTACGACTTACTCTGGAAGGTCGATTCCAAGTTCGCTATTTCGGCCTTGCTCATAGAGGTTCCGAACAAAGGGAAGGCGACTCCGTGTACGCCCTTCTCCAGCTTGATGATGGAGGTGTATTTCACCACGTCATCGATGCTGTTTTCCGAATCGAACTCTTTCTCCTCACCGAAGAAAAGCTCGAAATCCGACTCCGTATTCCAGCTGTTGATCAGGTCCTTCTCCGCCTTGGAAAGCAGAGTCTGGTTGATCATCCACGCCGAGAACCGAATCCCGATAATGCCGACATTCTTGTTCCGCAGCCAGCTATGGAAAATGGGCCGGGAATTGATGATCTTGTCGCCGATATTGTCTTCGTCAATCAGCGAAATTCTGGGAGTCTGCTCGATAGTGATGGCCATGTAATTTTTAACGGTCTTCTCTCCTGATTTCAAGCTTGATCCGGCTTTGACCCGGGAAACGGCGTCGCTAATTGAACCCATCGTCAATTGGCAGGAGGCAAAGGTAGAAAAAACAGCATCCGGGCATTGTTTCCGGGAGAGCGTTTGGGAAAAATGCCTGGAAACCGGTCCTTTGGAAGCCCAACAGGCCTTTTAGGGCAGGAATTCCACACCTAGGGTAAGGGGGAAGCGCTTCCTCCCAAATCCAATCCGACACTCAGATACGTACCCTTGGTCATACTTTGGATGAAATATCAAATTCTGGCGTCCCTGATTTATTCACAAACGTCGCTAGCTCCAAAAAGTGCGGTTGTGGGTCTAGGAATGTAGGCGATAACAAGTGTGATTTGAAACAACAGCATCATAATCCATTGTTCCCTTTTATCTTGACCCACTTCTGAATGCTGCCCATTTCCCCCTGATGGGGATCGACTAGCAAATACACGCCATTGGTGAAATTCCTCGTATTCGAAAGATCAACCCGCTTGCCCTGTAAATTAAAAACGGTAAGTCGATCCTTAATATTAACCTTTCCTTCTAAAATGTTCCTTTTAACGATCCCCACCTGTCCCCCTGCAGAAACGGTGAAGGCTACAAGCGTGGTGGACGTAAGATCAAAATCATTGACTGTAAATCCCACTGTATAGTTACCGGGTTTCGGAAAGACTGCATCCGTCGCGATCAACTCGGGATTCGCAAAGCGTATCACCTCCGGCCCATCGACAAAATGCCATGATTGTTCAAGATCCCCGAACGGGAAACCATCATCTTTCACAAGCGCATTAAGAATGACTGCCGGGGTATTACCGTTTGATTTTGCCAAACCGCTTCCACTCACCATGACAGTAGCGGTCGGGGCGACATTGGCTGTTGCACTCAAAACCGTAACAGCTATATCGTCGTAAGCGCTGTATTGACCATCACTGGCAGTAAGCCGAAGAATGTAGTTGCCGATTTTGGAAAAACCCGCAGTTGTTGCGGGGGCGGCGGGTGTCCCGAAAACCACCGAAGATTTTCTGGGGGAACTGGTGACGGTCCACTTATAGGTCAACGTGCTGCTCGGTAAACCGTCATCTGTAACTGTTCCATTCAATGCCGCTTTGTTCGGGAGGTTGACGGAAAGGTCAATTCCCGCATTAACCACAGGTGCGATATTTACTGTTGTCGATGAACCTACCGTGACGGAAACCAAGGCAGACGAAGTGATTGCGCCGGCGTTATCTGTCGCTTTGGCAGTAAGCGGGTGGGTACCTGACGCTACGCTAGACATTGACCAGGAGTATGGAGACGAGAGATCCTCACCCAGTTTTGTACCATTATCGAAAAATTCAACCTTCGAAATACTGCCGTCACCATCATTCGCATTGGCCGTAATTGTAAAGGAGGCAGGTGCGGTGAACACGGCTCCGTTTAGAGGAGATGTAATTGCGACTGTAGGTGGGATATTTGTAACAGTATATTGATTTATACTAA
Organism: Fibrobacterota bacterium; assembly: GCA_030854955.1. Lineage (GTDB taxonomy): Bacteria > Fibrobacterota > Fibrobacteria > UBA11236 > UBA11236 > Chersky-265. The sequence continues at coordinate 8,453 of JALYSE010000081.1, read as the reverse complement.
TATCATCTGCGTAAAAATAGGCTGATCCGGCATTTTTCCAGACATAGACCTGAATCCATGAGAGATTGGTAGGTGTGGTAAAGGTGAACGACTTTTGGGTGTAAGCGGCATCTGTAAAAAAGATGGGGTAATCGAAGGTGGTACCGGCTACATCTGCTCCTTTAACCCCGATTGTTGCAACATCGCTTGTACTTCTATCAAATTTGCCCCAACCCGAAAGGATATAGGTCGTTGAGGAAAGCATGCCTGCCATAGTATTCCCACGACCGCCGGCACTGACCCCTACTTGTAAAGAGTTTGTCCCCGAGTGCGCATTGGTGGTGGCGATTACGCTATTACCCCAATCTGCCCAATTTATGACACCGGATTCAAAACCGGGATTTACTACCAGATTTGTTGTTGCTATGCTAACCGTGAGGGTGGCATTAGTACTGGTAACTGAACCGCTACTATTGGTTACCGTTACCCTAAAGATCGCACCATTATCACTTGATACGGTACTTGTGATACTATAGGCTGAACTGGCAGCTCCACTGATAGCGGTGCCGTTTCGATACCATTGATAGGAAATCGGTGTCGTGCCCGAAGCGACAACTGAAAATTGAGCACTCGCACCAACAACAACCGATACGCCCTGCGGCTGCGTAGTGATTGACGGATCTGCGAGTACTTGTGGCTGTAAACCCCACCCGTCAACATGAACTACTTTCCAGAAATAGGTGCCGCACCAGGAATTGAGATTAGTTGGGTTTGTCAATGAATTTATCGCATTACCGTTATTACTAGGCGTTAGTAAAGAAAATCCGTCTGCAGCTTCATAGTGCCATTGGAGAAAGCCTACATTGCGGGGTACACATACACGGTACACGGTTCCCGTTGTTTGCACATTGTCAATATCAGTCAAGCTTCTTGCTCCAACTTCCCCGACCATGACAGCCAATCCCTTGGCATGGATTCTATCAATAAAGTCAATCATTTTTGCGTCGAACTGTTGATTGTTATATCCCCATACGCTATAACAATGGAAGCTGAACATGATATTCGGGTAGGTTTTATTGTTAAATTGTTTGACTGATGTTCCATAGGTGAGAATCGCGCTATTGCCTGCATAGACAGGGTTATTATCCCATGAGTAGGCCTCTTGCCCAGTTTGAACGCCATCACAGACAATAATATTATTGGACGTAACGGTGTCCCGAATTGTTGAAATTACCTTCTGATGCATTGTGGCCCAATAGGGGTCCGCAACCGGATTACTCGAATTCCATTGGGGTTCATTCATTATGTTAAACCATACGTAGGTATTGTTTTTATACCGGTTGGCGGCCCAACGATAAAAATCGCACAGGAGTGTGAGGTCAGCATCGTAGGGGTAAGTCCCGGTCCAATCATGAACTTCCAGCATCACGACGATCCCCTTCGCCGTATAGGTATTGATTATGGCATCCAAGGCTATCTGGCATTCAGTCTCATGACCTTTCCAGGTCGTGCCAAAGAGCTGACCATTCCATAACCCTTGTTTCAATAATATGTTGGCCCGAACAATATTAAATTTCCAACCGTTCTGGATCGTCGAGGCATAACTGACCGTATTATTTGACCAATCGTAATAATTCCAACCCACCACGTTGGTCCCCACGGGTTTGAATTCGTACCCATCGGGGTGCATGATTTTTGTTCCCTGAATAGAAAATTCTGCGGCGTTCACCGAGAATGCGGCAATGAGTGAGAATATGAAAGAGAGACAAGAAAAACGTTGTCGAGTAAACATGGTATAGTTTTCCTTTTTGAAAATTCAACTTCCTTCACGGAACCGAACTCTTTTTCTGTCGTTCCCACGTTCAGCCAAGGGGAGCCACTATCGCTGTCGAGCTGCCTCAGATGGGACTATCCATGGTGGCCGTCTTTTCGTCAAGTTTGGCAATGCGGATTTTTTGGCTTGACTGACCCCGTTTCAACCTGAAATTTCCGCTTTTTCAACTATTTTTAAAGTTTGGGCCGGTTGGCCCGCCTTGATAAAACCAAAGGCAGATCTTAGGTTCAAAGGTTTGGGGGGATCATAAAAGTGGGAAACATATTGAGAACGTCTGCAGTAATAGGGCTGGCCAAAGCCTTGGTGTGTCTGGCCGCCTTTCAAACCTATTCACAAGCCCAGGTCAGCTGGACGTATCCGGGATGCCCAGAGGTGACGGACGAGGATTTCGAATACACGACGCTGGTGCAACGGAATGTGGCACCGGACCCGAAAATTGCGGAACCTGATAAGTTGGCTTTCGACATGGACGCGGAAGGGAATGTTGACGTCTATTTCACCGAGTTACGTCCGGGTAACATCAAGCGCTACAGTGCTAAGACCAAGACGGTGAAGACCTTGGTGAAGCTGCCGAATTGGGGTGGTGGACCCTCGAACTACCTTACGGTCCCAAACCCTATCAACTCAAAGGGCGGACCGGGACAAGTAGAGGAAGGGGTCACTGGTATTGCCCTGGATCCAAATTTCAAGACCAACGGTTGGATTTATATCCATTGGTCACCGCTCCCAGCAACCAAAGCCGTATTCCGGATATCGCGATTCACGGTAACAGGGGATACTATCCTCCTTGATAATGATAAGGAAAAGGTCATTTTGGAGTTCGAGGCACAGAGAGATGAGTGTTGCCATACCGGCGGCTCCATGGAATTCGATGCCTACGGAGACCTTTGGATCGCCCAGGGAGCAAATGGCGGCCGCGGCAGCAATCAGATTACTACCGATCCCCAGGTCGGCATTAATGAAGTAAACAAGTATCAAAGTGAAGAATGGGGAGCCACCAGCACGGCTGGAATGCGGGGCGGATTCCTCCGCATTCATCCAGACAATTCACTCAAGGGGTATTCCATTCCCAAGGATAACTTCGGGGAATACTTCTTCAAGCAAACCGGAAAACCGGAATACATGGATACCAGTAAGGTGCTTCCGGAGATCTATATCAAAGGAACTCGCAATAATTACAGCATGGCATTGGATCCCGTGAGACGGTGGGTCATGTGGGGCGATGTGGGACCGGATGTTACTGATCCAATGAAACGAGAGGAATTCAATCTCCGGAAGACGCCGGGATTTGAAGGCTGGCCTTATTTCACAGGGCTCAATACGAAGATTTCCGGCAATAAAGACGCCAATACGCCGACCAATACTTCGAAGTGGAACAAGGGTTTGACAACGTTACCTCCGGCACGTCCGGCATTCTTTATTGATACCATTGGAAGGGCGCCTATTTCCGGGCCACTTTACCTGTATGATGGAGATTCCAAATCCACGGTCAAGTTTCCACCCCACTTCCACCGCAAATGGTTTGTCACAGACTTTCAATCAAGTCGGATTGAGGTTCTTACTCTTGATAGTGCGGGAGAAAAAGTCACCAAATCCCAGCCAATATTCAAAAACTTCTCGTTCAGCGGACCGGTGGATTTCCGCTCCGGCCCTGATGGCGCATTATATGTCGTAAATTATGGGTCTAATAATTTTAGTGTCACACCCAGTACCGGAATCGTAAAAATCTCATATAAGGGAACGTGCCGGCCCGCGGAGCCGAAATTGGAAATCCCCGTTGTCACAGGGTTGACTCGGGAAGATATGGCTCCTCGCAAAAATGGGATGCTGGTTAACCTGGGCGCGGGTCGCTTGGTAACTGTTCCAGTTGGAATGTCTGGATTTGAACTTTATAACATTGATGGAAAATCAATTTGGAGGAAAAGCCTGCTCAAAGCCGGAGAATCATTCCGCCTACCGGACCAGTTACAGCCAGAAGCTATGAAATACCGTTGGATTTCAGCCCAGTAGCAAAGGCCAAGACATCATCCCCTTTGAGCTGTCCATTATTTGGGCGGCTCATTTTGTATCGATAGAATCTACCCGATTCGGATTGGATTCCCCTTGTCTGGAATCACACAACCTATTTGGGCTGGTTCCTCTCGAACCAGTCAATCACGGTTTGGGTGTCCTTCCTTGTGAAATGTCCGTTTCCTATGAATTCTTGCTCGAAATGCAACGAATCCCGGCTGAAATCATTGGCTGCTCGGCTAACCAAGGAGAATACTTTCAACCCACCCACATACCACTCGAAAGTCTTGAAATAGTCCCGGTTCTCGATCGCGAGTTCGAATTTGTAGGCGGAAACGCGCTTCCCAGCCAGAACAATCTCCTCGACGCCCAGGAAGGTCTTCCACGCCGCCCCGTACCCATAGGGATGCCCCGCCTCCCGGTACGACCACGTTCCCCCGACCTGGAACGGAAATTCCAGCGCCCGGATCTCATCATCAAAGCGGGAAGTGTCGAACCCTTCGCCCGCCCCGGATTTGAAAGGAAATCGTCCGATTTCCCTGCCGCCCTTCAGCCTGTTGACGGAGACTCCAGACGGGCCCGCCTTGACGGCGTAGAGGGAGTGGAACTTCTGCAGGCCCAGATCGCTGTTGAATATGCCCAACCCTTCTTCCACCAGTAACCGGTACGTTTCCCCGCCCATCGAGGTGTCCCCTTCGATCCGGTAATGGATGAAATGCCGAGCGGTGTCCCCGTTGGCTCCCGATTCCGGTTTCAGGAATTGTCGGCTCACGTACATCCACTCTCGCCCGATCGCCAGATCCGGTTCCATTCTGTATCCCGGCCGCGTCTCGAATAGGCACCCGGCGGCCAGGAGCGCGGTCAAGAGGGGCGTCAGGCCCAACGCGGTTTTTCCGAACGGACTCAGAACCAAAGCCCTAGGCGGACATGGAGCTCGCCGATGATCCCAAGGGTGGCCCCCTCGGATTCGTCGATGGCGTTGTTGCCGTACCCGATGGCGGTTCCGATGCCGACCGAGAGGTGGTTGAGGACCAGGATGCGGCTGCCGATTTCGCTATAGGCGCGGAAGCTGTACCCGTAATCCGCCAGGTCCAGGAAATAAACCTTCCCCCCGTAGTAGATGCCCCTCAGGTATTCATCCGATTGGCTCATGTTCACGCCCGCGCCCAGCCCCCACCCGCCCAGATTCTGGAAATCGATCAGGTAGGTTCCCATCACGGACCATGTCTTGTTGATGGATTGCGTCACCACCATCACGGGAGATACCGCAGGGAATTCCTTCTTTTGGACTTCCTTGCCGGTGGCCGAGTCCTTCTCCGTTTCATCGAAATTTGAGGCACCCCACCATAACAGGGTGCGCAACGGCTCGGCCTCGACCGAGAATTTCGGAAACCGCTGCTTGGCCTGGGATTCCCGGAAAAAGGAATCCGCCTGCATGAAGCCTGCCGAATCCTCCAGCGTCTGGGATTGGACTCCGATCGCCATGACCAGAAGCACCGCCGGGAAAAGGAATCCCATGTGCCAGGGTAAACCACCGTTCAAAGGATGCCGCATCATATCACCGTACTTTCGCATTTCGTCAGGAAGGCCGGATCGATATCCGCCGCGATTCCGGGCTCTTCGCCGACCTCAAGATGGTAGCCGCAGTATCTGGCCCCGCCAATTACCGGATCCTCCAGTTGTCCCAAAAGGCACGTATCCAAATCGTAAAACTTGAAATTGCCATGGGACATGGCCAGGTGGACCTTGGCTGTGAGGGCCAGGCGGCTTTCCAGCATGCCGCCCAGCATACAAGGGATGCCCTGCTCCCGGGCGGTCTCGGCGATGCGCAAGGCTTCCAGGATGCCTCCGGATTTTGCCAGCTTGACGTTGATGGAATCGATGGCCCCGGACCGGATCAACCGGATGGCGTCATGATGATTGAAGACGCTTTCATCGGCCATGATTTTGACGGGAGACAGTTTGCGGAGATCGGGAAGCAGGTAATCGTAATCATGATGGATCGGTTGCTCGCAGAATTGGATATCGTAGCGCGCCAGGGATTGCAGCACCTTCGCGGCGGTTTCGAAGTCCCAGCCCTGGTTGGCGTCCAATCGCAAGGCGATGGCGGGCCCCACGGTCTCGCGGATCAAGCGCACCCGCTCCATGTCTTCATCGCCGCGATGGCCGCCCGTTTCCCCATTTCCGCCCTTGCCCAATTTGATTTTGAGGGTACCGGCACCCTTGGCCACGACCGCCTTGGCGGTATCCGCCATTTTCGCGGGAGCGCCGATGCCGATGGTGAAATCCGTTTCGATGTCCTTCTTTTCCCCGCCCAGGAACCGGTACAGGGGCAGGCCCGCCGTCTTGGCGGCCAAATCGTGCAAGGCCATGTCGAATGCGCTTTTTATGGTCATGTTGAAAGCGATGCGCGCGTGGAGTTCGTCCATCCGGGCCTGGATGTCCAGGGGATCCTTGCCCTTAAGCGCGTGTGCGAAATCCCGCGCCACTTCGAAGCAGGTGGCCTGGGTCTCTCCCACCAGCATGGGAAAGGCCGAACATTCCCCCATGCCCACCAGGCCCTTGGCCGTGTGGATGCGGATGAAGGTGTTCTGGGCGACGGTGGAGACTTGGGTGGCGATGAGAAAGGGCTCCATCGGCAAGGCCAACTTGAAGATCTCGATCTGCGAAATGGAATCGGGAGACATGATGGCTCCAATCCCCTAGCGGAGGATCCTGAGGATATCGAAGGAAGATCCCCGCCACGGGATGTTTTCCCCCGCGCCGCGCCCTTTGAGGGCCGTCCCCATGGGGCTGGCAAGGGAGATGGCGCGGACCGTGATCCCCTGGATGTCCTGCTCGCCCAAAGCGGCTCCCACCAGGTACCAGCCCAAGGTAGTCTCCACCAGGCTGCCGAAATGGACCTTGTCCCGCAAAGGAGCAGCCGCCATACGCTCGACGGCGTCGAGGTGGGCGTCGGTTTCGGCCAGGTTATGCCCGATCAGGTTGCGGGATTGTGCGATCATTTCCCGGGCGGTTTCGTATTTGTCGCCGGCGCTGCTTTTGGTTTCCGCGGCCGCGGCCTCATCCAGGTTAGCGAGTTCGCCGGCATACTCGGTTTTGCGCGCGCCCAGGGTCCGCTTGCAGAGATCCAGGATGGATTTGCGATCCGGAATCCCCGTCCCGCCGGCGGACATGTTCAGGGTTCCATTTTCATGATTTCGCCGAACACTTCCTTGAGCAGACCGGAAATGTCGTTGGCCAGGTTTCTGACATAGGCCAGGGGGTCGCGGCGGATCTCCTTTTCCTCTTCGCCGACCAGATGGAAAAGGCCGAGTAATGCCTTGTCGGTGGTCCAGGCGCCCAGGCTTTCCGTTACGATGGGCTGATAGGATACCGACTTCAGTTTTTCGACCTGCAGCGAGGGGACGGCGGCGACGATGACGTTCGAGTTCCAGGATTGCTGGAAGGCCACCATGCTTTGGTACCTGGAAAGGATGGCATTGTAGGTCGTCCGGAAGTCTCCCCAGTACTGGGTCAAGGGAACCAAGGCCAGGGTGGAATCGACGATGGGAGTGTAGGCGGTGACGAGCGGGGAGAAGGTCTTGCCGTTCAGGTAGATCGTTGCGGCGGTGCTGTCGGAACTGTTGAGGAGTGTCAATCCGTCCGCGATGGTCATGGTGGTGATGGCGCTCTTGAAAATGGGGCCGGACCGGGGAGCGGCGGATTCCGCGGCTCGGTTCATGTATTTGATCACCGAGTCGCTGATGCCTTCCAGGCCGGCGATATCGGTGGCGAGAGCGTTCGAGGCCTTGAGATTGCTGGTGAAGGAGTTCTTGTCCACGCCGGAGGTCAGGTTGACCACGCTTTGCATGGCGTCCAAATCGGTGGCGAACGGTTTGACCAGCGCGCCTACTTCTTCCGCCGCCTTTAAAGCCTGGGCAGCTTCTTCCGGCAACAGGATCTTGATTACTTTGTGGGCCAGGTAACCGTTGACCTTGGAGGCCACCTCCGCGCTGGAATCGATGCCCACTTCCAAAGCCGTCTTGAGGCCCAGGACCACCTTTTCATTCAAGGTCATGTTCGAAGTCGAGCTGGAGGTTTCCAGGAAATCCTCCAGGGAACAAGACCCCAGAGCCAAAGCCCCGCCCAGCATTATCGCCATCCATCCGGTCTTCTTTTTCATACGGCTCCTGTTTTATGTCTAATATACCCAATATCCGCATGGCCTTGCCGGGTCCGATCCCTTCAGAACCGTAAAATTGTGCTATGATATATCCCGACCCGTTTGCTTTGAAAAGGCCAGGCGATGATCGCTCGACTTACAACTTTACGACCCCTCACCTCCCGGATCACCCGGCTGGCGATAGGGGCGTTGATCGCCACTTTTACCCTTGAATGCCGGAAGGCTGACGCCCCTACGCCTCCAGGAGCGCAGGCCCCGCCTCCCGGGGAAGCCGCTTCCGAATCCCCCGCCGCGGCCCCGGCACCTGCCCTTGCCCTTGCCCCTGCCCCTGCCCCTGCCCCTGCCCTTGCGCCTGCCGTTACCCATGTCGATTCGCAGCCGCGCCGGGCGATCGGCCCGGATTCATCCCAAGCGCTCGACGGGGCCCGGCGCCTAGCGGAAAATCTGGGAGCGGAAACACTAGCC
>JALYSE010000080.1 GCA_030854955.1 Fibrobacterota bacterium | reverse complement strand
TTTTTTTTTTGGGTTTTTTTTTAATTTTTTTATATTTATTTGGTTTTAATTTTGTTGGGGCGGGCAGCGGCGCCCCCGACAAGGATTATTTCTTGCCTTTTTTGACTGCCTTCTTAGGGGCTGCGCCGCCGATGGCTTCCTTAGCGGCTTTGGCCACGCGGAATTTCACCACCTTCTTGGCGGGGATCTTGATCGCTTCACCCGTGGCCGGATTGCGACCCATGCGGGCCTTCCGGTTCACCAGCACAATCTTGCCAAGGCCGGGAATGGTGAAACCATTCTTGGCACTCTTGTAGGCAAGCGCGGCTTGACTCTCGAAGAAGGCGCGAACCTGAACCTTGGTAAGTCCGTTGCTCGTCGCGAGCTGATCCACGATTTGACTTTGGGTAAGGGATTTATCTGCCATGTGGCTTCCTTTCTAGAGGGTGAATGAACAAAAAAAATACATCGACACACTTATCTACATAAAAAAAAATCGAGTCAGTATCAACAAATAATCGCTTCCGATGTCGATCCAGCTTGCTTCCCGATGGGGTGCGCAAGACTTCATTTGGCGAGATCCCCGACTACCCTGACGAGAGTGTCGCCTTTGAAAACCATGCCCCGCTTGACCGAAGTGCTGTCCGATCCGAAATAGTTCCACAACGAATCCCTTTGGTCGGCCAAGTAAGCGGTGTCGCCTTCATTGCCGTTCCAGTTGATTCCATAGCGGTTGTTCTCGGTCCGATCGGGCTGGCCATAGAGGAATACAACCATCTCCTTGGACATGCCGGCCACCGCTTTGCCGGCGATGAAATCTTTCTTAAGTCGTTGTGATAAAAGGGCTCCCGTCTGTTCCACGTATTCCTGGCGTTCGTCCGAGGTGAGCGCGCCCTTGACCACGGCGCGGTTTGCGCAGCCCAGGCAAAGGGTCGCGAAGAGTATGCAGGAGAGATGTTGGCGCATAAGAGTTGCAATCATTCTATCATTTTTTTCCGCCAATGCTTGGCATTTTTGCATCCGATCGGATTTTTCTTCAATCCACCGGGATCCTTTCCGAGCTGGATCCACGGGCTCGGCAGCTCACTTTGGGTCCGCACAAGGTACCATGCCGAAGGGTGGAGGCCCTTTTCGACGCGTCCTGGAGCGCCTTTGGGGGCCATTCCGGGCTTTTGGCCCGGGTTTTCAGGGTTCCCGGCGCTTCGTTCAGCTGAGACGTTTCCACCACCCAGAAGTGTTCCTGCTCGGATATTCCTGTTACTTTTCTTCCCATGAATGCGCCCAATTGGCCGGCCAACACTCCGCAAGATGCCCTGTGCAAGCGTATATTGGCCGTGCTCGCTCCGGTCCAACGGCCCTCAGTGGCCTTGTGGGACGCATTGGAACCGGTCTTCGGCCCCATCGACTTTAAGGGAGATTTCACGGCCTTCGATAATACCGGATATTACCGGGAAGAGTTCGGCGGGGGCCTCTATCGGGGTTTTATCTCCTTCAGCGGGCTTGACTCGCCGGAGCGTCTGCCGGACCTAAAACATGAGGCGGCGCGCTTGGAGGCGGCATGGTCGAAGGAGGCTAAGCGCATGTATAACCTCGATATCGGTTACATGGATCCTGACAAGGTGGTGCTGGCTTCTTTCAAGCGCGGACCCTGCAAATTGTATCTTAGGGATGGCGTTTATGGGGACCTCTTGCTAAAATATGCCAAGGGCCGTTTCGACCCGATGCTATGGGCCTTTACCGATTTCCAAGACGGAAGATACCACAAGAGCCTGCTCGTAATCCGGGATAAGATGAAATCGGATCTTCGCAAATTCCGGAAAGACCTGTCCGGAGAATCGGCATGAAAAAAACCCCTTCCCTTCCCTCGGAAATCGCGCGTCGAGCGACCCTAGCGGCTATTCGGGCCATTCCGGCTGTTCCGGCCCTATTCCTCGCCCTGCAGATCTCCGCCTGTGGAAATTTCTTTCTCGATGACGAGACCGACATCAGGACCGTGAATCGCCGCGTTTACGTCAACGATCAGGCGCGGAACGATTCCCTTCCCTCCGAACTGATCAAAAGGGGGGTCAAATTCGTTCTGCAACCCTCCCGTAATTACGAGTTTTCAGTACAGGCCGCCTCGCGTAAGGCGGACAAGCTCAATGTCTATTATTACAAAGACAACATTCCTACCCACTTCAAAACCCTGACGGCGGCAAGCGACGGCACCAGAGAGATCTTCTCCTTCGCTTCGGACAAACCCCTGGCCCAGTTCTTCATGGCTCAATTAAGCACCCCGGAGGGTGCCCAGGCCATCTCCAGCCTAAGCCGCATTTCCATCGCCTCTACCTCGGCAATCGCCGCCGACACCCTCAATGTCCGCCTGATGTTCATTCGGAAGCTCCGAAATCTGCCGGATTCGGCTTCCAAGGCCGCCTTCGCCAAGGCCCTTTTCCAGGAGATGTCCAAAATCTACTCCCCATTCGGAATCGTCCTCTCCGGCTCCTATGACATCATCGAATCTGCCGCCTCGCCCTTCGCCTTTCCTTTCACCGATACCTTCATCTCCCTTCCCGGCAACCGCGTCAACAACAACGCCCACCTCTACCTTGTCGACAGTATCTACGTCGTCGACCCCAAGTCGGGCCTGGCCGGCGAGGTGCTGGGATTCTCGCCCCGGGAAGTGGTGGATTTGGACAACCACAGGGAAAGCCGGGTTGTCCTCTCGGCCCGAATCATCCAGGGACAAACCACAGCCAATGCCGCCCTCAACCTAGCCATCACGGCCACCCACGAACTCGGCCATTTCTTCGGACTCCGCCACACGGTTTCCTCCAAGCACGACCTCCTCCAGGACGCGGATTTCTCGAACATCGAGGATGGCTTCTCCGACACCCGCTTTTGCAACCTTTCCCTATCCCAGCTCAATAAAACCACAGCCTCCTCTTCATGGACAGGTGACCCCACCAGTCCTTATTGCTTCCGCATCGCCAACGAAGAATGTACCGACCGCCAATGTGATCTCCTGAACCTCATGCACCCTGTCGACTGTGGCTCACGTAACCAAATCCAACTTTCCCCCCAACAAATCGCCTTCCTGAAAAAGAACCTCGCCACCTACCGCCACTGACAAAAACCCGCATCTAAGGGACCCCGGTTCTACACCCTACTCCATTGCCAACGGCTGCAACGAGTTCACGATGTCATAGAATGCCTGGACCTTGGCGTCCATTCCCTCTTGTCGTGCACCGTGGTAACGGATGAAGGCGCAGTAATTGTTCCAAAACGCATGGCACACGATCCAATAGCGTTCATCAATCCCGATACCCCGGGTCACGATGGTGATGATCTTGTGCGGATTCTCCGTCATCACCGTTTTCAATGGCTGGATTTTCTCTTCCTGGAGGTAATTCTCGTGGAAATCCGAAATCTCCACGTCCTCGGCCTTCTTGATCTTCCGCGCCGCGATGAGCTCGATGAAGCAGGAATTGTCCTTGGCGGTGACCAGGGTCTTATCGGGCAGATCCTTCACGTCCCAACCCTTGGAATCCGCGAAGTCGAAACAATACCAAGCACAGGGGGAGATATGCATTAGAAGGCCGCCTGACGATGATCTAGGAAATCCTGCAGGATATAACACGCCGCCACCCGGTCGATTTCCGCCTTGTCCCGGCCGTGATCTCGCCTTCCCCGCTTTTTCCTACCGCGGGCCTTGAGGCTTTGTGAAGCCATCTGGCTGGTGAAGCTTTCGTCTTCGCGATGCACGGGAAGTCCGAACTTGGCTTCCAGCTTCACGATGAAGGCGTCTACGGCTTCCGTCTTGCCGCCCGCCACGGTTTTGCCGTCCGTGCGCAACGGATAGCCCACAACGATAGCTTCCACGTCCTCCTCGCGGATGATGTCGCCCAGGGCCGTGAGGTAATTCGGGTTTTGCCGGCAATCGAGGGTGGTGAGACCGCTCGCCAAGGTCTTTCCGGTATCGCTCAGGGCCACGCCGATGCGCCTTTCCCCGAAATCAAGTCCTAGAATGGTGGTTGCTTTCATCCTTGCTCTTGGCCCAATCCATCAGGACCTTCTGGGTGTTGAGGGAGCCGGCCACCGCGGCGGCGGGCACCGTAGCACCCGGCACCGTGGCAGCGCCTTCGGAAGCCGCCGCGCCCTTACTTTCCGCGCCTTTCGCGCCGTTGGCGTTTTCATGGAATTCAAACGATCCCGAAGCCAGGTTCAATATAGCTTCCACCGCTTTCGTCCCGGTCAGGCCTTTCATGGCGACTCTGGCGATGTCGCCTTTATCCAAGAACAATTCGCCCCTGGCCGTGCCGGATTCGGCCAGTAATTGCCCCGTCTTCTTCACGGCCGCCAGAAAATGCAGGAGCTCCATCAGCGTACCCGCGTGGATTGCCCCCTTGAGGGCCACGGGTTTAACGGAATACCGAATTTTTTCAGGGGATTTCCTCAAGCAGGCGCCGATGGCTTCGCTGAGTTCCTTTTCGCTGGCGTTCGTATCCAGGAAGGAGCGAACGCGGTGGCCCTGTTGGGCGGGAACCTCGCGGCATTGCAGATAGATAACCGGGGTGTTGATGAGCATCGCATCGGTCTCGGCCAGCTTCTCAATCTCATCGTGGAAATTGAATCCCGCCACGATCAGATTGGGCTTGAAGGCTTTGCACGAAGCCAGGAACTGCACCGGATCGTTCTCCAGGTTCGCCACATATCCGATGCTTTGCAGGAACTGACCTAGGTCCACTTCATCCATAACCAAGTGCGAATGGATGCGGGGTTCCTCGCGGAAAAGGAGCTGGATCTTGTTCTGCAGGCGGCGCTTGGCGTCTGCCTGGGCCTGACGGGTTCTTTCCCTGCTCTCCGTCCTGCGCTTTAGGTGCAGGGAGATCGCCAGGAACAGAAAGGCACTCAGGCCCAGACCCGCGATAGTCACAAGTACGACTTTGACGTATCCCGGATTGAGATGGACCGGGGGGCCGGAAGCGGAAAGGGAGGTCGCGGCCGCCCATCCCGACAAGGTGTCGTTCACCCTGACCTTGACCCAGTTTTCGACGGTCTTCTCGACGATCAGGACCTCGCCTTTGCGGGCGAATCCCTTGACCACGGCGTTGCGGCTGGTATTTTCACGGATGGGAATGACGGTCTCTTCGACCTGCATCCAGGTGCGCTTATCCGATTTGGCGTCGGTTGCCGCCCAGGATCCAATCGGGCCTAGGCACAATACTTGGAAGAGAAAGGGTATGAGCACCGTCTTCATGCTGAAAACCGCATTCGCCTGGAAACGATGGGTGGTCCATCCATGACCCAAAACTAACATATTACCGATTGTATGACCCGGAAGCCCAAAGCGACAAAGGACCGAAAAATAGAGCGTGCCCAGCAGGTAAAATCACCTTCCGACATGGAGTTTCGGAAGGGTCGATAAAAAAATCCCCGGGCAATGCCGGGGATTTTTTCAGGAATGTGGCTTCCACCGAATAACCGGCGAGCATTCGCCGGATCCTCTACTGGGTTAGCCGGAGCGTTTGCGCTGGTTCTCCTCAAGCAGGATTTTACGGATGCGGATATTCTTGGGAGTGATTTCCAAGGCTTCATCGTCGTTGATGAATTCCAGGGCTTCTTCGAGGGACAGCTGCTTGTGAGGGGTCAAGATGGTGGCCTCGTCCGAAGAGGTGGTCCGCATGTTGGTAAGCTGTTTTCCCTTGTTGATGTTGATGACCATGTCCTCGCCGCGGTTGTTCTCGCCGACGATCATGCCGGTGTAAACGTCGACCTGAGGACCGATGAACATGGTGCCGCGCTCTTCGAGCTTCCAGAGTGCATAGGCGACGGAAACGCCGCGCTCCTTACAGATCAGGGCGCCGTTGACACGCTGCTCGATATGGCCCTTCATGGGCTCATAGCCCTTGAAGATCTGCTGGAATACGGCGTAGCCCTTGCTCAGTGACATGAGCTTGGAGCGGAGGCCGATCAGGCCGCGGGCGGGTAAATCATAAATGAGCTTGACCTGCGTGCCTTCCAGCTGCATGTCCTTCATCTCGCCCTTGCGCTTGTTGATTTCGTCGATGACGGCGCCGGAGTAGTTCTCGGGCACGTCAATGGTGATGGTTTCCACCGGCTCCATCTCCACGCCATCCTCTTCATGGGTGATGACCCGGGGACGGCCGACGGTGAATTCGTAGCTTTCGCGGCGCATTTTTTCGATGAGCACCGAGAGATGCAGCACGCCGCGGCCCGCGACGATGTAGGCACCGGCTTCATGGGATTTGGCGACCCTGAGGGCCACGTCCGCAACGGCTTCCCGCTCCAGGCGTTCGGCGATATGGTTCGATGTCAGGAAGCGTCCGCCGTCCTTGCCGCAGAAAGGCGAGTCGTTTACGGAGAAGCGCATGGAGATCGTGGGCGGATCCACCTTGATGCGGGGCAGGGCCACGGCAGGTTCCTCGCCGGTCAGGGTATCGCCCAGGGTGAAATCAGGAATGCCGGCGAGGCAGACGATCTGGCCGGCGATGGCATCCTCGACTTCCTTGAGCTTGACGCCTTCCGGGAACAGGATCTTGGTGATGCGGACCTTCTTGGCCTGGCCCGCTTCGTTGATATGGGTGACGTTCTGGTTGACCTTGAGGCTGCCTTGGCGCAGGCGTCCCACGGCCAGACGGCCCATAAACTCCTGGAAGTCCAGGCTGGTGATCTGCAAGAGCGGATTCGGCGAGATTCCGATGGTCGGCGCGGGGATCCGGTTCACGATCATTTCGAACAAGGGCAGGAAGTTGGAATCCGCATCCGTCATCTCCCGGCGGCAGGTTCCCTGGCGGCCGGAAGCGAAGATATGGCCGAAGTCGAGCTGTTCATGGCTGGCTCCGAGTTCGCCAAAGAGGTCGAATACCGCGTCCAGGGCCTTGTGGGGCTCCGAACCGGCACGGTCGATCTTGTTTATGACCACGGCCAGGGTGAGTCCCATCTCCAGGGCCTTTTTGGTCACGAAACGGGTTTGGGCCATCGGGCCTTCGAACGCATCCACAATCAGGAGGGCGCCGTCCACGGTGCCGAGCACGCGTTCCACCTGACCGCCGAAGTCGGCGTGGCCGGGGGTGTCCACGATATTGATCAGGTAGTCCTTGAACTGGACCGAAGCGTTCTTGGATAGGATGGTGATGCCGCGTTCGCGTTCCTGGTCATTGGAATCCATGACGCGCTCGGTCATCACGGAGCCTTCGCGGAAAACGCCGCTCTGTCTCAGGAGGCCGTCTACGAGGGTGGTCTTGCCATGATCAACGTGAGCGATGATGGCGACATTGCGGATATGGGAACTTTTCATGGAACTACTCGATGAATCGCCCGAAGGCGTGGGGTTGAAAAGGAAAGTTTCTGTTTGCCGGCTTGGATTACGGGGCTAGGCCTACTAGTGTACTGTCTTTCAAAAAGCCAGGCAAATAAGAGCAGAAATCGCGGTTTCTGTCAACTAAACCCCGGTAAAACCGCAGTTCTGTGCTTGGGGAGCTTGGATTATTGGAGCGGAAACGGGTAAATCAGCCAATCCAGCGGATGCGGACGAACAGGGCAGAAGCCAGGTTGAGGATCCAAAACAGCATGGTGGCCCTTTTGGGAAGGGGCCACCTCCCTCCAAGGGCCGTGGATCCGTCTGCTTTGCGGGCATTCTCCACCGCCGAACCTTTATCGGACATTTTCGATTCTGTGGTCATTTACGGAGGGTGACCGATTCGGTGTGGAGGCCCTTGGCGGTCCACCAAAGGAGATCCGCCAGGTACGCCCCTCGCGAAAGAAAGGTCATTTCCACTTGCACCGGCCCCTCGCCCGAAAGAGACCGCCGGACCAGGGTCCCGTCCGGGCCGAAGAGCCGCACTTCGACGTCTTGGCCGGAGGTCCGGGCGGGAATATGGATAAGGTAAAGCGCGCCTTGTCTCCGCACCACCACGTCGAAATCCCCCGCGGCGGGATCGGAAAAGGGGTTCAATCCGGTCGTGATCCCGGAAATGCGGACGTTCCAGGTTCCCTGCCAGAGAGAAGGCGTTGTTTTTACCATGGGGATGATGCGGTTGGTCGCGTTGGAATTGTCGGCTCCGAAGTCGCCCGGGATAAATGGGTCGCCTTGGAAGTAAAGCTGGGTGATGATCTGCTCAATGGTCGAATGGGTGATGATGACATGGATATGCTTCGGCCGGTACACCCTGCCATTGAGATAGGCTCCGGGCTCGATGCTTTCGAAGGCGTATTTGCCTTGGGCATCCGTGACCACCTTTCCGCGCAAACGGAATTGATCCGTCTGGCCGGGGATGTCGGGGCAATTATCGTTGGGATGCTTGTAGCAACCGCTGGCGGTGGCATGCCACAGGTCCAGGGTGGCGTTCGCGACGGGGCCGGAGCAATTGGATACGGTTCCCGAAACGGCGATTTTCTGGCCCGGTTCCAATGCGTTCGCAATCATGAGACGTTGCGGCGCATTGGGGGTATAGAACGGCCCTTTTCCATAATTGTCTCTACTGGTCAAATCGGTGCAAGCCTGTCCCCGCGCCAGTTTGGGAATGGCCAAGGCTGCCAGGGTCGCGGCCCCGGCTCTTACGAATTTTCTGCGGTCCATGTTATCTCCTTTAAATTGATTTAGAAGACCCTCTCTTGCGCATCGGTGACCAGGCGGATGGGACCCTTGCCGAACATGGGGCCCCAGGAATATCCGCTAAGGATACAGGATCAGTCCGTCCTTGCTGGCCACAACTTCGGTGGTGTCTTTTACGGAAATCACGGTCGTTTCATGTTTCCAGCCGGCGCGGCTCTCCACGACGAAGCGGAGCGCACCCAAGGGCACGGAGTCCACAACGGAGGCTGTGACGCTGTTGCAACGGGTGAAAATGTCGGTTCCCGGGAAATAGGCGATGCCGGAATCCTGAAAGGTATAGGCGTCGGAGTGGAGTGAGAACAGGAACACCTTGGCGAGGGTGAGGGACAGGGTTTTTCGCTCCGGTCCGGCGGTAAGTCCGGAGGCCAAGGCCCAGGATTTTTCCCCTGCGTTGCCCGCAATCACATTGTAGGCCTTGGCCTTTTCCAGTTTTTCGAAACGGAAATGGCCGGAGTCATCGGTCATGGCGCGGTGGATGCGGGTGGTATCCGGGCGGCTGGGATCGTAGTCGGCCGGGAAGAGTTTTACCAGGGTTCGGGCGGAGGGCAGTCCCGTAGGCGTGGAAACCAATCCGGTCAGGGTCTCGGTGTCGGAACCGCCGCCCTGGACGGTCTTGTCGTCGTCCGGGAACAGGACGCAGGAAACAGTCGACAGGGATAGGCATAAGGCAAAAATATGGGCGAGGCCCGGCGGCATGGTTTTCATCGTTGCCCTCCCATGGAACCCTTGGATAGTGGAAACAGATTGAGATTAAGCTGATAGGCCCGGGAGGGATTCTGATCCAGGCGGGCTAATTCCAGCAACTCGGCCTTCAGATCGCGGATCTTCTTCTTGAACAGTTCGAAGGTCTCCTCGGAAATTCCGAAGGTGGTCGAAGCCATTAGCCGTTCCTCGGTCTTGGCCTTTTCGAAGGCTTCCATGGCGAGCCTGAGCATCTTCTGCTGAAACTCGACAACTATTTTTGCGTCCACTTGACCGTCCGTGGTCAGCACCGGATCCGATTGCCGCCAGCGGCCTTGGGCGTCCTTTTTGGCCATGCCCAGCCGGGCGAGTAGGGCCAGGGATTCTTCCGCTTGCTTGGCCGTTATGGCCGGGGTCAGCTTCTTCGCCAGGGATTCGAAGTCCCCGGTAAATCGCAGGCATTCCAAGAGTTCCCGCAAAGCGCTATGATGCCATTCCCCGTAAAAGGCGAATTGATCCTCTTTCACCTTGCGTTTGTCGTAGTTGCCCCGCAGCTTGGTGAGTTTGACGAAGTAGCTGTTCTTCTCCTTGAGGGTCTTGGCCTGGTTGAAGAAGACCAGGTTCTCGAAATACTCCGCGTCCTTGTCCTTGAGTTTCAGGGCCAGGCAGGTCTTGAGGATGGTGGTTTTGGTCAGGTTCCGCTTGCCGTCCATGATGTACTTGTAGAAAGCGGAAGAGTTGATGCCGGCCTTCTGGGACAGGAAACGGAAGGAGAAGTTTGGATTGGTCGATTTGTGGGTCTCGTAGTATTCCTTGAGAAACACGCGGTAATCCGAATACAGAAGTAGGTTGGGCAGGCTCATATCGATGTGTAGAAGGTAATGGAAACCTCCGGTTTACGGACTTGAGGCATTTTCAAATACCGTTGCCTTATGTGAACAGGGGGTGAACAGGGGGTGAACAGAGGGTGAACAGGGGCTGAACAGGAACGTGAACAATGAAGGGAGCGGGGGATTTCGAAATGGGGGAACCGTCTCGTTTCCGGGTAGTCGGGGACGGGTAATTGAGAAACTAGCGGTTTGTAGATTGTTGGCAACTTGGCACCGGGCTTGGGGATAGCCCGTGGATAAAATGTTCGAATCGGCCCTAAGCCTTTAGCATCAATAGATTTAGGTTGGGATGGCTGCCAACAGTGTGGAGATGCTGTTTTCGGGGTCCTGTTGACTATCTTTTTCTCGTGTTATCGGGCAAATGGGACCCCTTTAATCTGTTGAAAGTGACGAGCGTTGAGTTGGCATTTGTAAAGGTCTCGCGGGTGGCTCATAGCCCCTGTTGGGCTATTCGCAAGCAAACTCATCAGCGAGGAGCTTAAGTCTGTTGAAAGTGACGAGCGTTGAGTATGCGAAGCAAACTCATCAGCGAGGAGCTTAACCAAGGAATTGCATGTACTTATCGAAGTTGCGGATTTTCGGTTTCAAGTCGTTTGCCAATAAGGTGGAAGTCAACTTCCCCGGCGAAGGGATCACCTCCGTGGTGGGTCCCAACGGCTGTGGCAAATCCAACATCATCGACGCCATCCGCTGGGTGCTCGGAGAACAACGAGCCAAGGTGTTGCGTTCAGGCAAGATGGAGGACGTCATCTTCTCTGGAACTGCGGAGCGTCCGCCCCTGAACATGGCCGAGGTTTCCCTTCTCATCAACAACGATTCCGGCGTCCTTCCCTCCGAATACACTCAGATCATGATCACCCGCCGCGCCTACCGCAACGGCGAAACCGAATACCTGATCAACAACACCCCCTGCCGCCTTAAGGACATTCATAACCTGTTCTACGATACGGGAATGGGTGCCGCCTCCTACTCCCTCATCGAAGCCAAGATGATTGACAGTATCCTCTCCGACAAGGCCGAGGAGCGCCGGGTCATGTTCGAAGAGGCTTCGGGCATCAGCAAGTACAAACAGCAGCGCAAGGAAACCCTGCGCCAATTGGAACGCACCGCCCTGGACCTGGCCCGGGTGGAGGACAACCTCAAGTTCGTCCAACAGAACGTGAACATGTTCGAGCGCCAAGCCAAAAAGGCCGAGAAGTGGCGCGAAATCAAGAAGGCCTATGTCTCCCTGGAACTGAGTTACAACCACGATTCCTTCGTTGAATTGGACGGGAAGTTCAGGTATTTCGAGACCGAAACCGAAAAAAATACCCAGAAGGCATCCAGCCTGCAGACCCTGATCACCACTCGGGAAACGGAATTGGAAGAGGGTAAGTTGCTGATCCTGGAAGAGGAGCAGGAGCTGAGCAAGCTCAATCAGGTGGTTGCCGCGACCAATGCCGAAGTGGTGCGGCTGGAAAATGAGTTGGACCGGTCCAAGGACCGGGTGGTGCATCTTACGGAATCCATGCGGCGCCTGGAAGGCGAGAGCGATCAGGCGGGACGCCGGATGGGGGAGATTTCCCTGGAAAAGCGCACGGACTTCGAGGAGATCGAGCGGCTGGAAATCGAAAAGGTCCAATTGGCCAATCTCACGGAAGGCCATGCCGAGGAAAAGACGAGGTTGCATCAGGCCTATGCCGGAAAGCGCCGCCGCGCGGATGAAATGGCTGAGGAGCGCGTGCAGGTCCTGGAAGAATTGTCCGTGCTCCGCAACCGCGCGGGATCGGCCAACACCGAACTGCAGCACCTCAAGGAAGACGAAGGGGAATTGGACGCCGCCCTGCAGGACGTGTCCGAACGCTTCCTGACCTTCTCGGAAGAAAAGCGTACCCTGGAGGAGGATGTCCGCAAGCTGGAAATCCAGGTCACGGACCTGGGCGGCCGCATCGGCGCGGGATCCTTGCGCCTGGTCGAGATTGCCAAGGAATTGGAAACCCTTCGTGCCGAAGAGCGCGCCGGTATTTCGGAGAAGGTGGCCCTGGAAACCCGCCACTCGATGCTCAAGGGATTGCAGGAAAGCATGGAAGGCGTGGACGGGGGCGTTAAGCACCTGCTCGATAAGGCGAAGGATCGGATCCAATCCCTGCTCGCGGACGCGGTCCAGGTTCCGGATGACGCCGTGGTGGTCGCGGAAAAATGCCTCGGAAGGTATCTGCAGGCCCTGGTGGTCAAGGACCGCGGCACGGAACTGGATTTGCTCCGGGAATTGAAGCAGTCGGAAAAGGGCGAAGCATTACTGTTCGCCGCTGAAGGCGGTTCGAAGTTCGCTCGCGTCCGACCGGATCTCTCCGGCGAGGCCGGTTTCCAAGGCTGGGTCATCGACAAGGTGGGCAGCGATGCGGGCCTCCGCCCTTTGCTGGAACTGGCCATGGGTCATTACGCCCTGGTGGAAAGCCAGGACGCGGCCTGGAACCTTATGCCCAAGCTGGGCGGCCAGGATATCTGGCTAGTAACCCCCACGGGCGAAATGGCGCACAGCTCCGGCCTGGTGCTCGGTGGCGCCCAGAAGAACCAGCAGACCGGCCTCCTGCAGCGCAAGCACCTGTTGGAACAGACCGCCTCGCGCCTAGTCGAGGTTTCCGCCAAGGTCAAGGAACTCTCCGAGCGCATCCAGACCTTGGATGCGGAACGGAAGGCCTTGGAAGCGGGCCAGTCCAACCTGGGACAGGAACAGAAGCAGACCGAACGCAAGTGGCAGGAACAGAAGTCCAAGCTGAACTACCTCTTCACTTCCCTCGAGTCCATGGACAAAGACAAGTCCCAAAAGCGCATCAAGCTGGAAACCGTCCGTGAACAGCTTGAAGAGCGCGAGCGCAGCCAGGCGGATCTCGCCGGGCGCCTGGAAGAGGGCGAAGAGGGCCGTAAGGTTCTTGAAAACCAGTTCCATCAGGCGCTTGAGGAAGTGCACAAGGCGGAAGGCGCGCGCGCCAAATTCGAAGAGGCTCTAAGGGATCTCGACAAGAACAAGGCGCAGAACGAGTCGCAGGCCAAGGCACTCAAGCTGCGTCTGGAATACCTGGACCGTTCCGAAAAGGAGCAGGTCGAACTGGTGGCCAAGAATGCAGGCCAGAAGGCCGAATGGGAAGCCCTATCCGCCCAATTGCGTGAGCGCATGGAGGCCTTGACGGAGCAGATCCAGGTCCTGCACGAACGGATGACCGGCGAGGAAAAGCTGCGCGACGATGCCAAAGTCGTCTACGACACTAAGGTCGGGCGTCTGGACGAAATGCGCGTGCAGATCCGCAACCTGAACGACGACCTGCGCGCCGCGACCCAGGGCCATCACGATTCCTCCATGAAGATGGAACAGGCGCGGGCGGCTATGAAAAACATCCGGGAGCGCATGTTCGAGTTGCATGAGGTCGATTTGTCCGCCCCCTACAAGACCGGTACCGAAGAACTGGTTTTCGAGAAAATCTCCTACGATGCCTCCACGGCGGGGGAGGAGATCGCGTCCTATAAGGACAAGCTGAAGAATCTGGGAAACATCAACCCGGGCGCCCTGGATGACTACGAGGCCGAAAAGGCCAAACTGGACGAGGTCAACAGGCAGTACACGGATCTGGAAAAGGCGCGCTTGGGCCTTGAGAAGGCCATCAAGAAACTGGACAAGGTGGCGCGCGAACAGTTCCTGGCGACCTTTACCGTGGTGCAAAAGAATTTTCAGGAGGTCTTTTCCAGCCTGTTCGAAGGCGGCGAAGCCCAATTGGCCTTAGAAGACAATGTCGACCCCCTTGACGCCAAGATCGAAATCAACGCGCGGCCCACCGGCAAGAAGATGCGCGGCGTTTCGCTCCTCTCCGGCGGCGAAAGGGCCCTGACGGCCATCTCCCTCCTCTTCGCCCTTTACCTGGTAAGGCCTTCGCCCTATTGCATCATGGACGAAGTCGACGGCCCTCTCGATGACGCCAATATCGGGCGCTTCGTCAATCTGCTGCGGCGTTTTGCCCACCAGACCCAGTTCATCGTGGTCACCCACAATAAGCGGACCATGGCCGCCTCGGACATGCTCTATGGCGTGACCCAGGAGATCAAGGGTATCTCCAAGCTCGTGAGCGTTCAGCTGGACGAGGCAAGCCGGATTGCGGCCTGATGATTGCCGTCTGATGTCCAGGGAGGCGCGGGCTTGAGAGAACTGTTCCTGCGCGGCGTCCATTTCCTGACGCGCCCGAATCCCGTCGAACGTCGCCAAAACATCTGGTTCCAGGTGGAGGCCAAGGCCGAGCGTTCGGCCAACGTCATCCGCGCCGTCTATGTCCTAGTCTGGGTCATGGCTACCGCCGGGCATGCTCTTGGAAACCCATTCTGGTCCAACGTCGCCAACCTGGGCCTGGGCGGGTTTTGGCTGGTCTGGTGCATCGGGTATCAATGGTATCTGCTGCGCCGTCCCTACCGGAAATGGTTCAAATATCTGTCCACCACGGTGGATATGGGCGTCATCACGGCCATGATCTTCACCTACCAGTTCACGGCAGGGTATGCCTACGCCCTCAAGGTGCCCACCTTCCTCAACTACTTCTGCTGCCTGGGCCTTGCGGCCATGCGGTACCGTCTGCATCTGGCCGTCTATTCCGGGGTGACCGCCGCCCTTTCCTATCTGTTCCTGTGCCTCTATTTCTACTTCACTTACGACGTCGAGTTCGGGACGGGAGTGGAGCATGCCACCACCGCCAAGATCAGCGCCGGTTACATCTGGTTCAATTTCCTCTACCTGGTCGTTTTCACCCTCCTCACCTACTACCTGGTCTACAACGTAAAACGACTGGTGAACATCCGGGTCCGCGAAGGGGAGGCTGCCCTCAAAGCCAAGGAACGCGCGGCCATCGCCGCCAATGTGGCCCACGAGATCAAAAATCCCCTGGAAGGCATCTACGGCGCGGCCCAGATCCTCAAGGAAGAGGGCAAGGGTTCGGCCAAGTTCATCGATATGATCCTCAAGGATTCAATTCGGCTCAACGGCGTGGTGCACCAGTTCCTGCAATTCTCCCGGCCCTTCCGCGTCAGCATGTCCGATTTCAACCTAGTGCAGGCCATTTCGGACTTCTCCCGGGAACAGGCCTCCGTAGCCGGCGATGGTAAGGTGCGCTTCCATTCGGACCGGGAGAGTGCCATGGTGCATGCCGATCAAGAGGGGTTGCGGCAGGTCATGCTGAACCTTTACCAGAACGCGCGCCGCTACCAGGAAGCGGGCAGGGCCGTGGACATCACCGTGCGCGCAAACGGGGAAATAGCCGAAGTGGCGGTGGAAGACGATGGCGAGGGCATTCCCGAGGAGAACCGGGAACGGGTCTTCGATCCCTTTTTCACTACCTCCTCAAAGGGAACGGGCTTGGGTTTGGCCATTTCGCGCAAAATCGCCCGGGAAATGGGTGGTGATTTATATTTTGAACCGAAGCAGCCCGGAGCCCGATTCGTGCTGTCGCTGAAACCCGGAAAACCCGGAGAGACCGCCGCTTGACCCAATCAGAATCCGTAAAGGGACGCTTTCTCATAGTAGACGATGAGGAGCACATCCGTGAAATCCTGAAAGCCACCCTGGAGCCCCTGGCCCTTTCGATCCACGACGCGGGATCGGCTGAAGAGGCCCTTGAGATGATCCGGGAGGAGAACCTGGACGTGGTGGTCTGCGACGTGCAGATGCCGGGCATGAACGGCCTGGAATTCCTGCACAAGGTGAAGGGCGAGCAGCCCGCGATCAAGTTCCTGATGATCACCGCCCATGGCACCATGGACACGGCCGTCAAGGCGCTCCGCTATGGTGCCTCCGATTTCCTGACCAAGCCTTTCGAGAACGAAGCCGTGCGCCAGATCGCCCGCCGCCTGCTGAGGGAGCGTGGGGGTTCCTCGCATCCCATCGCCGTCGCTCCCGGTCCCGCGCGCAGCGTGCTGGAAGGGGTCCTGGGCAAGAGCGCCGCGTTCTCGGCGTGCCTGGAAAAAGCGCGCAAGGCCGCCGCCGCCGATACCACCGTGCTCGTTTGCGGCGAGAGCGGCACCGGCAAGGAAGTGATGGCCAGAGCCATCCATAATCTCAGCCGCCGCGCAGACAAGCCTTTCATCGCAGTCAATTGCGGCGCCATTCCGGAGAACCTACTGGAAAGCGAACTGTTCGGCCACGAAAAGGGTGCCTTCACCGGAGCCATCGCATCGAAGCCGGGAAAGTTCACCTTGGCCGATGGCGGAACCATCTTCCTTGATGAAATCGGCGAAATGCCCCTGTTGATGCAGGTCAAGCTTTTACGTGTCATCCAGGAGCGTGTGGTGGAACCGGTGGGATCGACGCGCACGCAGAAGGTGGACTTCCGCCTGATCGCCGCCACCAACCGCAATCTCAAGGAGGAGATCAAGACTGGACGCTTCCGCGAGGATCTCTACTACCGACTCAACATCATCCCCATCGACCTGCCGCCCCTGCGTGACCGAGAAGGGGACATCATCATCATGGCCCGCAACTTTCTCGCGTATTACAACGACCGATACGGCTGCAAGTATTCCCTGACGGCGGAAAATGAAGCGGACCTCCAATGCCACGGTTGGCCCGGAAATGTCCGCGAATTGGCCAACGCCATCGAACGTGCGGTCGTGCTTGCTTCGGGAGATGGACTCGCTTTTTCTTTCGAGGGCGCCGCAGCCCAGCCCGGAACGGCGTTAAAGCCCGCCCTTGCCATCAAGGAAAAAAAGCAGGCCGTAGAACGCGAAGAGATCGTGAAGGCTCTGGAGTTGAACCGCTGGAACAAGACCCAGACCGCGGAATCCCTGGGCATCAGCCGCCGCTCGCTGCTTTATAAGATCAAAGAATACGGCATCGCGTAAAGCGGCTTCCAGGTTTCACATAATCCGGATTCCGAACCTTAATGCCGGGACCTGAAGCTCCCCTTCATCCAGGGCGGCTCTCATGATCCTGGCTGGCCATTCCCCTATCAACGGCTCACGATTTGTCCCAGCTGGACGGGTTGTACCACGGTGTGGGTACGGAGGCTACGATGTTCGGGCGACGGACTTGGTTCTACGGAGCATGGCCCCCCTGCGCGGGTACCCTTTCGGGGCGGGGGGCCATGTCCGAGTGGCTCGTTGCTTCTGAGTTTGCTTTGCAAACTCAACGCTTCCTCGCATTATAAGTCTACCGGTTCGTCGCTTCGCTCCTCCCTTTTCTTGGGTCGGCCAAGTGGTTGCTTCTGAGTTTGCTTTGCAAACTCAACGCTTCCTCGCATTATAAGTCTACCGGTTCGTCGCTTCGCTCCTCCCTTTTCTTGGGTCGGCCAAGTGGTTGC
>JALYSE010000079.1 GCA_030854955.1 Fibrobacterota bacterium | reverse complement strand
GTACGCATGGCGGCACAGGTCGGCCTGTATCAGGGCCTGGGCGACAACCCCATCGACAGCAACTTTGCCGATGGCTATAGCTACTTCGAAACCAGGTCGGGCCTGGATTTCATGGGCAAGCTCGTCCAGACCCTGGTTTTCGGAAGCGAAGACGTCGGTTTCAAGCTTCACGTGAACGAAGGCGTGGTCACCTCGACCGAATCCGGCACGGACGGACTCCTGCTCTTGGGCCTCGGGGCCCAGGTCAACATTTTCGCCGCCGTCCTCGGCGCGGAACTCCACTCCCGCTCCCCCATCGATGCAATTGAATTCGGAATGGATCCCCTTTGGATGACCCCTTCCCTGCAATTCCGCTCGGCCTACGACATCAACCTCAGCATCGGCGGCGACATCGCCCTTTCCGGAACCCGCGATGATGCGACCCGCACCCGCGCACTGGAACCCTACCGCTTGTTCGCCGGCATGGCGTTCACCATCGACACCGAATACGGAGCGAGAGCCGCAGCCAAGGCCAAGGCCCAGCGCGAAGCCCGCGAAAAAGCCGGTTTGATGAACAAGAACCGATCATTGAGTGAACAGGCCAGGCAGGATTCATTGGACCTTATCAGCCAGAAGAACTCGGCCGATTCCGCCGCAGCCGCCATGTCCTCCAAAAACAGCGGTGATTCCGCCGCCATGGCCGAAAAGGCCCGTAACGATTCGCTGGCGATGGCCGCAAAGTCCCGCCAGGATTCCCTCGCCCTCGCCGAATCCCAGAAGAACCTCGCCAATGAAAAATCCAAGCGTTCGGAAGCCGAAAAGCAATTGCTCTCCACGGGCCTCCTGCTCATGGATGCTGTCTACTTCGAGACCGGCAAGACCGACATCTCCATCAACTCCAAGCCTTACCTGAACATCATCGCCAAGATGTTGACCAAGTACCCCAAGCTTAACATCGAAGTCTCGGGCCATACCGATGACGTGGGCAGCGATGCCAGCAACCAGTCCCTGAGCCAGGGCCGTTCGCAATCGGTTGCCAACTATATGTCCAGCGTCGCTTCCGGCCTCACCCTGTCCGCTAAGGGATATGGGGAATCCTCCCCCAAGGCCGACAATAAGTCCGCCGAAGGCCGCAAGCTAAACCGCCGCACGGAACTTCAGGTCCTGAACAAGGAAGTGCTCAAGGAATACAACCCTTAATCGGCCTTCCGGTTCGACACGCTTAACCTGACAGCCGCGAATAATCGCGGCTGTTTTCAAAAAAGGAATCACAACATGTTATATACCCTCGCAATTGTCCTCCTCGTCCTTTGGTTGCTCGGCATGGTTACGTCCTATACCATCGGCGGCTTCATCCATATCCTGCTTGTGATCGCTCTCGTGACCATCCTCCTCAGGGTCATCAGCGGCCGCAAGGTCCTCTAACCACTCATTCATCCTAAAAAAGGAGATGCCTGCAACAGGCGTCTCCTTTTTTGGTTCCTTCGCACTATGAATAGATACCTGTAGGTATCAATTTCTGGGTTTAACTTGGAAAAGTTGAGCTTGGCCGTGATCAAGTAGGCGATGACGGAGTGCTGCCTTGCTTCAACCCCCAAGTTCCTCTTGCCCATTTATCCCCGCAACCCTTATGATGTTGAAATAATGAATCATTGCGGCTACAAAGGGGTCGGAAGAATCCATGACCTCGCCTGAATCCATCTCGGGACCACTCCGCGAAATGGCGGCGGCTTTCGAATCATGTGTCCTTTGGGCGGTTCGAACCATTATGGAAGCGGACGTCAAGATTAAGGCCCCGTTTGAAGTGGTATCCATCGTGCCCACCGGTTCATCCCTCTACTGCATCCTGCCCACAGGCAGCATCAAGTACCACGGCCAGCTGGTGGTGGGAATCGTAGAGGAAGACATTGAGCAATTATTTCCCGGCGAAATGGACCCGCGGGTCCGCAAGGACGCCATTGGGGAAATAGCGAACGTCATTTCCGGAACCTTCGTGGCGGACGATAAGTTCATCGCCAATTTCGGCTACCTGCGGCCGTCCACCCCCTTCTTCAGCGAAGGTGCATTCACGGATCGCAAGGACTGGGGTCTGGTGGGCCGCGTGGAGGCGAACGGCAAGGAAATCATGATCCAATTTTCCATGCGCGTCTTAGAAGGTAATGCTTCGGCGGCTCCCAAGTCATCGGGCGGAAACCTGAAACTTGAAGGGGGTCCGGACTGAGTCCCCTCATCAAGCAGCTCACCGCCTTCATGGAGGCTGGGCGCCAAGGCCAACATGGCGAAGCCCTTGCTTTTCACTGACGAGCAGTTCGTACGCGACTTCAAGGCCTCCCTGTCCGAAGTCTCCGACTCCTGAACCCCCCGTAATGGGATCCCGCTAGGTTTTCCCGCCCAGGCTCTTGGGCAGCCTCAGGGTGATGCGCGTGCCTTGACCGGCTTGCGACGCGACCGATAGCGCCCCGCCCGCCGATTGGGCCCATACCGCCACCGCGTCCATGCCCACTCCCATCCCCGAGATTTCCGTCGAGACGTCCAGGGACGAAAGGCCGGGAAGGAATATCAGGTTGCGCCTATCGTCCTCGTCCATCGCCGCCAGGGCTTCCGCCTCCACCAGACCCTTGACCAGGGCCTTGCGGGCCAGGGACGCGGTGTCGATGCCGTGGCCATCGTCCGAGACGGTGATTTCCCACCCTTCTCTGGTCTGCATCACCAGTAGCTGGATATGACCCGCCCCGGGTTTCCCATGCAGGAGGCGGGTGGCTTCCATTTCAATCCCATGATCGGCGGCATTGCGGAGCAAATGCACCAGCGGCTGTTCGAGAGCAGCAAACACAGAAGGGGAAATCTCCAACCCCTCCGGCGCTGTCCGGAAATCCAAGCGCTTTCCTAACCGTTCACCCACCCGTTGCAACATAATGCGGTACTTGTCGGCCAGCTTGTCCAAGCGCACGTGATCGATGGAGCGGCAAGCGCGCAGCAGTCGCAGCAGCTCTTCGGGTGTGTCCTGCCCCCCGCCGTCAAGTGATGCGCTCAGGATCTTGAGCTCGCGGATGCGCGCATCGGGTACCGCCACGATCGCTTCCGTGCCGGCATCGCTGAGACTCTTGACCAGGGCGCGGATCTCCTCAAGGCTTTTTTCCATCCGTTCCAGGTAACGCGCCATCCCGGCCCACTCATCCGAAACAGGCGGATGACCCGGCCGACGCAATTCCTCCAGGGCCGCTTCGGCCTCCCGCGCCAGGCGCGACAGGCTCTCGAAACCATAGGTCGCGGCCGTGCCTTTCAGGGTGTGCAATTCCCTGGATATCGAAGCCATGAGCTGACCGCGTGCCGGTTCAACGGCCGACGGGGCGCGGTGGACGTCTCCGCCCACGTTGCGTAAGCGTATTTCCACGTCCGCGATGAAATCCGGGATGAAGGCAGGATACCGGACGATGCCGAGGATGGCCTTCACCTCGTTGTCGTGCCGATCCTTTTCGTCCTTGATCATCCTTTCCACGCGTCGCGCATCGGTCACGTCCTGCACCAAGACCATCAACTTGTGCAGCTTTTTTTGCCGGTCGAATACCTTTTGGTATCCCACCAGGATGATCCGTTCCCCGGCCACGCCTTCGGGCAGGCGGAGCTCCCTGACGGGACAGAGTCGCACGAGCTTTTCCCATCGCAAAGTGCCGTGACGCTTGGCCACCATTTCCAGCCAATCCATCCAGTCGGCGGTCTGTGCCGTATCCAGCCGGAACATTTCCGCCAAGGAACTGCGGGCCACGTCCTCGACGTCCAGGATCATGTTGGTGGAAAGCGCATAGTCGGGATTGATCTTCCCGTCCATGGAAATCGTGAAATGGCCAGGCTCGATATTGTCCAGGATATCCTTGATCTCCTGGATTTTCTCGGCGACCATGTCCTCTAGCCGCCCCGTGTATTCCTTCACCATGCGGCGCATGGAATCGAAATCCGCGGCCAGCAAGCCGATCTCATAGTCGCTGGTAATCCGCATGGCCTGCCGCCTGGCGGCGAAGAAGGCGAACAGGGCGGCTAGACCTCCGGTGAGCACCAAGGCCCCGATGGTGCTGGTCAAAGCTCGCTTGCTGGCCCGGGACGCCTCCGCCAGCGCCCTCGACATGCGGGAGGTAGCCAGGCCATAACGCACCACACCCACGATCTTGGCTTCCACGCGGACGGGAGCCACGAATTCGATTACTTCGGATCCGCCCGCCAGCAGACGCCTATGAGCCACTCCGAGCACGCCGGATGCCCACATACTGGCAGTGTCGTCCAGGGTGCCCGGAGCGGCAATGGTCCCTTCCTGATTCGCGGAATCGGCGAGCACCCAGGGCTGGCGCCTGTTGTCCATGTACACTCCGTAGACCACGTCCTCGTCATCCCGCACGGTGGAGGCGACCAGGTTGGCCACGGCCAGGAAACCGTTATCCGCCACCATTTCCCGCAAGGCCTGGCTGTTGTTGGAGACCAGAATGCTCCCCTTGTCGATCAGGCTTTTGTGAATCGATGCGAAGGCGTCCTCCCTCTGGCGCGAAGCCAGGGAGGCGTTGATCCAGGTGGCCGCAGCCAGGAACCCGGCCAGGGCCGTGGCCAAGACGAGCACGGAACTGACTATCAGCTTTTTCTGGATGCTTCTTCTGGCGATCGGGCGGGCGGTCATTTGATCACCTTGTCGGCCTCCACCAGCATGGGCTTGCAGAATCGCTCCAGCGCCGGCAGCCAGCCCGAGCCGATCCGCCCATGCTCATCCTGTTAGCTACGTATTCGTAAGGCATCGAGTTTCCCGAGAGGACCTCCGGGACCGATTATAGCATCCCGTGGATGGACAGTTCCCGCCTTGCCGGACGAAATGACGACTCCATCCCTGACTTCGAAACTGAGGCCGGGGTTGACCAGGGAAATTCACATGAAGACTCCCAAGTCGAGAGTGATACAGGTCCGGCGTGCCGGTAAGGGTTGCTTATCTTATTTCGTGATCTCGGAGGACGGACCACGGATCAAAGCCGTGTTCGACGGCCATTGCCGCCAGCTTAGACGATGTCAGTAAAACCAACAAAGATCTGCACGCTTCCAAACCGGAATTCCTTTCCTTGGTCTTCACAGGTGGCAATGTCCCTCCACCCAATTTCCTTCCGATCATCGAAGCCAACCGAACCGGCATCCTTCCGGAAGGGAATTGGGCCTCCCTGGAAGCTGGACCAAATCGTTGTGCCCGAGCCTAATCCCATTCCCCCACAGGAAAAGCTTCCCTTGGCGCTTGGCCTTAAGGCCAATGCCCCGCGAGAACCGTGGTTCCCCTGATCGGCACCCTCGAATTTCACCTGCTCTTGAACACGGCCGTGGTGAGTTTCATCATCAGCTTCGGCTTAGTCAAGGCGGTCATGAACCTGGTAACGGGCGCACTGGCCGATCGATTGGACGCAAGCATATTCTGGTATTCGGGTGGCTATTCGGGATCCCGGGGAATGGTCATGCAAGCCTTGGGCATTTGGATCACGGTTTGGGGAAACCGGTTTTCCATTTGCATGGTGGGAAGTGTCTTACTCGGGATAGGCACGGCCATGGTATATCCCTCCCTGCTTGCCGTAGTCAGCGATCGGACGCCTGCCCCGCAACGGGCCTGCGCCCTGGGCATCTATCGGTTTTGGCGCGACCTCGGTTACGCTCTCGGGATTGGGAACGGCCGGATGGATGAAATCCGACAAACATTGAGGCGCGAAGGTGCAAACGGAGGCACCATCCTTTCATGAGGCCGTGGTGACGTTTAGGAGCAACTTCTGGGTCAGGTTAGCTGCAATTCCTGATTGTCAGTCTTGTTCGGCACAGCTACTATCCAAAGTCGCGTTTTCGAGGTAGTCCGCGCCAAAAAGTGTCCTTTACCCTGCAAATGAGGTATTATCTGGGGGGATTCACAAACAGGATTCCGATTCGGGCAAAATCGCTCAAAACCGCCAACGGCATTTTTTATATTTCACTCGGATGGATAAGAAAAACATTGCCTTGCTGGGCGCCACCGGCTCGATAGGATTGGCTTCCCTCAAGGTCTTCCGCCAACACCCGGAACGTTTCCGGCTGGTGGGTGTGGCCGCCGGCCGCCAATGGGACAAGCTCCTGCCCATCATCGAAGAGTTCAAGGTCGAAAAGGTCTGCTTATGGGACTCCGCCGCTGCGGCCGAAATGCGTAAGCATACCAAAGCCAAGGTACTGGAAGGCATGGACGGCCTCTTGGAACTGGTCTCCTTGAGCGAGGTGGACTTTGTCCTGAACGGACTGGTCGGTGCCATCGGTTGCCGTCCCACCCTGGAAGCCATCGCCCACGGCAAGCACGTGGGATTGGCGAACAAGGAAACCATGGTGATGGCCGGGGAAATCATAAACGAGGCTTTGCGTAAGAACCCGGCCAGCCGCCTCATCCCCATCGATTCCGAACATTCCGCGATTTTCCAATGCCTAGCCGGGCGTCCCGTCTCGGAGGTGGAGCGCATCGAATTGACCGCATCCGGCGGCCCTTTCCGGGAGCGCCCCATCGCCGATTTCGGTTCCATCCGCAAATCCGACGCCCTCAAGCATCCCACTTGGGTGATGGGCGAGAAGATTACCATCGACTCCGCCACCTTGATGAACAAGGGCCTGGAAGTCATCGAGGCCCACTACCTTTTCGGCGTGGCGTTCGCGGACATCAAGGTCGTCATCCATCCCACCTCCATCATCCATTCCTTTGTGCAATTCCGCGACGGCTCCCTGATGGCGCAGCTGGGATGTCCGGACATGCAGCTCCCCATCCAATATGCCCTGACCTATCCCGAGCGTTGGTCCCTGAACGTAGATCGCCTGGACATGGCCAAGATTGCCAAGCTGGAATTCTTCCCGCCCGATTTCGAAAAGTTCCCGTGCCTGGGCCTGGCCTATCGCGCCGGCAACCTGGGCGGCACCGCGCCGGCCATCCTGAACGCCGCAAACGAAGCCGCCGTCGCCCGCTTCCTGGAAAACCGTCCTGCGGGCGAAACGGGATCCCTCGGGTTCTCCGACATTCCCCGCGTCCTCGCATCGGTGCTGGACCTGGCGGACATCAAACAACATCCCACTTTGGAAGACGTGATCGATGCGGACCAATGGGCGCGCGAAGCCGCCACCCGCATCATTTCGGACCCGGCCAGAGCCGGGGATTCCTCCGCCGGGCTCCAAAAACAATCGACCGCCAAAGCGGACAAACGGTAGGGCCGGGCCCCTTCCCGAAAGGATCTTTTCCATGAATCTCACCGGTTACTGGTCGCTTCTTTATCAGGTTCCCGTCGGCCTCATCGGCCTTAGTTTCATGGTGTTCATCCATGAGCTCGGCCATTTCGCCGTGGCCAAGTGGGTGGGCGTCAAAGTGCACACCTTCTCCATAGGCTTCGGCAAAAAGCTGATCAAGTTCAAGCGCGGCGATACCGAATACGCCCTGTCCGCCATCCCCTTCGGCGGCTACGTGGCCATGGCCGGCGAAAGCCCCGAGGACGGCGGCTATGGGAATACGGACGAGTTCCGCAACAAGTCCATCCCCGCTCGTCTCGCCATCGCCGTCGCAGGCCCCTTGGCCAACCTGATTTTCGCGTTCCTCATCCTGTTCGGCCTCTACCTGTCCGGCGTCCAGGAACCTAAGGTTTCCATGGTAGTGGGCGAAGTGGAAGACGCCTCGGCGGGATTGGCTGCGGGAGTGCGCCCAGGCGATGAAATCATCGAGCTGAACGGTAAAACCCAGCTCGGTTGGGAACAGTTCATGCAGGACGTGGCCATGGAAGGCGGCCATGCCGTCCCCCTGAAAATCCGCCGCGACGGCAAGGACACGACCCTCAGCTTGACGTCTGAAATCAACCAAAAGTTCGGCATTGCCTTTTCCGGCATCACCGGCGAAGCCGAAGTGGTAATCGCCAAGGTCATCCTCGGCAAACCGGCTGCGGGCGCTGGCCTCAAGGAAGGCGACAAGATCATTTCCGTGGACAGCATCCGCATCCCCTCCGCCACCGCCCTCATCGATATGGTGAACGGTTCCAAAGGCCAGCCCATCACCATCGCCATCATCCGCGGAGAGGAGAAGAAAGACGTCCTGGTCACGCCCATCCTGGACGAATCCAGCAAACGCTTCATCGTCGGCATCTACCCTGGCTTGGTTGTCCCCACCGTTCTGGTCAAGCGCGGAGTCGGCGAAGCCTTCCAAAAAAGTCTCGCCAAGAACTATGAATCCGGCACCATGGTCCTCCGCACCCTCAGCGGCATCATCACCGGAAAAATCAAGCTGAAAGCCCTTTCCGGCCCCATCGGCATCGTGCAGATGATTGCCGGCAGCCTGCGCCAGAGCCTTCAGAAGTTCCTGGAGTTCATGGCCTTGCTCAACACCAACCTGGCCATACTGAACATTCTGCCTCTCGCCATCACCGATGGCGGCGTGGTCATGTTCCTCCTCCTTGAAGCCATCCGCCGTAAGCCCCTCAGCATCAACACTCAGGGCATTATCAACCGCGTCGGCTTCAGCTTCTTCCTATTGCTCTTCTTGTTTGTCACCTTCCAGGACATCATCCGCATCCCGTGGTTCCTGAACTAGCGGGTTGACTTTGGGTTTGGGTGCGCTCCTGCCGGGCGCGCGCACCAGAGCGGTGAGACCCACCTCCAACGAAGGAGGATTACTAAATTGGAACCCCTATGAAAGTACTGATCATCGGAAACGGCGGCCGCGAACACGCAATCGGCCACAAACTCGCTGGCTCCTCTAAAAAGCCGACCCTTATCTTCGCCCCTGGCAATCCCGGGATGGAAGATCTGGGTTTCTGCTTTGCGGTTGCCCCGGACGATTTCCGCAGCCTCTTGACCTTGGCCCAGGTCCAAAAGGTGGACCTGACCATTGTCGGGCCGGAACAACCCCTGGTGGGTGGATTGGTGGATCTTTTCGAAGCCAACGGACTCCGCATTTTCGGACCTTCCCGCGCCGCAGCCGCCTTGGAAGGAAGCAAGGCTTTCGCCAAGGACTTCATGGGACGTCATGGGATTCCCACCGCCATGTACCGGACCTTCCGGGCGCTGGAACCGGCCCGTACCCATCTGCGGGAAGTCGGAGCCCCCATCGTCATCAAGGCGAGCGGATTGGCGGGCGGCAAGGGGGCCGTCGTCTGCATGACCATGCAGGAGGCGGAAAGCGCTTTGCAGTCCATGCTTGGCCCCAAGGCCGTATTCGGCCTGGCCGGCTCGGAAGTGGTGATGGAAGAGTTCATGGAAGGCGAAGAGGCTTCCGTGTTCGCCCTGACCGATGGGGAATCCTTCGTGCTCCTTCCCACCGCCCAGGACCACAAGCGCATCGGAGACGGGGACACGGGTCCCAATACCGGCGGCATGGGAGCCTACTCCCCCGCTCCCCTGATGACACAGGAATTGCTTGAGGAGGCCTCACGCACCATCATAGGACCCACCCTGGAAGGCATGCGCCGGGAGGGGACGCCCTACAAGGGAATTCTCTACGTCGGATTGATGATGACGGCCAAAGGACCCAAGGTAGTGGAATACAATTGTCGCTTCGGGGATCCGGAAACCCAAGTGGTCCTGCCCATCCTGCAGGAGGATTTGCTTGAATTGATTTTGGCGTCACTCGAAGGCCGTCTGGATAAATTGAAGGTCGGACCGCCCAAGGAATGGGCCGCGGTAGTGGTCATGGCCTCCAAAGGATACCCGGGACCTTATGAAACCGGCATTCCCATTTCAGGGCTGGAACAGGTAAACGGGCTTCCCCATTCCCATGTCATCCATGCCGGGACCAAACGCCTGCAGGGAAAGCTGGTTACCGCCGGCGGCCGGGTCTTGGGATTGGTCGGACAAGGCCGCACTCTCCAGGATGCCATCGAAGCCGCTTATGCGGGTGTCTACAAGGTAGGGTTTTCGGGAGCCCAATTTCGCACCGATATCGCAAAAAAAGGTCTCGCAAGATTGGTAAATTAACTGGAATGCGTCTCCCCATCTCCCGGTTTTCCGCCAGCGCCTTGGTCCTGGCGTTGTCCCTTGGACCGGCCGTCATAGTAAGGTCTCAGCCCACGTTCGCGAAATCCGAACCGGTTACAAACCCGGCTCCCCTACCCATTAAAGCTCCTGCTTCGGCGGCGAAAACCACTACAACCGGCAAGTCGACCGGAACATCTGCGAAACCGGTCCCTCCCGCCTCCAAACCTGTCCCGGCTACCGACCCACTCCAGGCAAAAGTTGACACCTTGCCCCCACCCTTGCGGAATCTGGGTCAAAAAGCCTTTAAAGTGCCGGAAAAGCTGGTCTTCGATGTGATTTGGGGGGGATGGAGCTTCCGCTGGGTCCATGCCGGTCGGGCGACCTTGGAGCTGCTTCTCACCGACCAACCCACGGAATGGAAGATCCAATCCCTGGCTTGGTGCAACAAATTCTTCCAGAGCATCTACCCCGTCCGGGATACGGTCACCTCCATCATCGATTCGCGTGGTATCTATCCTTTACGGTTCGACAAACGGCTTCATGAAGGCTCCTATCATGCGAACATTTCGGCCCGCTATGATCAAGCCCACCATACTCTTACGACCCTGGACACCACCATGTCGATTGAGCCTTTCACCCACGATGTCCTGTCCGCTTTCTATTTCATCCGCACCCAGAAAATCCGGCCGGGGGATACCCTTGATTTGGCTGCCGTTTCGGGGAAAAAGAAGTACAACCTAAAGGTCCTGTGCCATGGCCGGGAAACCATCAAGGTCCCTGCGGGAGAGTTCCGGACCTTGGTAGTGGAACCGGTCCTCAAAGGGGACGGGCTCTTCAAAGCCAAAGGCAAGTTGATCATTTGGGTGACCGATGACGAATCGCACACTCCCGTGAAGATGCAGAGCAAGATTCCCGTCGGATCCATCAAGGCGGAGCTCATCTCGAAGTCATGATCCGATTAAAGCCCTTGAAATCCGGGGCTCCAGGCGAAATCATTCCCTATTAGTGGAAAATCTGATTATATTCTGAAAACTTCTGCTTCGAATCTTCCAACCAAGGAGACCCACGTGATGAGCGCCCAAATGGACGATACGCAAGACGACAAATACCCCAACTCCAAAACCGTGCCCGCCGAGAACATCGAAGACGATGAGCTTGAGGGCGAAGGCGCGGCAGCAACCGCGTCCAAGCCCGGTTCCGAAAAGGACGAGGATGATCTTTGGGATCTGGACGATGACGCCCAGAACTCCGATTCCTCGAGCGACTCGCTTTCGGTGACGACCGCCGCAGCCGCTTCCACGAAGAAGCGGGCGACTAAGAAGTCGGCTCCCAAGGCAAAGGCCAAGTCTGTGAAGGCCCCGGCCCAGCCCACCAAGAAAGCGCCTGCCGCGACCAAAAAAGCGGCAGACAAGCCCGCCAAAAAGACGTCCGCCAAGGCCAAGCCTGCTAAGGCCGGGACCAAAAAAGCCGCATCCGCCAAGGGCGGCACCAAAGCCAAGGCCGTGTCCGCCAAGGGCAGGGCCACTCCCAAAAAAGCCGCCCCTGCCAAGGGCAAGTCGAAAAAGGCTGCGTCCGCCAAGGCCAAGCCTGCGAAGGCCGCCGCCAAGAAGGCCCCCAAGGCCAAAGCCAAGGCCGCTCCGGCGAAAAAAGGCAAAGGCAAAGGCAAGAAGAAGTAACCGACACGTTACCGCTTCAATCTCTTGAAACGCGCCCCTTCGGCCCATGGCCGGAGGGGCCGTTTTATTTCCGGCTGGAAAACAGGAGTCAAGAGTGGGGGCGCGACTACCTAAGCGGCGGAGGCTACGGAATTTAAAGCAGGGCTCAAGTCCCCAACACTAGGTGGGAGCCGGAAACCCCCTGGATCATGATTTTTGGGAATGTGCTATTAACGGAAGAGGCGGAAGTGGATCTTTTTTTCGCCCGGGCCCAGATTGATCACCGTGTCCACCGGAGGGAAATTCCGGTGGGTAATCTGCAGCTTATGTCTTCCGGGGTTTAGCTCCTTGTCCTTGACCGGGGTGGTCCCCATGAACCTCCCGTCCACGATAACCTCGGCAAAAGGCGGAGCGGAGCTGATGGTGAGGAAGGCCTTAACCGGAGCGGGCTTTTCCGCCGGTTTGTCCGTGACGAGATTCTTCGACACCTTGCCATCCTCCCCTTCCGTAGGAGGGGTCTTGGCCTGGTTGACAGGACTGGGTTTGACAATGGGGGCCGGCTCCTTGACCGGCTTGACAATCGGCCTGTCGACGGGCTTTTCCAAGTAGTCGGCATCCGCGACGACCGCGCCGGACACAATGACCTCGGCGGACCCTTGCTTGGTCGCATCCTGCATGGAGATGGCCCGGATGGTGGTCTGGCCGGGCCTCTGGGCCCAAACCTCCCCTTCTTGAACATTGGCGACGGAAGCATCATCGCTTTCCCAGCGCACGTTGGCCGGAGCCTCATGCGGCTCGATCTCCACGATGAACCTGCGCTTCTGGCCGGCTTGCAATTCCATGGAACCGGGCTGAAGGGACACCTTTTCCACGCTCATGGCCTTTGGTGACTTGGCCGCAGCGTTCTTGGCAGCATTGGAACCGCCGCTCCCGCTTCCCAGCACCAGCACCACAGCCACGGTGAGGAGGGTTATGGCGAGCAGCCCGGCCCCTATCCACATGAACAGGTGCTTATTGCCGCCACCGGAGCCCGTGCCGTTCCCGTTAAAATCAGAATCGTTCCCTTGGTTCGGTCCCGCCTGCCAGGTTCCGGGACGGATGCCCGTGCCTGAGCGCACTCCCGAACTCCTCGGGTCGGAACCCGTGCCGGGCCTGATTCCCGTCCCGGGGCGCACTCCCGAACTCCTCGGGTCGGAACCCGTGCCGGGGCGGATCCCGGTTCCGGGCTTTCCCGATCCCGCCTTGGAGGTCACGGCTTTGGCCTTCTCCATCTTCATCCCAGGCTTTAGTGGGGCCTTGCGCGCTTCCTCGGGAGGTGACGCTGGCGTTAAATCCACCACGGTCTGGTTGCCCATGTTTCCGGTGGTTTCCAACAGCGCCTTGGTGATGTCGGTCAAGTCCAGCAGACCCTTCTGGTTCAGGTAGCTGCGCAATTGCAGGGACAACCAGCGGGCTCCCTTACCCCGATCTTCTGGGGCCTTTTGCAGGAGGGTGTCCACCAGGTTTTCCAGGTAGGGGTCCGCATCCGGGACGATGGAACTCACGGGGGCATGGGGCAGGTCGCAGATATGCCGCATTATCATAGGAATGTTGGATCCCGAGAAGGGTTTGCGGCCCGTGAGGCAATAGTAGAACACGGCCCCCAGGGAGAACATATCGGTGAGATGGCTCGGCTTTTTGCCGTCGATCTGCTCCGGGGACATGAAATTGGGGGATCCGAGGATGCTGCCCGTCTGGGTCAGGTTCTGCTCGCTGATATGGGCGATGCCGAAATCCGCGATCTTGAGGACACCTTCGGATTTGAACATCATATTCTCGGGCTTGATGTCCCGATGCACTACGCCGAACTTTTCCGCCGTGATCAAGCCGTCCGCAGCTTGGCAGATGATGGCGGCGGTGACTTCCGGAGTCATGGGATGGCCGCCGAGCAGGTTCAGGACGAACTGCAGATTGGGGCCGTCGATATATTCCATGACCAGGTACTGGGCACCTTCCTCCAGGCCATAATCAAAGATTTCCACGATATTGGGATTGCGGAGGCTGGCCGCCGTCTTGGCTTCCACCGTGAACCGGTCGAGCAGGTTGGCGTTGGAGGACAGGTGGGAGTGGATGACCTTGATGGCCACCATGCGGTTCAGGGAAGGGTCCTCGGCCAGGTAGACGGTGGCCATCGCGCCTTGGCCGAGCTTTGTCAGGGCGTTGTAACGTCCGAATTTGAGGGGGGCTGGGCCCTTTCCCGGTTTTGCCATGTCGGGTGCCGTTCTTTGTAACACATTCCCGCATTGGGATGTCGGTTTGGTAACGGCCCTTTCCAATCCAAAATTAAAAAAATCGCCGGGTTTTCCGGGCCCGTTGCTCGCATAAGAACCGGCTTTTTTTAACTTTTAGGGCCGTACTTTGCCTTAAAACCCATGGGAGAACCGCCATGATTTCCAATTCCCCCCGCGCCATCCTCGAAAAGCTGAACAAGTATACCAAGAGCTTGTTGGAGGGATCCGTCGGTTCAGCCGTAAACCGCTCCCATTACGAAATCACCCACAGCCATCTTTTGTCCCAGGCGCTGGAAGAAGGCAAGGGTGATCTTTCTTACATCCTCGCCTTCTTCAAAATCAACGAAGGTCTTTTCAAGACCGCGTTGCAACAGGAGATGAAGGAGTTGCGCATGGGTAACACCGGGCGTCCGGTGTTCTCCCCCACCTTCATGAACCTGCTGGAAGCGGCGTGGGCCGAATCCTCCCTGAACCTGGGGCAGGCCGGCATCCGCACCGCGGGTATCGTATTGGCCCTTAAGAAAATGTCCGGTTCCATCTCACGCGGGCTCTCCGACCAACTCGCCATGGTCAACACCGAGACCCTCTTGACGAAGTTCGCCGAAATCACCGCCCACTCCAAGGAGACCGAAGAGGCCCCCGAAGGCGCGCGCGGTGAGGATGGCGCTCCGGCCGAAGGCTCCAACCTGCAACGCTTCACCGTAAACTTCACCGAGATGGCCCGCAAGGGCAAGGTCGACCCCATCTTCGGCCGCGACAACGAAATCCGCATGGTCATCGATATCCTTTCGCGCCGCCGCAAGAACAACCCCATCATGGTGGGCGAAGCCGGCGTGGGCAAGACGGCCGTGATCGAAGGCCTCGCCCTCCGCATCGCCCAGGGCCAGGTGCCGGACATTTTAAAGAACGTGGAAATCCGCGGACTGGACATGGGCCTGATGGCCGCCGGCGCGGGCGTGCGAGGCGAATTCGAGAACCGCCTCAAGGGCGTCATCAAGGAAGTGAAAGCTTCCGCCACCCCGGTCATCCTCTTTATCGACGAGACCCATACCATCATCGGCGCGGGCGGCGAGGCCGGCCAGAACGACGCGGCCAACCTGCTCAAGCCGGAAATGGCCCGCGGCGAACTCAAGATCATGGGTGCCACCACCCTCACCGAGTTCCGCAAGTACTTCGAAAAGGATCCGGCCATGGCCCGCCGCTTCCAAATGGTCAAGATCGAGGAACCGGATCCGGAGACCGCCGCCATCATGTTGCGCGGACTGCGCGTCAATTACGAGAAATTTCATGGCGTTAAGATCACCTATGAAGGGATCAAGGCCGCTTGCGAACTCTCCCACAAGTACATTGCCGGCCGGCAATTGCCGGACAAGGCCGTGGATCTGCTCGACACCGCCGCAGCCCGCGTGAAAATGGGCCTCACCGCCAAGCCCCCGGTCCTGGTCAACCTGGATCAGGCCATCGAGAACCTGAAGATCGAAATCACCGCCCTGGAGAAGGACGAATCCTCCGGAGTGCTGTTCGACAGGGAAATCCTGCCCAAATGCCGCGAGAGCCTGGTTTCGGTCACGGCCGAAGCTGCCGAGGTGGAAGCTCGTTGGAAGATCGAACTCGAGAAGGTCAAGGCAATCATCGCCATCCAGGATCGCCTGGCGCCTCCCACCAAGCCCGATGCCAAGGATGTCAAGGGCGCCAAGACCCCGGATCCCAAGGCCAAGGAAGCACCGGCCCCGTTGACTCCCGAGGAGGAAGCGGCCTTGCGCGCGGAGATGGATTTGAAGTGGAAGGATCTGGAAGCCATCCAGGGCGAATCCCCCATGGTGCACGCCCACGTCTCCCGAGAAGTCATCGCCCAGATCATCGCGGAATGGACCGGCATTCCCGCCGGCAGCATGCTCAAGAATGAAGCCCAGGCCCTACTCGACCTGGAAAAGACCATCAACGAGAAGGTGGTCGGCCAGGAAGGGGGAGTCCAGGAAATCGCCTCCACCCTACGCAGCGCCAAGCTCGGCCTCGGCAATCCGGAAGCGCCCATGGGCGTCTTCCTCATCACCGGTCCCTCGGGCGTGGGCAAGACGGAAGTGGCTCGGACCATCTCGGACGTCCTGTTCGGCGGCGAGAAGTTCGTGGTCACGATCAACATGTCGGAATACCAGGACAGCATGTCCATCACCCAGCTCAAGGGCGCCAGCGCCGGCTATGTCGGCTACGGCGACGGCGGCGTGCTCACGGAAGGCGTACGCAAGCGTCCCTATACCGTGGTCATCCTGGACGAAGTGGAAAAGGCCCACAAGGACGTGCTCAACATGTTCTACCAGGTGTTCGACAAAGGCTCGCTACGGGACGGCGAAGGCCGGGACATCAACTTCCGCAATACCGTCATTATCATGACCAGCAATCTGGGCCTGGATACCATCACCCGCATGGCCAACGACGGAAACGCCTACAGCCTGGACGATATCCGCGCGGGCATCCTACAGGAATTGACCGACCACTTCGCTCCGGCCCTCTTGGCCCGTTGCAAGGTGGTCCCGTTCCTGCCCTTGGACTCGGAGGTCCTGAAGCGCATCGTGTTCCTCAAGCTGATGAAGCTCGGCAAGCGCCTGATGGAACGGCATAAGCTGGCCTTCGCCGTGGCTCCCGAAGTGGTCCGGGACATCGTGTTCCTGTGCACCACCTCACAAAGCGGCGCGCGCAATATCGACACCATCATCGATCAGAAGCTGATGCCTAAGATTTCGGAACAGTTGCTCATGCATATGGCCGACGACAAGGTCTTCACCCATCTGTTCCTGTCTTCGGACGAGAAGACCGGATTTAACTGCACCTTCTCCGTGGGAGACTTCCAGATGCCGGAATCCTCCGTGGAGGGGAGTGAAGAGGCTACCGAATCCGGTGAAACCGGAGAGGACACCCTGGTCATGGATCGCACCAAGGCTGCGGCGGAAGAAGCGGGTTAGCCAATCCTGGCCCCACTAACGGTTTCCGGCCCGGGGGTTCCCCGCTACTGGATTCCGTTCAGGCGAAACGGTTCCGGATTCGGCAGGCGGGTAGAACGGCGGGCCGACCGGCCCGTGACCGCCATCACACCCCCGGGTCCGGTTTTTGGCTTTATTTTTGGCACAAGTGATTTTCCGGTACATTGTGATACCCACCACGGTCTAATGCCTGAGGGGCTCTATGGCTTCAGCTGATACTTCGATTTTTTCCCTACAGGTCGGCGGATTTCCCCTGAACACGTTCCGGGTGATCGACTTCATCGGTCGGGAGGCGCTTTCCGAATGCTATACCTTCACCATCCGCGCCGTCGCGTTCGATCTTGATGTCAAGTTCGACGAAGGCATCGGCGTGCCCGGCGTGCTTATGGTCGGCGGCGCCGACTTCAAGGTCAAACATTACGGGATCATCACCAGCTTCACCCAGATTCCGGACAGCGACGGAACCGTCATGCTGAACTCCACCTATGAGTTTATCCTGGAACCTCGCATCAAAATCGCCGCCTACATGCTCCAGAGCCGCATCTTCCAGAACAAGACGGTCCTGGAAATCGTAGAGGCGGTCTTGGCCGATTACTTCATCAAGGACACGGATTTCAAGATCGATGCGGAATACGAGATGAAGGGCCAGAGCTACACCAAGCGTGAATTCACGGTCCAGTACAACGAGTCCGACCTCGACTTCGTCCAGCGCCTGCTTGAGGAGGAAGGTCTCTTCTACTTCTTCAACCACGAGGGCGACCGCGATATCATTACC
>JALYSE010000288.1 GCA_030854955.1 Fibrobacterota bacterium | reverse complement strand
GCCCTGCACTTATCCCTTTTTCAAGGCGCGATAGCCATCTGGAGTTCCTTCCCTCCTATGGCACAACGGTTGCTTTGATATCCCTATTGAAAGGAAAACCTCGCATGTTCCTCAAAGAAGCCGTGTTCTCCAGAACATCCATCCCCCTGGTAAAGAAAAGCCTGGATGCCTGTACCTTGCGCGCCCGGGCCATCGCCAACAACCTGGCGAATCTGACCACGCCGGGTTACCAGAGGATCGACGTGGCTTTTGAGGACAACCTGAAGGCAGCGCTTAATGCGAACCGCCTTGCGGGTTCTGCGGACAAGCCCAACCAGATGAATCTCGGACGTCCGGGACTCGATCAGGTGGACGCGGTGGCATATCGATCGAAGGATCCCGTGCTGCCGGGCGAAATAAATAATGTGGACGTGGATATGGAAGCTGCCAAGCTCGCGGAAAACCAGTTGGCTTTCATGTTCGGGGTCAAGTTCATCCAGGATCGAAAAAGCGACATCACCAACGCGATTTCGGGAACCGGCGCGTAAGCGCGTAGGCGGGTAGGAGAAAAGTATGGGTATGATTGGAATGTTTTCGGGATTGTCGATCAGCGCCAGTGGACTCAGGGCCCAGCGGATGCGGCAGAACGTCATCGCCAGCAATCTGGCCAATTCGGAGACCACCCGGACTAAGGACGGCGGGCCCTATAAGCGCCAGTTCGTGGTGCTGCGTGAGAATCCGGCCGATCCGGAAAAGCGTTTCGTCTTCGGCCCCGAGAAGATGAAGGGCTTCACCACCAAGGATACGCATATCCCCATTCCATCCCCGGGACTGCCAATGGGCAAGGAAAACGTGGGCAGTGGAGTGGAGGTCGCCTC
The DNA here is from genome assembly GCA_030854955.1 of Fibrobacterota bacterium. Classification (GTDB taxonomy): domain Bacteria; phylum Fibrobacterota; class Fibrobacteria; order UBA11236; family UBA11236; genus Chersky-265. The sequence continues at coordinate 4,093 of JALYSE010000288.1, read as the reverse complement.
CATCGAACAGGATCAGACTCCGGCAAAGCTGGTGTACGACCCTAACCATCCCGACGCCGATACGCAGGGATACGTCGCCATGCCCAACATCAACGTTGTGCAGGAGATGACGGACATGATTACGGCGACCCGCTCCTACGAAGCGAGCGTGACCGCCATGAACTCGACCAAGGCCATGCTCATGAAGGCCTTGGAGATCTGATGATGCATGAGATTGCGCGACCCGCGGGAACCGACCTATGGCCCTGAACGGCATAGGCGGCGGCGCCGGGGCCCTAGAACGCTTCCAGGCGATCCGGGATTTGGCCAAGAAGAAGCTCGAAGAAGCGGACGGCCAGACCAACCTCGCGGACTTGATCAAGCGCAAACAGTTGGAATTTGGGACCGGCATCGCGGCCAGGCCTACGGCGGAGCGCATCCCGCCCGGCCAGGTCGTGTCGGCCTTTCCCGGAAACGCGGCTTCGGCCGCATTGCTCGGACCCGCCGGACCCGCTGGATACGGCCGATCCGGCAGCCTGCAGAAGCAGAACCCCAAGCCGACGCTTGGGCGGCACATTGATTTCATGGCCTAGGAGAAGATATGGCAGATTTGAACCCCATATTCAATATCGGTCCACCCAAGGAAATCGAGATCTCGCCTTCGAGCCAGCCCTCGATAAAGCCGAAGGAAGGCGGACCCAAGTTCAACGACATGTTCAACGGCTTCCTCAAGGACGTCAATGAAATGCAGTTGAAAGCGGACGAGTCCATCCAGAAGATGGTCTCGGGGGAGGTTAAGGACGTGCATCAGGTGATGTTGGCAGTCGGCGAAGCCAAGGTGGCGTTTAACCTGCTCCTGGAAATCCGCAATAAGACGATGGAAGCGTATCAGGAAATCATGAAGATGCGTGGCTAAGGCGGGACGTGGCGGAGATTTCTACGTCAACGGTTTCTGGAGTTTGTGAGATTGAAAATTTCAAATTGAAATTGGAAATGAATGCAAATCAAAACAAAAATATGGAAATCACGGAGCTTTTTTCCCGTACTTTCCGATTTGCATTTTTCAATTTTCGTTTTGCAAACCCCCCGGGATCCCCTCCTATTTCGTTCATCGGCATCATTCCTGAAATCCTTTAGCTCTTTTTAACAGCACCGCCAACGCGACGCAGAGGTTTTAATGTCCGAATACCTTAAGCAGCTCATCATCCAACTCCGAGCCATCTGGGACAAGCTGAATGGCACACAGAAGGCCATCATGATCGCCACGTCGGCGGTGGTGATGGCGGGAATGATCACCGTGATCGCGTGGTCCGCTACCGGAGGGGGTAGCGGGGGCGGTGGTTCGGACTCCGGCTATTCCACCCTGTTCGTGAACCTGGAGCCAGTGGACGCCGCCAAGGTGACGGACGCCCTCAAGGAAATGAAGGTCGATTACAAACTCGAGAATTCTGGTCGCCAAGTGACCGTCCCCAAGGAGCAGCTATACGAAGCCCGGATGCAGATGGCGCGACTGGGCCTGCCCCAGACAGGCGGTCAGGGATACGAGATTTTCGACAAGCTGCACCTTGGCATGACTGATTTCGTACAGAACCTCAACTACCGCCGAGCCCTCGAAGGGGAGCTTTCCCGCACCATCGAGAGTCTGCATGAGGTCGACAAGGCCCGCGTGCACGTGACCATCCCCAAGCCTTCCCTGTTCACCGAAAAAAAGGAGGAGGCCACGGCATCGGTCATCCTCAAGATGCGCCCCGGCGAAGAGATCAACGAGCGCCAGGTCAAGGGCATCACCCACCTGGTCGCCAGCTCGGTGGAAGGCCTGCGCGCCCGCCAGGTCTCGGTTCTGGACATCCACGGAAACATGCTCACCAAGGGCTTTGCGGACAACTCCCTGGCCGAGCAAACCGATCACAATATGTCCCTCCAGAGCTCGGTCGAACGGGATCTGGAACGAAAAGTCGAAGATATCTTCCAGGGCCTGCTCGGGCCCAACAAGACCCGGGTCAAGATTTCCGCCGAACTCGATTTCGATCAGGTTCAGAAAACGGTGGAATCCTACGATCCCAACACCAAGGTCATCCGCTCCCAGCAACGCGACGAGAATTCCCTGAAGGGCATACCCCAGGCGGGATCCACGGAGCAGAAGGAAGGATCCATCACCAATTACGAATTCGACAAGACCATGGCCAACATCATCAGCACGCCGGGAACGCGCAAGCGCATCACCGTCTCCGTGGCCGTCGACGGCACCTACAAATCCGGGGGCAAGGAAGGCGTCCGCGAATATGTGCCCCGCGCCCAAGAGGACCTGGACAAATTCACAGCCCTGGTCAAGAACGCGGTGGGATTCAAACCCGGCAGCAAGGACGAAGTGTTCGTCACCAATGTCCAGTTCGACAACCAGTTCCTCCTTGAGGAGCAGGAGGCGATGAAGAACCTTGAGAAGAAGGAGTGGATGGAGATCGTAAAGAAGTATGGCTTCCTGGTGCTCATCCTCCTCTTCGGCATTTGGTTCTTCCGTGGCCTAGTGAAGAATCTGGCTTCCGCCATGAATCCTCCCATACCCAAGTACGCCGGGCTGAACTTGGAGCTGGAGGACGATAAAGTTCCCCAAAAGGTCCAAAAACAGAGGGATATCCTGGAGCGCGTGGCATTCATGTCCCAAACTGAACCCCTCAATATCGCCAACCTCATCAAAACGTGGCTCCATGAGGAGAAAATACGGGACAATGAAAAGGGCGGTGGCAAAAAGAAACAAACCGCGGACAAGGACTGATCGACATGCCGGAAGCGAAGACTGGGACCGGAGCAAAAGAGGCCGGGACACCCGCCATCGGGATCGGGATCCACGGCCCGACCAAGGCCGCAGTGATGATGGTGACGCTGGGCCCGGAGGCCTGCGCCCAGATTTTCAAAAGCCTCGACGAGGAGGACGTGGAAATCCTCACCGCCGAGATTGCCCGTCTGGAAGGCATCACGCCGGAAATACGAGAAAGTGTGCTGGAAGAGTTCCACCAAATGGCGGTGGCGCAGAAATACATCCTCCAGGGCGGTGTCGATTACGCCAGACAGGCGCTGGAATCGGCCCTGGGCCCACGCCGCGCCAAGGAAATCCTGGAAAAAGTGCAGAGCACCATCCGTGTGACGGGCTTCAGCATGTTGCAGAACGTGGATCCGTCCCAGCTCGTGAACTTCATCCAAAAGGAGCATCCCCAGACTATCGCCTTATTGCTTGCCCACATGGACGCTTCCATGTCGGCGCCTATTCTCTCCGCGCTGCCGCAAGAGCTGCAGGTCGACGTCACCACTCGCCTTGCAACCATGCAGAGCATTTCGCCCGATGTGCTCGGGCAGGTGGAGGAGGTGCTGGCCATGCAAATGAAAAGCCTGTTCGGCGGAAACGTATCCGAAGTGGGCGGTGTCAAGTTCGTGGCGGAAATACTAAACCAGGTGGATCGTGGCGCGGAAAAGAACATCCTGGGCAATCTGGAACGGGAGAATCCGGAACTGGCTACCGAGATCAAGAATCTCATGTTCGTGTTTGAAGACATCATGCTGCTCGACGATAAGGGAATCCAGCGGATGCTTAAGGAAGTGGACACCAAGGAACTGGCCCTCGCACTCAAGGGCGCCAGCGATACTGTAGGGGATAAGTTCTTCAAAAACATGTCGACCCGAGCATCCGAGATGATGAGGGAAGACATGTCGTTCATGGGCCCGGTCAGGGTCAAGGACGTGGAAGGCGCGCAGCAGCGCATCGTGGATATCGTCAGGCGCCTTGAGGACGACGGGGAGATTATCATCTCCGGCCGTGGCGGTGACGACGAGATCGTGGTCTAACACGCGTTCCAAGGAGCAAGGAGCACATAAGGTGGAAACGAGATTTGGAATCAACGCAGGTGGATTGCGCAGAGACAAGCAGGAGCTTCCCGCCGACGGGCCGGCGCGCGTGGTCAAGCAAGGAGATTGGGGCGCGGTCGACGATGCGGGCCTGAAGGGTTTCCACATGACGGCCTTCAGCATGCCCGGACGGGCCCAGCCCAAGCCGAACCCTGTCGATGTCAAGATGGCCGAGCTGGCCAGAGAGGCCGGCAAGGCCGAAGAGGCCCATAAGCAA
>JALYSE010000078.1 GCA_030854955.1 Fibrobacterota bacterium | reverse complement strand
ACCCTACGCATGCCCATACCCAAAGGACCACACCTGGAGTTCGAACAACCGGTCGTCGAGCTGTCCATGAAGATCGAGGATCTGCTGAAGAACAGCGAGATCAACGCAGCCGACGTCAAGGATCTGCTCGCGAAAAAAGAGTCGATGCAGAAGAAGATCGCCTCCAAGCTCACGGCCTGGAACCGCGTGGAACTGTCTCGCCGGTCCGGACGGCCTTACACCCTGGATTACATCCAGGAAATCTTCACGGATTTCACCGAGCTGCACGGCGATCGCTGCTTCGGCGACGACCCGGCTTTGATCTGCGGCTTGGCCAAGTTCAACGGACAAAGCGTTATGGTCATGGGCCACCAAAAAGGCAAGGATACCAAGGAAAGCATCCGCCGCAATTTCGGAATGGCCCATCCGGAAGGGTATCGGAAGGCGCTCCGCTGCCTGAAGATGGCGGAGAAGTTCAACCTCCCCGTCATAACCCTCATCGACACCATGGGCGCCTATCCGGGAATCGGCGCCGAAGAACGTGGACAGGCCGAAGCCATCGCCAAGAACATCATGGAGATGTCCATCTTGCGGGTACCCATTATCTGCGTTGTGATCGGGGAAGGAGCCAGTGGCGGGGCCATCGGCATCGGCATCGGTGATCGGCTGCTGATGCTCGAGAATGCATGGTTCGGGGTCATTTCCCCCGAGTCCTGCAGCGCCATCCTCTGGGGCGACAGTTCCAAGAAAATGGAACTGAGCGAGACCATGAAAATCACGGCCGCAGATCTTTTCGAATTGAAGATCGTGGATCGCATCATCAGGGAACCCCTGGGCGGGGCCCACTGGGATCCGGAACAGATGTACCGCATTCTGAAGGGCGTGCTTACGGAAGAGTTGGAGACCTTGAACAAGGTCAATACGGAGGCTTTGGTCGAGAAACGCCTCGCCAAGGTCACTTCAATCGGTCAATTTTCGGGCTAAAGGAGACTCATCGTGGATAAGGAACTATTGGACATGCTTTGCTGCCCGGAAACCAAGGCAGACGTTTCCCTTGCGGACGCATCTCTCATCGAAAGCCTCAACCGCAAGGTCGAGGCCGGACAGCTTAAAAACCGGGGTGGCGAAAACGTGAAGGAAAAGATGGATTCCGGCCTGGTAAGGGCCGATGGGAAGTACTTGTACCCCATCCGCGAGGACATTCCCATCATGTTGATTGATGAGGCAATTCCCCTGGAAGGGTTGATATAATAAGGACTTGTAAACGATCGCTTCGTTTCCGAGATCCGACAGAACGGGTTTCGCGTCCATATTTGAGATCCGTTCCGACGGGGGATAGATGAGCATCCAGTATACAGCCGATCAACTTCAGAGAAAATTCCAGGGTTCTCCCGGTTCCGCCGGATTCTCCCGCCTCGCGGAAGTCCTGCGAACCGAGGGCAGGATCGATGAGGCAATCCAGGTTTGCCAAGACGGGTTGAAGGCTAGTCCCCAGACCCTTTCAGGCTATGTCGTGCTTGGGAAGGCCCTAATGGACGCCGGGCGTATGGACGACGCCCGTGACCAGTTCGAAGCCTCGCTCCGCCTGGACCCCCGCTGTCTTTCCGCCATGCACTTCCTGGCACGGATTATGATCCATCTCCAATGGGCCGACGCCGCGGCCGGGTATTATCGCGCCATTCTCGAAGTGGAACCGTGGGATGCGGAAATCCGCGCCTTGCTCCGAGAGGCTGCTCCCGAGTCCCGCGGATTCCCTTCCGCACAGCCGCAAAGTCCGGAAACGAAGGATTTCGCTCCCGCAACCTCATACGATTACGACACCGCGAACGCCGGCGCCACCGCGCAGGATGAGACCTTCGAGAAGCCGGACGGCTTTGCCGGCGACGTGCTCGAAGTCAACCTGAACGACCTGGCCGCCGACTTTTTGCCCAGCCAGGACAGCGAGTTCATGGAACCGGGGGAAGAATCCCTAGAGGATGCCTTGTCGGGTGCCTCCGAGGAAAGGCCCCGTTATTCACCGGCACCGATCGAGAACATCGATACCCGGCAGGGCCAGGTCGAGCCCCAACCCAAGGACATCCTGCGGGATGAGCCCATCGGCCAGATACCCGCCATGGAAAATGAACCCCCTCCCATTTCAGGCCAGGATGTGGAAGACCGGCTCAATTCCCTGTTCGGAAGCGAGGAAACCCCATCGCCTTCCCCGACCGCCCAGACCTCGGGTTGGAGCTTGGCTCCGGTGGAGTCCCCGGCCCCCGAACTCTCTCCTTCGGATTATGCCAACGCCCAAATGGACCCCTCCGCCACCGTCACGGGCGAGATGCGCAAAGTCGTCGACGATGTTTTTCCTCCGGCAGCGGATCTTCCCACCCAGGCCCAGGAAGCGGCGGAACCGGAAGCAGAGGATCGCGTCCAAGGCGATGATATCGAGAAGCGCCTCGACGAACTTTTCAACCTCACCGAATCCGATATTCTTGTGCCGGCGGCGGAAACCTTCGTGCAGGCGACGGATCCCTTTGCATCCCCGGAGTCAGGAAACGCTCCCATAGACGCGGCTTCCCTGCCCATGGTCCGGGGACCCAAGGTGGAAGAAGCGGTCAGCCTAGGTGAAGTTGTTTCTTTCGGCGGAGATATCGCCTATCGCGAGGCGGATGCCACCCCTTCGGATGCGGGAACGGCGGAATCCAAAGCGGAGGAACTCCGCTTCACTCCGGAAACTACCGCGCCTGCGCAGCCTGAAGGGGAAATCGTGACCGGCCAGGACGTGGCCGACAAACTGGACAACCTATTCGGCGAGGAACCGGTTTCCAAATCGGGTCCGGTCACCGATGCCGCAGCCGGCAACGCGGCGACCCAGGTCCAGGCCCGCGAGGAATATGCGGAGGCCACACCGTTCGCCACCAAGCCCTGGCGGGTCGACCCTATCGACGGCGAGCATCCGATGCCGCCGACGGGCGAAATCATGTCCACGGAATCCATGCTCCCCCCGGGCTGGTTCGGCGAATTGGAGGTTTCCTCCGGCGTAGTTGACGCTTCGTCAAGTGAGCTGTCCGCTTCGTCAGGTGAACCGTCCGCTTCGTCAGGTGAAGGCGGTTATGGCCCGCAAATCACCGGTGCGGACGTGGAAGTCCAGCTGGACAAGCTGTTTCATATCGAAGAGGACGGTGAAACCGTGAAGGGCGCCGGAGCCGTGAAGGGTAACCTAGGAGATACCGTATCATTCCAGAGCCCTTTCGGCGGGTTCGATGAGCGGCCGGCCGGCGCCATGCCGGGAGACGAATCCGATCGCACCGTGCTCATGCCCGCCATGGGGGAGCCCACGCCCCCGAAGGATACGTCCCGGATCAAGAAAAGCGTGGCCGATTGGCTCGCCCGCCGCAGCGACGACGCCGATCAACGAACCGCCGAAGATTCCAAGGCCGGCGGAATTATTCCGCCCCAAGCCGGCCTGGCCCCGGAGGCCGGGGAAACCATGATCCTCCCCGCCGAGGATTTCAACTCCACCTTGGAGTTGCCCTCCACTTCCAGGTACACCTCCCCGGAGTCGCCTTTCGCAGGCGCGTTCTTGGATGATCCGGACGCCTTCGGTACCTTGGCTCCGGAAGACCTGTCTGCCCTATCGGAAACGACCTCCATCGAAATGATCGACGGAGAAGACGTGGCCGAGCGGCTGGATGAGCTTTTCTCTGACGAAGGCACCGCCACGGTTTCCAGGACCGGAACGCTGGATTCCGGGACGGAAATGTCCCTCTTTATCCAGGAAAACGGCGAAGCCCTGGAAATGCCGGCATTGGATACCACCGAAGGCATGATATCCGGCGAGGATGTGTCCTTGCGCCTGCACGAGATTTTCGAGCCTGGCTCCGCGACTCCGGATTTATGGCCTACACGAACCGAAAGCGCGGTTCCCACCGGAATGGAAACCGATGACGAGATGCTCCCGGACCTGGGAAGCCCCACGACATCTGGAGCCGCGACCGTCGGACTCTCTACACCCCCAACCTTGGCGGACCCGACCTTGTCGGACCCGACCTTGTCGGACCCGACCTTGTCGGACCCGACCCCACCAGTCCCGGAACTGGCTCCCATGACCGATGAGGAGGATGGTTACCCGGAGGAAGAGGAAATGCCCCAGTCGGGTGCGGGAGCTAATGTTGCCACGGTAACCCTAGCGGAAATATATTTCCAGCAAGGTTTGAGAGAGCAGGCGCTTCAGATTTACCGCCAGCTCCTGGAACGGGAACCCGAGAACGATTCGGTTCGAAAGCGGATCGAGGAGATCGAAGCAACGAAGTCGGAAGGCGAGGACAGTGGGGAGCGCGATGCCGGATCGAACCCACGCAGGCCAAGGCCTGGGCTAAAGGTTCCCAAGCGGAAGAAATGAGCTCGGAATCCACAAAGGGTTTCGGGTCACAGTTAGAATGAAGGACATAACATGCAATTGAACGACGTGGCTTCCCTGGTCAAGCTGCTGGATAAAAGCAGCCTCACCGAGATCAGCTTCAGCGACGAATCATCCAAGTTGGTGCTGAAAAAGGAAGTCTTCCGGGCCGCCCCTATGCAGGCCGGCATGGTTTCCATGCCCATGACCGTTGCCGGACCGGCCCAGGCCCTGGCCTACGCCGCTCCCGCCAATCAAGCCGCAGGCTCTCCCGCAACCGGCCCCGATAAGGCCACTTCCAAGTTCAAGGACGTCACCTCGCCCATGGTGGGGACCTTCTATGCGAGTTCTTCTCCCGGAGCCGCAGCGATCACCCAGGTCGGCAACACCGTTAAGGCCGGGCAGGTCGTCTGCATCATCGAAGCCATGAAGATCATGAACGAGATCGAGTCCGATCTTTCGGGAGTGATTGAAGAGGTCTGCGTACAGAACGAGACGCCGGTGGAATACGGGACCGTACTGTTCCGTATCAGGCCTGGCTGAAATGAACGTAGAGTCCCTCCTTAAGGAGATGGTGCTCCGCAACGCGTCGGATTTGCATCTGCGCGTGGGCGGACAGCCCGCTTTCCGCATCAACGGCGAGTTGTACCGTCTCCAGAACGAGAGGATCACTCCGGAGCAGATGGAGCAGTTCATCCTGGATCTGATGGACCGCAACCAGAAGACCAAGTTCGACGAGATTTACGAGCTCGATTTCGCCATCGGCATCAGGAACATCGGCCGCTTCCGCGTGAATGCGTTCAAGCAGCGCGGCACCCCCGCCCTGGCCATCCGCGCCATCGTGGGCATCGTTCCGGCCTTTGAGCAACTCGGCCTTCCGGAAGTCATCCGCGATCTGTCCCTGCGCAAGCGCGGACTTATCCTAGTGACGGGAACCACCGGATCGGGCAAGTCCACCACCCTGGCTTCGATGATAGACCATATCAATGAGCACACTTCGTCGAACATCGTCACCATCGAAGATCCCATCGAGTTCCTCTACAAGGACAAGAAGAGCATCATCTCCCAGCGCGAGGTGAGTTCAGACACCACCGGCTTCACCACCGCCCTGCGCTCGGCCTTCCGCCAGGACCCGGATGTCATCCTTATCGGCGAAATCCGCGATCAGGAGACCATGTCCATCGCGCTGACCGCGGCTGACACCGGCCACCTCGTCCTTTCCACCTTACATACCATGAACGCGATCGAGACGGTGAACCGCATCGTGTCCTTTTTTCCTCCCCACCAGCACCAGCAGGTCCGTCTGATGCTTTCGAGCACGCTCGTTGCCATCATCACTTTGCGACTGCTGGCTCGCAAGGACGGCCACGGCCGCGTGCCCGCCTGCGAAATCCTGGTCAACAACTCCACCATCAGGGAACTCCTGACCCAACCCGAGAACACCCACATGATAGACGCCAGCATCCGCGAGGGGTACACCCAGTACGGATCGCAATCCTTCGACCAATCCATCCTCCGCCTCCACCAGGACGAGATGATCAGCTACGAGACCGCATTGCGGGCCGCCAGCAATCCCGACGACTTCGAGTTGAAGATCCGCGGCGTGGAAGGCACCTCTGACCGGAGCTGGATGTCCGGTGTTTAAGAAAATCCTGATCGCCAACCGAGGCGAAATAGCGCTCCGCGTCATCCGTACCTGCAAGGAAATCGGCATCAAGACCGTGGCGGTGCATTCCACCGCCGATACCCATTCGCTGCACGTCCACTTCGCCGACGAGGACATCTGCATCGGCCCGCCCAGTTCCAAGGCGAGCTACCTGAACATGAAACAGATCCTGGCCGCTGCCGAATTGACCAATGCGGACGCCATCCATCCCGGCTACGGCTTCCTGTCCGAGAACGCCAAATTCGCGGAGATGTGTCAGGAAAACCGCATGACCTTCATCGGCCCTTCGCCGGAGTCCATCCGCTCTATGGGCGACAAGAGTTCCGCCAAGGCGGCCATGAAGGCGGCCGGAGTGCCCACCATTCCCGGTTCCGACGGCCTGGTGGCCACCCTCAAGGACGCCCTAGTCGCGGCTAACGCCGTGGGCTATCCCGTTATCGTGAAGGCGACCGCCGGTGGAGGGGGGCGCGGCATGCGCATGGCCATCAACGAGGAAGAGCTCAAGAAGCTGTTCCCGGTGGCGACCCAGGAAGCCTTGGCCTGTTTCGGCAACGGCAGCATGTACCTGGAACGTTTTTTCACCGAACCCCGCCACGTGGAAATTCAGCTGATGGGGGACAAGCACGGTAATATGGTGTACCTGGGCGAGCGCGACTGCTCCATCCAGCGTCGGCACCAGAAACTGATCGAAGAAAGCCCCAGCCCGGCGGTTTCGCCGGAAGTTCGCGAAAAAATGGGCAAGGTGGCGGTTGCCGGGGCGAAAGGCGCCGGCTATTACAACGCAGGCACCATCGAATTCCTTTTCGACAAGGACTCCAGTTTTTATTTCATGGAGATGAACACGCGCATTCAGGTCGAGCACCCGGTAACGGAAGCCGTTACCGGCATCGACCTGGTTCGGGCCCAGATCCTGGTGGCCGCCGGGGAAAAGCTGGAGTTCTCCCAGAAAAGCATCACCATGGCGGGACATGCCATAGAGTGCCGCATCAACGCCGAGGATCCCTGGAACGATTTCCGCCCCTGCCCCGGAACCATCACGGAATTCCACCTGCCCGGAGGCATGGGGGTTCGCGTAGACACGCATTGCTACAGTGGATACGAAGTCCCTTCCAATTACGACAGTATGATAGCCAAGCTCATCGTGCATGCGCCTACACGCGAGGCCGCCATTGCCCGCATGCTGCGGGCATTGGATGAGTTCGTCATCGTGGGCATTAAAACCACCATCCCCCTCCACAAGAAAATCCTGCAGCATCCCTTGTTCGCAAAGGGGCAGTACAGCACCAAGTTCCTGGAAGAGCATCCGGAACTCCTCATAGAAAAGTAGACAATGGCCGATACCCTGAAAATCCACGAAACCCGCACAGTCGGGCGCAAGAGCATTTCATCCGCCAAGGAATTGGCGGGCGTGTTTCCGGCTGTATTCATGCCGCTCAAGGACGATGATCCTTCACGCCTGCGCAACACAATCGATTTCGCCAAGGCCAAGGTCATTATCGACGATCTTATCGCAGTAGGCGTGGACGGATTGGTTCCAGTTGGCACCACCGGCCAGAGTCCCACGGTCAGCCATAAGCAGCATATCGAGTTCATCAAGTTCGCCGTCGACTACGTCGGCGGCCGCGTTCCCGTAATCGCAGGCGCGGGATCGAATTGCACCCGGGAAACGGTGGATATGATCCAGGCCATTCAGAAGGAGGCCGGCGATCTGGCCTGCCTATGCGTCACGGGATATTACAACAATCCCCCCCAGGAAGGCCTGGTCCTGCACTACGAGACCCTGGCCCGCGAGACCGGAGCCAAGATCGTGATTTACAACGTTCCCGGCCGCACCGCCAGCTATCTTGAACCGGAGACCCTGGTGCACCTGAGCCGCAACGCCAATATCATCGGACTCAAGCAATCCGTCGATTTCAGGACGTCGGGAAAGCTGCGGGATGATACCCAAAGCGTCCTTAAGGGCGTCTCCGCCGAGGAACTGTCCGTGGTCAGCGGAGAAGACGACTCGCTTTTCGCGATCCTGGAACTGGGCGGTCGCGGAATCATCACCGCCACCGGAAACATCCCGGAGGCCGCGACGGTATTCCTCAGCATCATCAAGGCCCATCGGGATGGCGATCGCAAGACCGCGGAATCCCTGCAGGCTTCCCTCGACTCTTTCATCAAAGCGGTCTTCTGCCGCAAGAATCCCATTCCCTTGGGAACCTTTTTCAACTCCCCGCTGTATCTGCCCTTGGTTTCCGTGCGGGAAACCAAAGGCGGGGAGGAGGCCCATTCGCGTATCATGGAGTTGATTTCCGCTGCCGCACCCAGCTTGAAAAAACACCATGGTTAGGCCGATGCCTGACCGGGGGAAGGTATTGATATGAAAGCGCTTCGTTCCCTGATCGGCTCGGCCACCCGCGCCAAAATTCTCATTTATCTCAGCGTTTATAAGGTGACCTATCCCCGCGAGCTGACCATCAATCTGCGCCTTCCGCTTTTCGGCGTGCAGACCCAGCTCAAGAACCTTCTGAAGGGCGGAGTGGTGACGGTCAAGATGGATGCCAACCGCCGGATGTTCAGCTTCAATCCCGATTACGAGCTTAAAAAGGAATTGCTGGCCCTCCTCAAGAAGGCTCTGGCAACCCTGCCTGAACGGGACAAGGCACTCTATCTCAAGCCGAAAATGACCCCGCGGGCCACCCTCAAGGGTTGAACGGCCATGGAGCCGAGGGTAATATCGGGTGACAGGATTTGCGGAGGAAACATGCAAGGTACCAGGAACAAATCAGGCGAGACCGCCGCCGAGCGTGCGGATCGCATCCGATCCAAGATCCGCGCCATTCCTGATTTTCCCAAGCCGGGCATCATCTTTCGCGACATCACCACCCTTTGGAACGACGCCGAGGGCTTCTGCCTGAGCATCGACGCCTTCTCCGAGAAATACGGAAATGTGGCTTTCGACTCCGTGGTGGGGATCGAGAGCCGCGGTTTCATCATCGGTGCGGCCTTGGCCGATCGCCTGGGCAAGGGCTTCATCCCCATCCGCAAGCAGGGTAAGTTGCCCGCCGAGGTGGAGCGCTACGAATACCAGCTCGAGTACGGCACCGACTGCGTAGAGATTCACAAGGACGCCATCATCAGGGGCCAAAAGGTCCTGCTTATGGACGACCTGATGGCTACCGGCGGCACCATGGCCGCATCCATCGTGCTCCTTGAAAAACTGGGGGCGAAGGTGGTTTCCTGCGGCGTCATCGTGGACCTTACCGACCTGGGGGGCAGCAAGCGCCTGCGCGACAAGGGGCACGAAATCCACTCCCTGGTCCAGTTCTCCGGGCACTGAGCGGGGGATACATCCCCTAGCCAAATCCTAGCCGGTCGGAACGGCTTTAGGATAGTTCGCGGTCGGGCAACGGTTCCTGGGCAGCGACCGTTTTCATAGTTTCCAGTTCGGAACGTGACCCCTTTCACGAACGCCCACCCTCCGCGTGCATATCTTGGCATGCATGCGAACCGGATTCCTCCTTTCCATTCTCGTATGGGCCTGCCTCCTTGGAACTGTGGCCGCCCGTTCCCCGTCCTCCGCAACCGCCGGTCCCATCTTGTCCGAGGCGATGGCGGACCCGGCTGCGGTCGGAGACGCCCAAGGCGAATTCCTCGAACTCGGGAACCCCGGCGCCGACACCCTGCGTTTGGACAGCCTGCGCATCGATGCTGATGCGCAAAGCCTAGTCCTGACCCCGTTCGTCCTGGAGCCGGGCGGCCTCTTTCTGCTGTGCCGGGACTCGCTGCCTTCCGCGAACGGAGGCATGGCTTGCAATCGCCGGTGGGGGACCCTGAGCCTGGCGAACGGGCGCGGGGCGGCAATCGTGCTTTCGTGGACCGGGGGAAGGCGCGAATGCGTGCTGCCGCTTCCCCGGCCCGGAACGAGTTGGGAGAACACCTGGGAGGAAGCCGGAGAATTCCTCCGCTTCCTTCCATCCGCCGGAGCCTGGGCCTTGGGCGATTCCGCCACTCCCGGTTCCCGGAACAGTCGCAGCGCAAGGCGCCCGGAAAGCGATCTGGGTATCGTGGATGTTACCTGGATCCCGTTGGCGGGGTCGGATGGGGAAGGAACGCTGCAGGGGCGGTTAGAGAGCCGCGGGACCGGCGACCCACCTGCCTCGAAGTTGACCTTGGCTTTGGACGCGGATTGGGACGGGGAGGCGGAAACGCCGCTGGACTCGGCGGAAGTGGCCGTGTCGGGCTCCGGAGACGCGGTCTTCCGCTTTCCCGTGGGGGCGGGGGTGAGAGGGATAGTCCAGGCGCGAGTGGGCCGAGACGAGGAACCGGGGAACGATTCCTTCCTTCTGCCGGTAGAGCCAGGCCGTCCTCTGGCCATTACGGAATGGCTGCCGTCTCCGTCTCCCGGGGAGGCGGAATGGGCCGAGATCCGCAACCGCACCGCCGACTCCGGCGGGATCGGGCGCCGCCTGGATTTGACCCGGGCAGAATTCAATGGCGCGCCTTTGGGAAGCAAGGCCGGCGGCCTGGAGCCGGGGGAGTTTCTGGTGGTGACCGCGAGCCTGGAGAGGTTCCGGGCCCGCTACGGCGCCATCAAGGCTCGGGTGCTGCAGCCGGCGGGTTGGAATGCCCTTCGTAACGCGGGAGATACCCTAACGCTTACGCTGGCGGGGTTCACGGTGGACAGTATGGTGTATGACTCCAAGGGTCTATCTCCTGGAAGGGAGGCGTCCGGGTCCTTCGGCGCGGCCTGGGAAGGTAGCCTTCCCGGAACCCCCGGATACGCCGGCGAACCGGTGCGGGAGGATTCGTGGACGCTTTCCGGAAAGGTCGCGGGACCGGGATACCCCCTGGATGTGGTGGTCCGGACCTCTCTCGGCCGCGCGTACAGACTGAGGGTCTTTGACCTGGAAGGGAACCGCGTGCGCGATCTGGGAGGCGGTGGGCCTGGCCGCCGTTTGCATGTCTGGGACGGCCGCGGAGAAGGCGGAGCCGTCCTGAAACCCGGTCCCTACATCCTCTGCCTTTCCAGGGACGGAAGTCGTCCGCGCCGGGCTGCGGTGATCGTCATGGGGGAGGGATGATGCACGGGCATGTCGCGGCGTATCGCGGCGTGGCCGTGGCCGGTTTGCTGGCATGGGCCCCAGCCCTTTGCGGCAATCAGAGCCTGGTCTCGGGCGTCTACGGAGGAACCCTGGGAGCAGGCGGCGCCACATCCGCTGAGCGTTCCGCCATTGGCCAGAATCCCGCGTCCCTGTTGCCTGGGCGCGCTCGCGCCTACGCGCATTTCCATAGCCCCTACGGCATGGAAGACCTGCAGGTGGCGGAGGCGGGGTGTTCCGGGGACGCGGCTGGCTGGGGGCTTGCATTTGATTGGCGCAGGACCGGCATCGAAGCCTTATATGCGGAACAGGTCTTTCAGGCGTCCCAGACGTTGAGGCTGGGATCGCCCGGAGGGTTTCCCGGCCTCTTTGACCTGGGTGCGGTTTGGAACGGATGGCGGCGGGAATGGCCCGGGACCACGGCGATGACGGACGCAAACGGTTCGGGCCGGAACGGGCTCGCCTGGACCCATGGATTCGGCGCGGTCTGGCGCATGCTTCCGCGCTTGAAGGCCGGGGCTTTCGTACTGGGCCTGCCGATGGGCGGAGGTCCGTCCGCGGGGGATCGAATCCTGCAATGGGGCATCGAAGCGGACAGCCGCGATCCCGATGTAGGAATCCCGGAATCGACCGGCTCCCCGGCCCGGAGCCGGACCCTGCAAATCCTCAGGTTGGATTTCCGCAAAACCGGCGAAACTCCCTGGCGTACCCTCGCCTCGTTGTCCATCAGCCCCCATCCGACGGTGGAAATCATCGGCGGCCTGGCGAATCCTCCCTTCCAGGCGTCCCTGGGAATCCGCATCGCCTATTCCGGAATCCGATGGAACCAATCTTATCGACACCATCGATATCTCGGAAGCACCTGGCTCTCCGGGCTGGACTTTTCCCTTCCCGTTGGGCCCGCAGCGCGGAATTGACCGAAAGGAGTCGATCGGATCCCTCCTCCCGCGCCGGCCCCGTTTACCCGGGTAATCACCTGCAAGGTCCAACCACCTTGACTTCCACCGGTTTTTTCCAGAGAATGAAGCATCCCATGATCAAATTAAGCCTGGATGAAATCAAGCCGGGGATGCTGCTCGCGCGATCCATCGTGAGCGAATCCGGTGAACTCCTGCTGTCGGCGGGGAGCGTCGTCAACGAACGCGTCCTGACCAGGATACGCGAGATCGAACTCACGGGCGCCTGGATTGCCGAAGAAGGCACCGAAACAGCCATCTCCGAGGAGAACGTCAACGAGCAGTTGGCCCTCCAGTCCCAGTTCATCGTCAAGGAAAACGCGGACATCCTCAAGAAGGTCGTGCAGATCAAGACGGTCACGTCGGCCAATATCGCCGCCGTACTGGCCGACACCAACCGATTCAAGAACATCATAGCGGTTGAGGAGATCAAGAAGATCATCAAGCAGATCATGGAGGATCTGCTCGGCAAGGAACCGGTTGCGGTAAATCTCAATTCCATCCGCACCAAGAGCGGCTATCATTATCAGCATGCCCTGGACGTGGCCGTCACCGCCATCATCCTGGCGACCAAGCTCAAGTACACCCAACGCGAAATCGAGGATCTGGCCTTGGGTTGCCTGCTCATGGACCTGGGCATGGTGGTGCTTCCGGAAAGCCTGTTGAACAAGCAGGGGCCGATGACCGAGAACGATATCAACCTTTTCCGCGAGCATCCCACCATCGGTTACGCCATCCTACGGCAGAACGATCGCATCGGCATCACCACCGCGCATGTCTGCTATCAGCATCACGAACGGCAAGACGGCAAGGGTTATCCGCGCGGCCTCCGGGGCGACAACCAGATTCCGCTCAAGACTCTGAGTCCCAAACAGGGGATGATCCACCGCTACGCCGAAATCGCTGCCGTGGCGGACACCTACATTTCCCTGCTCAGTCCCAGGCCCAACACCATTCCCCCGCAATCTCCGGACGAAGCCATGCGCATCGTTATTAAGAGCGCAGGGACCCATCTCAACCGCGCGGTGGTGGACGCGTTCATCACCATCGTGCCCGTGTTCCCGGTGGGTTCGCGCGTCGTCATCGTCGAAGACAAGAAATACCACAAATACTCGGGCTACTCGGGAGTGGTCGCCCGGTGCAGCGCGGAGAACCCGGAAAAACCGGTGCTCTTGATTATCTTCGATCGCGAAAAGAAGAAGATCAAACCGTGGACCCTGGACATGTCCGAGGAAGTCGGATTCAAAATTCAATTCGCGCGGTTACAATAGCCTTTTCGGCCCGTGGAACCCCCTTGCAAGGCTCCCGTTGGTAATGTCGCGACAACGGTATTTACTACTTTTCGAAGGCAAGGAAACGGATTGACCGCCATGGAACCATCCGAAACATCCGGATTGTCCGGCTCAGGACTGCCGCACGTGATCGAGGACTATCTCGGCCACATCCGGGACGCTCGCGGCTATTCCCTGCATACCGTATCCGCCTATTCCCGGGATCTGGCCAAGCTGGCCGCCTGGACGGCCAAGAAGGGTCCCTCTAAGGCCGCCGATCTCGACAAGAAGACCTTGCAGATGTTCCTTTCCTCCCAGGCCCGAGGACTCGCTGCCAGTAGCCAGAGCCGCTTGCTCGCCTGTCTCAAAGGCTTCGGGAAATTCCTGGTCCAGAACCACGGAATGACGCGCAATCCGGCCCAGACCATCGCGTTTCCCAAGCGGGAAACCAAGCTCGTCTCGGTGGCCGGAGAGGCGTTCCTCGGCCAGGTCCTGGAAGAAGAGCCGGCATCCTTCGAAGCCGCCCGCACCCACCTTTGCGTGGAGATGTTCTACGGGTCCGGTTTCCGCCTCAGCGAATTGACTGGCCTCAAATGGACTCAGATTGCCAGGGACGGCGCATGGGCCCGGGTCCTCGGCAAGGGCAGCCGGTATCGCACCGTGCCCCTCACCGAGTCGGCCAAATCCATGTTGGATGAATATCGGGCCCTATGCCGTGAGAACGGCGTCCAGACCTCCGCCGGACCGGTGCTGGTCTCGGCCAAGGGCAAGCCGGTCGGCAACCGAATCATCCAACGCACGGTCACGGACCGGCTCCATGCCATGGGCCGGCGGGGAAAATCATCGCCGCATGTATTGCGGCATTCGTTCGCGACCCATCTGCTGGATAATGGGGCGGACCTGATGGCGGTGAAGGAGATGCTCGGGCACTCTTCCCTGTCCACCACCCAGAAATACACCCACGTCTCTATGAAGAGACTCAAGGAAACCTACGCCAAGGCCCATCCCAGGGCCTGAAGGATCGCGGATATGGACGGGGCCAGGAAAAAGAACAAGAGCGGAAACGGAGACGCGGAACTGGAACAGCTCCGGCTCAGGAACGCCGAATTGGAAGCGCGCTTGTTGGATCTGGAGGGGAGGAACCAGGCTTTGGAACAAGAGCTGCGGCCCTTCCACGTGCTCGCCGACAACATTTCCGATCATATCTACTTCAAGGACAAGGACGCGAAATTCCTGTGGGTAAACAGGAATATGTATAAGCTCGGCGGATTCGAAAGCAGGGAAGACCTGATCGGCAAGACCAGCTTCGATATCCACAATCCAGAACGGGCCAAGCAGGCATACGACGACGATTTGCGGGTCATCAGGACCGGCGAGAACATCCTCAACAAGCTCGAGTCCAATCGATACACGGACGGATCGCCCATGTGGGTCCTCACCACCAAGATCCCGCTCCAGGACGCCGGCGGCAACATCATCGGCATCTGCGGCATCTCCAAGGATTTCACGAAAATGGTCCAGGCCGAACAGGTGCTTGCCACCGAAGGGGCCCTGCGCAACGTTTTGCTCGAGAACATTCCCGACGGAGTCTGGTTCAAGGATCGGGAAAGCCGGTTTACCTGGGTGAATCGCAGCATCATACGGGACCTCGGCAAGCGCGATCGCTCGGATATCGTGGGCTGCACCGATTTCGATTTCTTTTCCCAGGACCACGCTAGTCAGGCCCGCGCGGACGAATTGCGCATCATGGAAACGGGCGACCCGCTCATCAATAAGCTTGAGAAGGACAATTACGCGGACGGCAGCACGCGCTGGGTGTATACCACCAAGATCCCGCTGCACGGTAAGGATGGAGAAATCATCGGGACCTGCGGCGTCACCAAGGACGTCACCGCTCTCAAGAAGGCGGAAGAGGCCATGGCCCGCGAAAGCGCGCTGCTTAACGACCTGCTCGAGAACTCGCCGGACATCGTCTATTTCAAGGACGAGGAGAGCCGGTTCACCTGGGTCAACAAGGCCATGATCACCCTGATGGGCACCCATTCCAAGGCCGAGATCCTTGGTAAGACGGATTTCGATTTCTTCACCCCTGAGCATGCCCAGGAGACGCGCGCGGACGAAATCCGCATCATGACCGAAAGCGAGTCCCTGATCAACAAGCTGGAGGTGGACAACTTCGCGGACGGAAAGCCCCGCTCGATCTATACCACCAAGATGCCTTTGCATGACATCAAAGGGGAAATCATCGGCACTTGCGGCATCTCGCGGGACGTCACCGACCTGAAGCGCACCGAGGAGGCTCTGGCCCTGGAGAGCAATCTTCTCAACGCCATGTTCACAAACATCCCGGACGCCATCTACTTTAAGGATACCCAAAGCCGCTTCATCCGCGTCAGCAAGGGCATCCACCTGGAAGGTTTGCGCAACCTGGAAGAGGCCATCGGCAAAACCGATTTCGACTTCTTCGCCAAGGAACATGCCCAACAGGCATTCGACGATGAGCAGGAGATCCTCAAAACCGGCATCCCCATCGTCGATAAGGTGGAGCGGGAAACCTTCGCCAACAATCGCCCAGACGCCTGGGTCTCAACCACTAAGGTTCCCATCTACGACAAGGACGGAAACGTGACCGGCCTGGTGGGCATCTCCAGGGATGTCACCGAGCGCATGGTGGCCCAGGAAGCCATCCGTAAGGCCAAGGAGGATCTGGAGGTCCGCGTCCAGGAGCGCACCGCCGCCCTGGTCCAGGAAATCAAGGAACATCTGCGCACCGAGCGGGCCCTGCGCGAAGGCGAACGGAAGTTGCAGGAAGCCAACCAGCGCCTGGAATCCCGAGTCAGCCAGCTGCATTTCCTCAACGCAGCCGCACATCGCCTAGCGCACTACAATCATCGCAAGGATCTCATTCCGGTCATCCTGGAAACCTTCTCACGCAGTTTTCCAGGCATCGAGGCCTCCTTCTGCGAAATGGGGAAGGAAGGGTACGAATGCATTGCCTCCACCCACCGATTCTCCAATCCGGAACACAAAAAGGCGAGTGAAGCGGCCTTGGCGCCCCAAGGCCAGGCCACGCTGATGGCCCCCCTAATCGCCGCCGATCGCAAATCCGATCCCAGCCTGGCGAACATCGATTGGCCGGGCCTTGAGGGATTCCCGGTCTATGCCGTGATTCCGCTCCTGGTGGAGGATCGTTGCCTGGCCGTGGTGCAACTGTTTGCGCCCGCCCCCTTCGCCACCTGGTTCGAACAGGAAAAGGTCATCCTCAATACCTTGGCCGCCCAGGCGGCCATCTCGCTTTCCAATGCCAACAACTTCCAGGAACTGGAAAAGAAGGCCCGCTTGGAAGGGGAGTTGGAAGTGGCCCAGACCATCCAACGCCGGTTCACGCCGCAAGACAAGCCCATGATCCCGCGCGTGAACCTGAAGGGAGTGTATTATCCGGCCTACGAAGTGGGCGGCGACTACCTGGATTACTTCCAGACCGATTCCGGCAATTGGGTGGTGGTCATCGCGGACGTCAGCGGCAAGGGCATCCCGGCCGCCTTGGTGATGACCATGCTGCGAAGCACCTTCCGGGCCGAGGCCCGTTACGAATCATCAGCCAAAAAGCTGATGTGCGCCGTGAACGACCTGATGATCCTGGATCTGGACGACAAGAGTTTCGTAACCGCCCTATGCCTCATCATCGACAAGGGCGGCAACTCCATGACCTATGCCCGGGCGGGCCATCCGCCTTTGCTCATACAGCACGGCAACAACGGCAGTGTGCCCTCGTCCGTCAATCCTAAGGGGCTCGCCCTGGGGATGGTGGCGGGCCAGGACTTCGCGGACCGGATGGAGGAGGTCACCATCGAACTCGAATCGGGCGATCGCATCCTCATCTTCACCGATGGTCTGCTCGAGGCCATGGATTCCGATCGCAAGTTCTACGGGATCCAGCGCCTGCTCAAGCTCATGTCCGGCGACAAGATCAACGAGCCGGAGGAGGTCCTCAAGACCATCCTGGACGACGTACGGGTTTTCATCCGCAGCGAACCCTACCACGATGATTTGACGATGCTGGCGATGGAAGTGACGGGGTAGGGCGGGGATCGGAAGCGGGTCCGACCTTCAGCCCAGGACGTTGTCCAGGGCTTCCAGAAATCGCACGTTCTGCTTCGGCGTGCCGATGGTCACCCGGTTCCAATAATCCAGGCCGAAACTCCGCAAGGCGCGGATGATCATACCCTCCTTGAGCAGGTCTTCGCACAATTCCACTGCGGGCCTTTTGGTAGTGAAGCAGATAAAGTTCGCTTGAGTGGGGACGAAGTGCAGGCCGCGGGCGGTCAACTCCGCTTCCAGAAAGGCGCGGCCTCTCAGATTGTTGGCGATGGATTTTTTCCGAAAGCCCTTGTCCTTCAAGGCCGCCAAGGCTGCGGCCTGCACGAGAAGGTTCACAT
>JALYSE010000287.1 GCA_030854955.1 Fibrobacterota bacterium | reverse complement strand
CCCAAGATGTCGAACAATACTCGCTTGGAAAAGCCTTCGTTGCGCGTGACCTTGTAATCGTAATAGTCTTCGTAGCCGAGCATGCGCCCGAGCCTGTTTCGATCGCGCACGATAGCGAGGAATCCCTTATCCAGCATCTCCCGTTCGATGGATTGCAGTCCGCGGTGGGCGGCCTTGCGGAGGGCTTCGTCCGGCGAGGTTCGCACATACAGGCCAAGACGGATGGAGCTGGCTGGGGTGAACTCCTTGGAGGTCGGATCGATGTAACCGAGTTTCATCGCGCTGCGGGCTTCTTGCAGCCGACCTTCCATTTCCACGATGCGGTTGGCCAAGGCCTTGGCCTCGGGGTTTTCCATCGCATGCACGTCGAAAAAGCGCAGCCATCCCTGCAGGCCGATGCGAACTTCCGGGGTCAATCCGGGTTTCTCCAATTCGGCGCGGAGTGACGGCAAGTACTTGGGATCGGACATCCAGGTTTGCAGCCGGATCTCCTTTTTTTCGAAATCACCGGGTACGCGCGCCGACAGGCCCATCTTGTCCTTCCAGAAGGCGTCTTCCTTTTCGAAATGCGCGTTCAGGTAGGTCTGGTTCAGTTCCTGCAGCAGGGGGTTGACGTCGGTCTGCGATGCTTTGGCGATCATATCCTTCACTCCCGGGATTGAGGGGAAGATACAATACTTGGAATCAGGAGACGGAGCGGCCGTACTTTTTTTCCGCCTCTTGCAGGGAGGGGAAAATTTCAAACAAGGAGGACAGGTGGCTGCCTTCGAGGACCTTGAGAATCTGGGAAGGTACGTCGACAAGGACCATTTCCCTGCAGAGTGTGCTCATGGCCTTGTGCTGTTGAGCGAGGGCGGCGAGGGTCAGGGAGTCGATGGCGTAACAGCCCTGCAGGCTGACGAAGAGCTTGCCCTTGGCATGGGCCAGGGTGCGGTTGAATATGATGCTGAGCTTGGCTGCGTTGTTTCCGGCCAGGTTCCCGGCGACGCGCAGGAAGGTGTTAGTCTGGCCCACACCAAGCGTGTAATTGAGGTCTCCGAGAATCACATCCATGACGGGCATAAATTGAGTATACCTCCCGGCATATGGGTAAGCGAGAAGAAAAGTCCTTCGCTTTGGGAGGAACCGTTCCAAGTGCCGCAGTTGCTATCTTGCGGGGCGCACCGTTCGATAATGGGGCGTGATTACCGATAACCATAGGCACTAGGAAGTGGGGAGGCGCGTTCTCCTTGCGCCGGCAACCGGAGAAAGTTAATGGGAAACTTCAAGATCGGATTCATCGAGTTCATGCTGTCGGCCGGGGCCCTGCGCTTCGGGGATTTCACGACTAAAAGCGGACGCAAGACTCCCTACTTTATCAACACGGGCGCTTATGTGAAGGCGTCCCAAATCCAAAAACTCGGGGAATTTTATGCGCAGGCCATACACGCTGCGTTTGGATTCGACGTGGACAACCTGTTCGGTCCGGCCTATAAAGGCATTCCCTTGGCGGTTACGGCCTCCATCGCCATGAACGGCCTGTTCCAACAGGATGTGACTTACACCTTCAATCGCAAAGAACTCAAAGACCATGGAGAAGGCGGAACCCTGGTCGGTTATAATTACGCTTCCCACGGGACCGAAGGCAAGCTTTGCAAGGTGGTCATCATCGAAGACGTCACCACCGCGGGAACTTCCATCCGCGAAAGCCTGCCCCTGATATCGCTTCCCGGAATCAGCCCCATCGGGTTGGTCGTTTCCGTGGACCGGATGGAGCGGGGCAAGGGCCCGCGCCCGGCCCTCCAGGAAATCGAAGAGGATTTCGGATTGAAAACCACCGCCATCGTGACCCTGATGGATATCCTGGCCTACCTGGAATCCGGTGCCGGAAGCCAGTTCCTATCCCTGGACCCGGGGCTCCTGGAGCGGATGAAAGCCTATCGCCTGGAATACGGCGCGGTCTGAACTCCTCCTTGGGAACCCTTGCCTCCGAAGCCTAGGATGTTTCCCGGAATGAGAAGCCGGGGAGCGACTGGGGGTTCATGGGTTAATTCATTAGGTCGGTTTATGAGTGGGCACGGATTTCCTGGACGAATTCCATTCCGTAACGATCCCGCTTGGCGTCGCCCACGCCGGAAATCTCCCGGAAGGCGGAGAGGGTCGTGGGTTTGTGCCGGCACATTTCGTGAAGGGTCTTGTCCGAAAAGACCATGTACGGCGGAATGCCCTGGCGTTGCGCCAAGGTCTTGCGCAAGGCGCGCAGCTTGTCGAAGAATACCTGATCGATGTCCTCCGCGCCCTCCGCAGCGCGGGTGTGACGGCTCTTTCCCTCGGGCCCAGCCTTGCTACCGGCCATTTCCAGGATTTGGAACGTCTCTTTTCCCTGCAGCACGGGCAGGCAGACGGGCGTCAGCTTGAGCACGGGATAAGGCCCAGGATCCAGGCCAATTAATCCCCGTCCCAGCATTTCGCCCATCAGGGAGCGCCAGAAGCTCTTGTCCCGGAACTTCCCCACGCCATAGGTCTTAATCTGATCGTGCCCCAGCTCCCGCACCTTCTTCGTGTCCGCACCCGTCAGAACGTCCACCACGTGGGCGGCGCCGAAGCGTTCGCCTGTGCGCACCAAGGCGGAGAGGACCATCTGGGCCTCACGGGTGGCATCGATGGTGGAAGCCTTGCCAGTACAGATGTCGCAGGAGGCGCAATTCGATTCCGGATATTCCTCTTCGAAATAGGCCAGGATCTGACGGCGACGACACAGGTTGCGGCCGGCGAAATCCGCCATCTGGTTGAGGCGGCGGACGGCCAGGGCGCGTTCTTCTTCGTCGACGATCTGATCCAGAAAATGCCTGAGTTTGGGGATGTCTCCGCCGCCGTAGAAAAGTACGCACAGGGAGGGATCCCCGTCGCGGCCCGCGCGACCGGTTTCCTGATAGTAGCCTTCCAAGTTCTTGGGAAGATCCGCATGCAGCACAAAGCGGACGTTCGATTTGTCGATGCCCATGCCGAAGGCGATGGTGGCCACGATGACCTGGACCTCGTCGAGGCTGAAGGCGTCCTGGTTGGATTCCCTATCCTTCTGGGGCAATCCCGCATGGTAGGCCATGGCCTTGATGCCCTTGGCATTCAGATAAGCGGCGGTCTTTTCCACGCCCGTGCGGGTAGTGCGATAGATGATGCCCGGCTCATCCGGATGTTCCTTCAGGAAGGCGAGAAGTTGCGCATCGATGTCCCGCTTGGGCCGCACTTCATAATGCAGGTTGGGCCGGTCGAAGGATGCGCGCACCTGGTAGGGATTCTTCAGGGTCAGCTTCTGGAGGATGTCCTGCTGCACGGCGTTGGTGGCCGTGGCCGTGAAGGCGGCGATGGGCGCTCGCGGAAAATGCCGGCGGATGGCCGAAAGGGAATTGTAGTCCGGCCGGAAATCATGGCCCCATTCGGAAAGGCAATGAGCCTCGTCGATGGCGAAGAAGGAGACGCGCGCGGCTTTGAGACTGGCGATGAAGGATTCCATGGCGAAGCGCTCGGGGGAGATATAGAGAAGGTCCAGGGAGCCGTCCTCGAGGCGTCGATAGACCTGAGAGGCCTGGGCCCCGGTCAGGGAGCTGTTGAGATAGGCAGCGGCCATGTTGTTTTCGCGGGCCGAGTCCACTTGGTCCTTCATCAGGGAGATGAGCGGACTGATGACGATGGCCGTGCCCGCCGCCATGCGCGCGGGAAGCTGGTAACAGAGGGATTTCCCCCCTCCCGTGGGCATTATGGCCAATACGTCCCGGCCGGCGAGGATCTGCTCGACGATCTCCTTTTGGTGGGGGCGGAAGGAGGAGTAACCGAAGGTGCGGCTCAGGGCGGTGAGCAAAAGGAGTTCGGAAACGGCCGGACTCCGAAGAGGCTCTTCGTCATAGGCGCCGGTCTCGGCTCGGGCGGTGGTTGGATCCGGCATTTTCCCTCGGGCGGCCCGGGCCTTAAATCGGCGGGGACCTGGGTTAAATATAAATACGGGGGGCTTCAGCCCAGGCCCAGCAAAGCCACTCCGGCCAGGGAAAGTGCAGTTCCCCACACCGTGGCCGTGGTGATGCTTGTCCCGTAAAGCTTGGCCCCGATCGGAATGATGAGGAGCGGCGCCATGAAGGTAATGGTGGTCACAATGCCCGCGGGAGCGAATTTAAGGGCCCCGATATAACACAACATGCCCATTACCGGTCCGAACAAGGTGCCAGCCACGAGCAAGCGGAGCACCTTGGGGCGGCTCCAATCCCCCAGGGTCTGGCCCAGAGGGCCCAGGGTCCTGGCATAGGCCCATAAAACCGTCGTCCCGACCGCGATACGTACCGTGGTGGCCACCAGGGGATCCAGGTCCGCCTGGCCCAAGAACGCCTGCCTAGCCAATACTGTCCCCAATCCCTGAAACAGTGCGGACCAGACGGCCGCCATGGCCCCGGTCCAGAGGTAACTTCCGGGTTTCTCACCCGCGCTCGCGCCATCTGGGGCGGCACCCACTGGTAAGATGGCCGCCTCAGCCTGAGCCTCCGCAGCGAGCCAGGCGGTTTTCCCACGGGCGGCGCTCGATGTGGCCATGAAGACCCCCGCCAAGATCAATCCCATTCCGGCCAGCTGCCCCATGGTCAGGTATTCCTTGAGGCACACCCAAGCAATGGCGGCGGTGGCCGCCGGGGCCAAGGTCTGAATCTGGCTGGTGCGTTCAGGACCCACCGTCACGAAGGCACGGTAGAGAAAGGCGTCCCCAATAGCGAGACCCACGATTCCCGAGGTCGCGAGCCAGAACCACGCGGCCGGTTGCGGCGGCGGGATTTCCCACCCCCACAGAGTGCGGATCGCGACCAGAACGATCAGGAATACCAGGGCCAAAGCCAAACGCAAAAGGTTGGTGGAGAACGGTCCCACCCGTTTTCCCATATTGGTAAAGAAGAAGGGAGAAATCGACCATAGGACGAGGGCCGCCAAGGCCAAAAGCAGGCCGTTCACTCAGTTCATTTCCAGAGAAGAGCAGCACGACACCGGGCACGGAATTGCATACGGGGGATGGAAGGC
>JALYSE010000286.1 GCA_030854955.1 Fibrobacterota bacterium | reverse complement strand
AATCCGAACAGGGCCACCTGGACCCCGAAAAGCGCGCCCGCCATCGCCACCAGTTTCACATCGCCCAGGCCCATCGCCTCCTTTTTCAGAAGCAGGGAGGCTGAGAATCCCACCAGCCACAGTAAGCCGCCGGAAGCCACTGCGCCGGTCAGACACTGCACCGGGGTAAGTCCTCCGGGCAAAAAGCCCAATCCAATCCCCAAAAGGATTCCCGGATAGGTGATCAGGTCCGGGATCAGGAAATGCCGGAAGTCGATGACGAAGATGGGAATGGACACCATTGCCAGGAAGGTGAGTCCGATTTTGAAGTCGAGCGGGTGATGAGCTCCGCCCCTGAGGAAATACCCGACGGCCAAGGCCGTGACCAGGCCGGTGATGGCTTCGATGATCGGGTATTGAACGCTGATGGCCGCGCCGCAGGATTTGCATTTGCCTCGAAGGACCAGCCAAGCCAGCACGGGGATGTTCAGGTACGAGGGAATCCGATAGCCGCAATCCATGCAGCGAGACGGAGGCCAGACTACCGATTCGCCCCTGGGCATGCGGTAGATGACGACGTTGAAGAATGATCCGACCATCAGGCCGAAGAGGCCTCCGAACAGGGTCCCTAGGAAGGGGGAGACAGGGGGGTATTCCATGCTGAGGGCTCTATGCTCCGTAGGGGCTAGTGATTAGGGACTAGGAACGAGGGTATGCGAAGAAAGACATCAGCGAGCTTACCGAGAACGGTGCGTCTCGCCGCATCCCCAACCCCTAACCCCTGATATTGTCGTACAACTGGGGAGCAATGGCAACACCCACGGTCTAGATCGTGTAGTCGTCCTGGAAGACTTTGACGCCTTTGGTCACCGCGTAAGCGGTGTCGCCCTTGGAAAGTCCCAAACCCTGGAATTCATCCTTGGGGACCTCGACCTGGATTTCCGGTCCGGTAGTGGTGGCCAGGCTTACGCGTACGGAAAGTCCGATGGTGCGGACGTGGGTGATGCGCCCTTCGATGGCATTGGCGTGTTCCCGGCTTCGGTACAAGGTCAGCTCATGGGGTCGCACGTAAACGGAGGTTGCACCGGAATCCAGTGGGGCCATGCCGGGCATGACCACGTCCAGGTTGGGAACGCCTTGCCCGTGATCCAGGCGGCTGTGGAAAATGTTCACATTGCCGAGGAAGTGCATCACGAAACCATTGGCGGGATGGTGGAAGATTTCTTCCGGGGAGCCGATCTGCTCCACGCGGCCTTTGTTCATGATCACCACGCGATCGGCTACTTCGAAGGCTTCGTCCTGATCATGGGTGACGAATACGCTGGTCATTTTCAATTCGTCGTGCAGGTTGCGCAGCCAGCGACGCAGGTCCTGGCGGACCTGGGCGTCCAAGGCCCCAAAGGGCTCGTCCAGGAGCATCACGTTCGGTCGCGCGGCCAGCGCCCGGGCCAGCGCCACGCGCTGTTTCTGGCCTCCGGAAAGCTGGGACGGAAACCGGTTGCCGATCCCTTTCAATTGGATCAGGTTCAGCAGTTCGTCCACCCGCTGCTGTACTTCTTCTTTGGGGCGCTTCTGAATCTTCAGTGAGAACCCGATGTTTTCCTTGACCGTCATATGCTTGAACAGGGCGTAATGTTGGAAGACAAAGCCCACCCCGCGGTCGCGGACGTTCAGGTTGGTGGAATCGGTTTCACCGAACAGGACTTCACCCGAATCCGGCGATTCCAGGCCCGCGATAATGCGCAACAAGGTGGTCTTGCCGCAACCGGAAGGGCCAAGAAGGGCCACGAGTTCGCCATCGGGCACATCGATGGAAACGTCATTGAGGGCCTGGGTGCCCTCGAAATGTTTTTTCACATTACGAATGGAGATTTGCATCGGAATCCCGTTATCCTATTAAACCTACGGGAATGATAGGCAAGTAGTATTCCCATGTCAATGGGGGAGAGGCGATCCGGCATGCCGGGTCAGCCAGTCCAACGTCGTCGATTCCAGCTTTTCCCTGGGATAATCCAGCGTAATCACGTGATTACCGCGATTGAACGCCACCAGGGTCTTGTCTTCCGCACCCAACTTTTCGATGAGCATTTTGCTTCCCGCGAAGTCACTGGTGGAGTCGTGGATGCTGTGGAGGATCAAGGTGGGGCACCGGACCTTGGGAACTTCGCGGGCGAACTTGCGCGCGGCCACCACCACGCTTTCCATGGATTGGGTGGGCATGGCATGATAGGCGATATGCCCTTTCGCCCCTTCCGGTTCTATGATAGGTCCGCCGATCCGTTTGGCCATGAGGGTGGGCAGGGGAACGCGCCCGACCAGGAACCGGTTGGGTATCCCAAAGGTGGATCCGGCGGGTTGCAAAAAGGGGGCGATGAGAATGAGGTTGGCCACCGGTCGGCGCGTGGCCAGGCGCAGACCCAGCAGACCGCCCATGGAAAGGCCGCAGACGGAGATACGTTCGTGGCGGGAGGCTAAAGCGTCAAAGGACTTCTCCGCCTCGCTGGCGAAATCCGAAAAGCGGGTCGAGACCAGATCCACAAGGCGCGTGCCGTGCCCACGCAGCAAAGGCCCTTCGCAGGCAAACCCCGCGGGCGCGATTCTCTCGGCCAGAAACCGGAGTTCCCGCGGCGTGGAGGACCAACCATGAAGGAAAAGGACGGCCTGGGAGCCCGCCCCGAAGGAGAACGACTCCGCGCCCAGGATGACCCCCGTTACCGGGTGCCTTTCCCAGGGCTTTTCGAGCTGGATGCCCGGCATGGCGAATCAGCCCTTCTTCAGCTTCTTTTTGGTGCCGGCTTTATGCAATACGGATTTCTTGGAGTCGCTGTTGGTGACCAAGCCCTTGGTGACGTATTCGAAGGCTTCTTCGACGGTGGCGCAGATCTTGAAAAGATTCAGGTCCTCTTCGGCGATCATGCCCGTTTCCACGAGATAGTCCAGGTTCAACACCTTGCCCCAGAATTCCGCGCCGTAGAGCACCACCACCATCTTCTTGGTGATGCGTTCGGTCTGCACCAGGGTCAGTACTTCCATCATTTCGTCCAGGGTGCCGAAGCCGCCGGGGAAAATAATGATGGCCTTGGCCATGTAGACGAACCAGAATTTGCGCACGAAGAAATAATGGAATTCGAAATTGAGGTGGGAGGAGATGTACGGATTGGCGTGCTGTTCGAAAGGCAGGTGGATGTTCAGGCCGATCGAGGGGGCATGTGCCAGGTGGGCGCCCTTGTTGGCTGCCTCCATGATACCGGGACCGCCGCCGGAGCAGATGGCGTATTGGTTCTTTTGCGACTTGTTCCATTCGGACAGCAGGCGGGAAAGCTCCACCGCCTCTTCATAGTAGCGGGACATTTCCAGGTTGTGCCCGGCCTTTTTGACGTCCTGGGGCTTGGCCTTGGGATCCTTCCTGAGCTTGCGGAGATTCGCCTGGGCCACCCGTTTGGGAAGGATGCGCGCCGAACCGAAGAAGACGATGGTGTCATCGATGCCGAATTGCCGAAATCGGTATTCCGGTTCCAGGAACTCCGCCAGCACCCGGATGGCGCGACCGTCCTTAGTGTGGAGGAACTCCTTGTTCATGAACGAAAACGGGACAAGTCCTTGTTTACCCATAATATAGTGGCGTATTCCTTTGAGTGGAATGTACAAGTTTGAGAAGCATTGCGATATCCCCAGTTTCGCATTATCAGCGGAATTTTTCAACGCATCACTGCGATTTTGACCGGATCGTTCCTCATCGTCTCCCAGAAAATGGCTTGACGGTTGTAGCGGAATGCGTCATTGTGGTATCCTATGCGGGTGACCGCGGACCATAACCGGTTTTGGCTCAAGAGTTCCCAAGTGGTGCGTTGGCGCATGCGCGGTCTTTTGAAGGCGCTGCCTGAACGTTCCGGGGAATCCGAAAGCGGCAGCGGATGCAGCCGTCCGGCCACCTCCCGTTTGCGCATCGCCTATCTTTTCGCCGGGACCTACGGCGACTTCGTGCAAGTCCTCAGGCCCCTGAACCGCTTGGCTACCGCGTACCCGGACTCGGAAATCATCCTGCTCGGCGCAGATCGATATTCCCGGGAATTCGCATCCGAACTTCCCGCAAACCTGCGCATCGCCCACACCTTCGATCCCCTCCGGTGGATCCTCAAACCAGTCGATCTCCTCATTACCAACTGCGTCGGCGTCTACCGGGTCCGATTCGATTTCGCAGCGAGATTCTGCGCCCGGCGGGCCTTCGGGTTCCGTCACTCCCATGAGACCCGCCGCGGCGGTTACGCGGGCACCATCGCGCTTTCTCCCCAGGTTCGCAGCTTCGCGGAGGAAAACCTCAAGCTCTTGGAGATGGCCGGAATACCTTCCGCCGTAGAGCCAATGGAGGCGGGCACGGCCTTGCAGGCTTCCTGGCCGGTAGTGGGGCGCCGGTCCGGGGAAAAGCTCCCCGCATGGGGCAAAGGCAAGATCCTGTTCCATATCGGTAGCGCCGGACTGAAAAAGGATTTCGGTTTCAAGGCCTATACCCGGCTGGTGATCGGGATCCTCAACAAGCTGCAAGATCGTCATGTGGAAGTGGTGATGGGTCCCGGCGATGAGGATGTTGCCCTGGAGGTCTGCAGCGGCACCGGTTTCGTACCGCAGATGTTTCCCCTGCCGCGGCTCATCGGTATCCTGCGCTCGTTCGAGGGCACCGTGCTCTGCTTCAACAGTTTCCCCGCCCATATCTGCCATTATCTCGGACGTCCGGCCGTCGTTATCCACCGTATGGCCGTGCCGTTCGGCTACGACTGCGCCTCCCTTCACAAGCAGGTGATCCTAAAAGCCGAAAAGGGATGGGCGCTTGATGAGGTTTTGGAAATCCTCCAAGCCAATCCCCCCCCCGCCCCGGTCTGAATCCTACCCGGCAGGAAATTCCCTTTCCTGGCTTCCAGGCGGCAAAATTCTCCCTATCCCATCCCCTCCGGCAAAAACGGCCTCTCCGCTCGGGTTTTTCTTCAAAGGCATTTTCTGCCCCAGCTCCTTGATTTTGCCGCCCTCACCAAGCTGGGGGCCCTGCGCTTATCCCTTTTTC
>JALYSE010000285.1 GCA_030854955.1 Fibrobacterota bacterium | reverse complement strand
AAAAATGGTACAAGACTTGGCAGGACGCCGGGGCCTTCAAGCCGCAAGGCACGGGCAAACCTTTTACCATCGTAATCCCCCCGCCCAACGTCACGGGCGCCCTGCACATGGGCCACGCCCTCAACACAACCCTCCAGGACGTGTTGACCCGGTTCAAGCGCATGCAGGGCTATCGCACCCTGTGGCAGCCGGGCACGGACCATGCCGGCATCGCGACGCAGAGTGTCGTCGAGAAGCAATTGGCCAAGGAAGGCGTGAAGCGCCAGGACCTGGGCCGCGAGAAATTCGTGGCGAAGGTCTGGGAGTGGAAGAACGAGTACGGCGATCGAATCGTGAACCAGCTGATGCGCCTGGGCAGTTCCTGCGATTGGTCGCGCCTGCGCTTCACCATGGACGAGGGGCTTTCCAAGGCCGTGCGCGAAGTGTTCGTGCGCTTGTACGAGGACGGTTTGATCTATCGGGGCACGCGCCTCATCAATTGGTGCCCCAAGCTGCAGACGGCCCTGGCCGACGAGGAAGTGGAGAGCAAGGAGACCAAGGGGCATTTCTGGTCCATCAAATATCCTTTGGCCGGCGACCCCACCCAGTTCATCACCGTGAGCACCACGCGCCCGGAAACCATGTTCGGGGACGTGGCCGTGGCCGTCAACGCCGAGGACGAGAGATATAAGCACCTCATTGGTCAGCACGTGCGCCTGCCGGGCACGGACCGCACCATTCCCATCATCGCCGACGAGCATGCGGACCCGACCAAGGGCACGGGCGCGGTGAAAATCACGCCGGCCCATGATTTCAACGATTACGAAGTGGGCAAGCGCCACAACCTCAAGCCCATCATCGCCATGAACCTGGACGCCACCCTGAACCAGCAGGCGGGCAAGTACGCGGGCATGCCCCGTTTCGAAGCGCGCAAGGCCGTGCTGGCCGACCTGGAAGCCGCAGGGCTATTGGCCGCGGTCGAGGATCGCCTGATTCAGTTGCCCACTTGCTATCGCTCGGGCGACGTGGTGGAGCCGTATCTGCTGGACCAGTGGTTCGTGAACATGAAGCCCTTGGCGGAACCCGCCCTGGAGGCGGTGGAATCGGGCCGCACGCGCTTCGTGCCCGCACGCTACACCAAGACCTATAAGGATTGGCTGGAGCCGTTCCGGGATTGGTGCATATCGCGCCAACTGTGGTGGGGACATCAGATTCCCGCCTGGTACGTGGTGAGCGAAACGGACGGCAAGCGCCGCCAGGACACGCCCTTCGTGGTGGCCCGGACCGCGGAGGAGGCTCAGGCCGCAGCGGACAAGAAGTATGGCGCGAAGTCTAAAGCCGTGCTGGTGCAGGAAGAGGATGTGCTGGACACGTGGTTCTCCAGCGCCCTGTGGCCCTTCAGCACCCTGGGCTGGCCGGACAAGACCCCGGAACTGGCGACGCATTATCCCACCGATGTGCTGGTGACCGATCGCGGCATCATCTATTTCTGGGTGGCGCGCATGGTATTCTCAGGCCTCAAGTTCCTGGACAAGGAACCGTTCCATACCGTGTACATCCACGGCACCATCCTGGACGAAAAGGGCCAGCGCATGTCGAAGTCGAAAGGCAACGGCATCGATCCCATCGAGATGATCGGCAAGTACGGCGCGGACGCGGTGCGCTTCGCCTTGATGACGCTTACGACCGAAGGCCAGGATATCAAGCTGTCGCCGGTTAAGTTTGAGACGGGAAGGAATTTCGCGAACAAGCTTTGGAACGCCGTGCGCTTCGTGCTGCCTCATTTGGAAGGCAATCGCGAGCCCTTGCGCGCGGGCGAACTGCATCTGGCGGATCGCTGGATCCTGGCGCGCCTGGACGAGACCATCAAGACGGTGACGGAGAGCCTGGAGCCCCCTACTCTGCGGTTCTCGGAGGCGGCGCAGGCTTTGTACCGCTTCACTTGGGACGATTTCTGCTCCAGCTATCTGGAGATCCGCAAGAAGGTCATCACGGTGGATTTGGCGACCGTGCCGCCGGAAGCCTTAGCGGCCACTATCGCCTCGAAAAAACAGGCCGTATCGGTGTTCGCCACGGTCCTGGAAAAGCTGATCGCCCTGCTGCACCCCTTCATGCCTTTCATTACGGAAGAGATTCGTCAGGCCTTGGGGAAAGAGGATTTACTGATCACCTCCAAGTGGCCGGAAGTCGGATCCGTAGCGGGAGTGGATTCCTCCAACGGGGACGCACATGCCACCATGGAACAGTTGCTCAAGATCGTAGAGTCCGTGCGTTCCATCCGCGGGGACTACACCATTCCGCCGGCCCAGTCCACGGACATCATCATCAGTTGCGATACCCCGGCCTTGCAGGCCAAGCTGCAGCCCCATGCGGACGTGATTTCCAGCTTCGACAAGGTGGGCGCGCTAACGGTGGCTTCGGATGTCAAGAAGCCCGCATTCTCGGCCGCCGGCCTGTTCCCGGGGGGACGGATTTTCATCCCGCTGGAAGGAATCCTGGATCCGGTTCAGGAGAAGGTGCGCCTGACCAAGGAATTGGGGAAGGCGGAAGGCTTCGTGGCCTCGCAGGAGAAGAAACTTCAAAACGAAGCGTTCGTGAAGAGCGCTCCGGCCGAAGTGGTGGAGGGGGAGCGGTCCAAGCTGCAGTCGCAGAAGGATAAGGTGGAGAAGCTGAAGGGCGCGTTGGCGGATCTAGGCTGAATACTGGACTGGACCAACAACCCGGAACTCCGGGAAGCCCTCCTTGACCTGAAAATTGTTCTGGGCGCCGCCGTTGCGGATGCGAATCAGGGAATGCGGGCGATGTAAACGCCCGTTTGCAGCGGGTGGTTCGGCTTCACAAGCAATTGGGCGCCCAAGGATCGCACCGTGATGGGAATACGCCGTCCCGTGACATCGACCAATTCCAGTTCCGGTTGCGACGTTCCGGGCAGCCATTCCATGAGAATGGGGCCGCTTCCGCCGGAATGGTAGTGGCGGGTGACGCGGTGCTCGGCCAGAGGAGGGATGAGAGGCACTCCGATCCTTTGCGCGGCCTCCACCGCGTCCACCAGCCCGTAGCCTACCAGGATATCCGGAGATTCGGCCCGATGGGCGGTGCGCATGAGGGCCTGGCGGATGGTCTCGGCCGATGCCTTCGGGCGCAATTGGCGCAGAAGCGCGGCAATCCCGGAAATCACGGGAGCGGCGAAACTGGTGCCGGCGAATTGGTCCACCCCGGCAATTCGCGATCCGGTGGCGGCCACGGCCACTACGCAACCCGCGCCGATGCCCATGGACGCCACCTCCGGCTTGATCCTGCCATCGGCGGTGGGGCCCGTGCAGGAGTAGGAGCATTTGTTCCGGGAGCGATCGACTATGCCCACCGCCAAAATACTGTCCGCGTCGGCGGGTGCGGAAAGCGTACCGCCGGTAGCCGGAATATGCGAAGGCAAGGGCAGATTACCTACGGAAACCGAGACTACCACATTGCGCCGGGCCGCGCCCAGGGCCGCGATGGAAGAGGGACGGGTGCGCCCGTCGAATTGCGAAAAGGCAAGGTCCGGCTCGGCATCGTATTCATAACGGTAGCCGAGGCTGATGCTGATCACCTGGGCGCCGGAATCCACGGCCCGCTCGATGGCTGCAGCCACAAAGTCCTCTTCCACGTAACGTTCCCGGACGTTGTCCTCGGCGCGGTAGAGCAGGAAATCGGCCTCCGGGGCCACGCCCACCAGGGTGCCCGGCAGGTTACCCCCGATGGTGGACATGCATTGGGCGCCATGGCTGCTCTGGAATTCCGAGGTCACCGCGGCGTCTTTGCCTTCCACGAAGTCGTACTGATCCTTGATGCGGGTTTTCATATCGTCGAAGATGGGGCTGCCCAGGTGGAAGTCCGCATCGATGACGGCGATGCGCACGCCTTTGCCCGCGCCCAGGCCGGTGGCGGTCATCCAGGCGTGCAGCTTGTCCACGTGCAGCGATTCCATCAAGGGGCGGCCCGCGCCGTATTCGAGGCCTTCGGCGGCGCGTTTGGCCAAGGCATCGGGCGTCCAGGGAAAAGGCCCCTGGGGCAGGGGGGCGGGGCGGGCTTTGCGGGGCATGAGGCTGACCTCCGCGACGAAAGGCAGGGATCGCAACCGATCCAGGGATCCTGCGGCGATGCGGCCGGAGACCCTGTTCTGCCATTTGAGCCGGGTATCGCAGGTCAGACCCAAGACGCCCAGGGCCTGGACATAAGGTTCGAACACGGCTTTGTCCTCATAGGCTCGCGAGGCCCGGGATCCGGAGGTTAATCCCGCCGTGGAAGGGCCTTTGTCCCGCAAGGTGATCCAGACCTTGATTTCCCCCGGAGCCAGGGGATCGGAGGCGCTAGCGGGAAGAGCGGCGGCACCCGCAAGTAAAAAGGAAAACAACAGTGCGGCCAGCACCAATCCCGGATTCGGCTTCATAGGCCTATATTCTACGTATTTCGAGGCATATGGGCCTCAGTAGAATGCCCCTTTTGGAGAATTAGCTAGATTCGCCATAAGCCTATGAAGACATTGGAAGACATCCGGCCCCTGGCCGCCAAAGGGAACGTCATCCCCCTCCATAAGGAATTCCTTCCGGACCTGGATACCCCCATCACGGCGCTGCTCAAACTGAAGCGGCCGGGCCATCGCATTTTCCTGTTGGAAAGCGTGGAAGTGGGAGAGAAACTCGCGCGGTTTTCCTTTCTGGGCAAGGATCCGCTCTATACCTTCACGGCCAAGGGTCGGCATATCGAAATCCGCGGCAGAGAACGCCGGGATATGGAAGGCGACCCGCTGGAGGAACTCCAGAAATTCCTGGGTCGTTTCCGCGGCGCAGCCGATCCGGAACTGCCGCCCTTTTCCGGCGGCGCGGTGGGCTTCGTCTGTTACGACGCCATCCGCCTGGTCGAGGACATCCCCGCCACCGGCAGGGATGATTTCCATCTTCCGGATCTGCACTTCGGCATCTACGAATCCTTTCTGGTCTTCGATCATATCAAGCACAAGCTGAGCATCGTCTCCAACATTCTAACGGACGAATTCCCGACCCTGGAAGAAGCTTACGAGTCCGCGGCCGCCAAGATCGCCCAGTTGG
>JALYSE010000077.1:1244-18269 GCA_030854955.1 Fibrobacterota bacterium | reverse complement strand
TTGCGATCGGTTAGGCCGTTCGGCTTGAGAAACATGCGCTCCGTGATCAACCGCCCCTGGTATTTCCCCTCCCCGTCCAATCCACGGCGCTTCACCTCATAGGCCAGAATTTCCGCCGTGCCCTTGTTCCAATCCACGGAGCGGGCAAAGGCGGTGTCGGGTTTCGGCTGCAACTGGGGCTTGCTTTCATCGTGCGAACCCTCGTGTTTCCCGGTTACATCATGGTCGCCGGACTTTGCCCCGTCATGGGGGTGCAAAACGGTCTTGGCTTCCTTTCCAGGTGTGGTATTCGGGGCTTTATTTTTTCCATGCTGATCTGCATCGTGAGGTGTATCACCGGGTTCGGCTTTGTGGGCTGCCCCTGATTTCGGTTTCTGCGCAGGATCGGATTTCGGGGAAGATTCGTCCGGGACCACCGTCCCATGGGCCATAGGCGCGGCATGCGGTTTGGATGCCGGTTTTTTCCCGGCGTTCGCCCTTGGCTCAGGGGAACCATGCGGATGCTGCGGGGCCGTGAACACTTCGGGCAGTTGAGGGGTTCCATGTGCCGCCGTCTTGGGAGCTTTTTTAGGAGCCTTTTTAGGAGCCGGTTTGGGAGACGGATTGACAGCGTGCCCGCCCTCCTTATGATGGGCGTCGGCTCCACGCACCGTAGGTAAATGGGGACTCGCAAGGCTATCGGCCGGAGCTGAAGCCGCGGCTGGTATAGGAGGATCAACCGCCTTAGGCAAGGTTTGATTTTCATGGATGAATCCATTTTCATCCCAGGCTGAACCCGCATCGCTCAGGGTTTCCGAGAATGTAGGAGGCTTGGCACCCAGGACGACGGCCGCGAAAATCACCAAGGGTAGAATGTCCATGCGTTGCGATTATAAACAACTTCCAACCTTCGGGGCGAGGCATAACGCAAAGGAGAGCGCCGCCGGTAACGGCAGGGTGATATGCCTGTATCGGCAGGATGTCACAATGGAGTGGGCAAAAAAAATCCGGCTTGAGCCGGATTGGTGGGAACCAAGGTCGGTCCTGACTTGGAAACCTGAAGCTATGTTGCGGCTAGAACCCGAATTCTTTCATCAACTTGTCCGCCAACTTGTCTTCGAAGTCGGGGGAGTTGAAATAACCGGAAGCGATTTTCTCCTTGGCTTCCTGGACCTTGTTTGCGCGTACATCGGGCAGAGCCTCGACATGGCGGGCAATGGACTCGGTAGAAGAGGACGAGAGCTCCTTCGCCTTTTTAGAGAGGGAAACGGAATCGCTCCTAACGGGCTTTTCCGTCTTCTCCGGGCTTTTCCCTCCTCCGGATACCTTCTGTAGGTCCATACCGAAAATTTGGGATATTCTATCGATTTTCATTTCAGCTTCCTCTATTCCTTATTATCGGATGATGAGGAGCCGAACTTAAATGTTTTTTAGGAAAAAGGAGGGTTGCGGGAGACTGCCCCCTCAAAAAACTCAACGGGACGACAATTCCTCTTCATTATCGACGATTTCGAAAAGCCTATCGATGGAGGTCATTTCGAATAGGTCATAGATATCGTCAGAAAGTCGCATCAGAACCAGTTGGCCCCCTGCGGCCTTGAGATCTTGGTGGCAGGTTATGAGCATGCCGACGCCGGAACTGTCAATAAAGCCGACATCCTGCATATTCGCGACAAGATAAAGCTTCCTTTCGGAGATGGCCCTTTGAATGGCCGCGCGGAAATGGGAGACTTCGCTTCCCTTGATATGCCCGCTGATGTCGAGCACGCTCCACTTTCCGCTGGTACGCAACTTAATGTCCATTCTTCCTCAATCCAATCCCGTTCTGATTCAGTGGTAGGTTGATTATCACGGAGGTGCCCACCGCTTCTACGGAGTTCAAAGTAATATTTCCTTCCAAGGCTTGCACATAGTGCAGGCAAGTGGGTAGGCCCAGACCCGACCCATTCGGCTTGTTGGTATAGAATGGTTCAAAGGCTTTTGCCGATTCCTCAGGACTCATCCCTCGGCCATTGTCCCCTACTCTGAGAATCACTTTGGCGCCTTCCGTAGTCATTTTGGTCTCTGCTTCGAACTCTAGAACGCCCTTTCCATCCGGCAGGGCCTGGAGAGCGTTCAAGGCGACATTCAACAGCACCTGGATGATGATGTCCGGGTCGCTAAAAAAACGAATATCCCCATTTTCTATAAATTGCCGGACATTTACAAGTTCCTTGTTGAAGCCAGGATCCTTTTCCAGCATGAATTGGATTTTTTTGAAGATCTCAACGATTGAAACTTCGCGGTTCGCCGGAGCGCGGTCCCGGGCATAGTCCAGCATTCCGGTCAGGATGCGGTTCAACCGGGCCGATTCGGTAACAATGAGGCTGACCAATTTGCGGTCAGTATCGCTTTGTAACACTGCTTCCCGGAGCAATTGGGCCGATCCGCTTATGCTGGCCAGGGGATTGCGGATTTCATGGGCGATGCGGGCGGACATTGCGCCCAAGGCGGCCATGCGCTCCGTTCGCAGCAGGGTCCGGGCCATTTTCCGTTCTTCCGTGAAATCGATGAGAATCAAGATGCTTCCCAGGAAACGATCGTCTCGGGTAAGGGTTTTGATCTGAATATGCAAAGGCACATGGGATGAGGTTTCCACCTCCAATTCCGTATAGGGAAACCGCTCACGCAGGCTTTTCATCTCGCCAAGAGTTTCCTCCCCCAGCAGGCCTTTGAGGGTCTCCTGTAAGTCCATGCCGGGCTCCAAGGACATTCCCAGCCAGGCTTCGCTGGGTCGATTTTTCAGTTTAAGGCGGTTTTCGGAATCGAAAAAGAGAAGGCCCGTCGGCAGATCGTTCATCACCGATTCCGCACTGAACTGATAGAGCTCCTTGGCCCGCTGAGTGCCTTCCAGTTCTCGGCGGGCGGCAAGCAACCGGCCCGAAAGCATGGACGAGAGCAACGCCACCATGAAAAAGAGGGTTGTATAGAGGAAAAACCGGACCTGGACCGTCTCCACCAATAGGCGTGGCAAAGCTATGCCAAAGGTGTCCGTCAGACCCAGATGCAGCAATCCAGCATACCCGAATAGAAACGCGGCGATTGAGGCCATGATGAAAGCACCGGCGTAACGGAAGAAGAAACCGGCGCTGAGGATGGTCAGGATGAAGAGTAGACCGTAGTCGGAGTGGTAACCATCGTTGGAATAGAGGATAGCGGCTTCCACCAGGATTTCCACCAGAAACTGGAAGTACAGGAGGAAGCCGACCGGCGAAGCCTGGCGGGAGCGGTAGGCGGAGACCCAGGTGGCCAAGTACAAAATCGTGGAAAGCCCATAGATTAGAACGAATCCCCGGGCCAGCGACTCTTTTTCAAAGGTAAGCGCCGTCCAGAAAAGGACGGCGAACATAGCAATACGTGATACCACCACCGCAAGAATGTCGACACCTGCGTCATCGACCCACACACGGGCAATGGAAAAACGCTCTCCGGCGGGCTTGCTATGGCCTGAACCGGCCAGCCCGTCCATGGGAGGAAGCTCCTTCCGATGCGGCTCCCTGCCGGAAGGGTCGGTGTCGGTCAAAGTGGAAACCGGGCTATCCGACCGTTCCTGCCATCTCGAACATCGGCAGATACATGGCGACCAGAACGCCGCCGATGATGGAACCCAACACTACGATGACGAGAGGTTCGATCATCGAGGTCAGATTGTCCACAGCCGCATCCACCTCATCGTCATAGAAATCCGATATCTTGATGAGCATTTCGGAAAGGCCGCCCGTGCGTTCACCCACGGCGATCATCTGGATCACCATGGGGGGGAACACGCCCGTGGCTCTGAGGGGATCGGCGATGGTCTGGCCGCCGGAAATGCTTTCCAGGGTCTTGTAGATGCCCAGCTCCAGGACTTTGTTGCCCGAGGTTTTGGCGGTGACCTGAAGCGCATCGATGATGGAGACGCCCGAATTCAAAAGTGTGCCCAAGGTCCGGGTGAAGCGCGAAATACAGGACTTGCGCTCCAGGTCTCCCAGAACCGGCGCGGCCAGCAGCAACTGGTCGCATTTCAGCCTGCCTTTTTCGGTCTTGTAATAGCGGAACAGGGAGAATAGGCCCACACCGGAACCCACCAGAATGGCCAGGATCCAATTACGGATGAAATCGCTGATGCCCATGACGATGCGGGTCGGGAGCGGCAGCTTGTTGTTGCCTTCTGCGAACATGTTGGCGAAGATGGGAACCACGAACACCATCAGGATGGTGACTGCCGCTACGGCCACCACGGCTACGATGACGGGATAGGTCATCGCGCCTTTGATCTTGCGTCGCAAGGCGTCCGCCTTTTCCTGGTATTCAGCCAGGCGGAGCAGGATGGTGTCGAGGATACCGCCGGCCTCGCCTGCGGCGATCATCTGGCAATAGAGTTCGGAAAAGATCTTCTTATGCTTGGAAAGCGAATCCGCCAAGGTGCCGCCGCCCTGGATATCCGTCGCTACCTGCATGATGGCCTGCTTCAGGACCTCGTGCTCGGTCTGCTCGGACAGGATGTCCAGGCACTGGATCAAGGGCAGGCCGGCCGAGGTCATGGCAGAGAATTGACGCGTGAAGCGAGCCATCACCTTCAACGGCACTCCCCCGCCGAAGCTCAGCTTCAGATCCATCGGCTTGCGCTTGATGGACATGGCGCGTATGCGCTTCTTGCGCAGAAGGATCTCGACGTCGGCCTTGTTCGACGCTTCCACCTCGCCCGCGACTTCCTTGCCTTGGGTTGTCTTACCTTTGTAGAGCCACTTGGACATGCTGACCTGTTACCTTCGGGTTGATGCGGCCGTTAGTTCTTGAAGTTCGCCGCCAACAGGCGTTCGAAGTGTTCCTGGTCCGTCGAGCGGGCCAGAGCATCGATGCGTTCGACCTTGCGGGTCTGCACCAATTCCACCAGCTTGGCATTCATGGTGTTCATGCCGTACTTATGCCCGGCCTCGATGGAACTCTGGATCTGATGGACCTTGTCGTCCCGGATCATGGCGCGGATGCCGGTCGTCATGACCATCACTTCCCATGCCAGGATGCGACCTCCGCCGATTTTGGGAAGTAAGGTCTGGCTGATGACGCCCTGGAGAACAAAGGAGAGCTGGGTCCGGATCTGGGCCTTTTCTCCTGCCGGAAACGCATCCACGATGCGGTTGATGGTCTGGGCCGCGGAATTGGTGTGGAGGGTCGCGAGGGTGAGATGTCCGGTTTCGGCGATGGATAGGGCAGCCTCCATGGTTTCCGGATCGCGCATCTCACCGATAAGCACGACGTCCGGATCCTGGCGGAGAGCCACGCGCAGAGCCGAGGCGAAAGTTTCCGTGTCGGCTTTCACCTCACGCTGGTTCACAATGCATTTCTTGTGCTTATGGACGAATTCGATGGGGTCCTCGACGGTGAGGATATGGCCCTCAAGCTCCGAGTTGAGCTTGTCCACCATGGCGGCCAAGGTGGTCGATTTGCCGGAACCGGTTGGTCCGGTCACCAGGACCAGGCCGGAGGGCCGATCGATGATGTCCGAGAAAATGCGGGGGAGGCCCAGGCCTTCCAAGGTCTGGATCTCATAGGGAATGAGGCGGATGGCCATCGCCACGCATCCCCGCTGGAGAAACACGTTGGCGCGAAACCGCGCCAGGTTGGCCACGCCGAAGGAGAAATCGTATTCCTTTTTGTTCTCGAAGTTCTTACGCTGGCCTTCGTTCATCACACCATAGGCAAGGCGTAGGCAGTCTTCCGGACTCAGGGGGTCGGCCGCCATCGGGCGCAGATTTCCGTGGACCCGGAACAAGGGCGGTTTACTGGCCGTGACATGGAGATCGGAGGCGCTCAGCTCCACCATTTTGCTTAAGAGCTCCTGAATGCTTACCATGACGCGACTCCGTACCCGGGCGGAAGGCCCCCCAGTCTCAAGATTCTCAAAATAGATAATATCATATTTTGGTGGATTTGATCACCTCTTGTGCGGTGGTGATACCGGCTTTCAGCTTTTCCAGGGCATTCATACGCAGATTCATCACCCCTTCGGCAATGGAAACCTTTTCGATTTCATCGGGCGTGGCCCGGTCCACGATCAACTTCCGGATGGCGTCCGTGATGGGCAGAACCTGGTGGATGGCGATGCGTCCCTTGAATCCGGTGCCGGCGCATACCGTGCAACCCGCTCCTTTGTACAACTTCAAAGTCTTGGCCTCGACTTCGCCAATCTCCAGCAACCGCAACGCTTCGGCCGAGACATTGTCCTCCACCTTGCAATCCTTGCAGATCCGTCGGACCAGACGCTGGGCGATCACCAGTCGAACGGAGGTGGCGATCAGGAACGGTTCGATGCCCATATCGGCCAGGCGCGTGATGGTACTGGGAGCGTCGTTGGTGTGCAGGGTGCTGAGCACCAAGTGGCCGGTGAGGGCGGCTTTGGTCGCGATCTGGGCCGTTTCCAGATCCCGGATTTCGCCCACCATGATGATGTCCGGATCCTGGCGCAGGAAGGATTTCAAGGCTGCGGCGAAGGTCAAACCAATATCCGCGTTCACATGGACCTGGTTTATGCCTTCCAGGTTGTATTCCACCGGGTCTTCGGCGGTCATGATGTTGGTGTCTGCGGTATTGACGGAAGCGAGGGCCGAATACAAGGTGGTGGATTTTCCGGAGCCCGTGGGTCCGGTCACCAGGATCATTCCGAACGGCGAGTTAAGGGATTCCTGGAAATCCCGCAGGCTTTTCTCTGAAAAGCCCATCTTACTCATATCGAGATTGAGGTTGCTCTGGTCCAGGATACGCATCACCACTTTTTCACCGTAGATGGTGGGCAATACGCTTACGCGCAGATCGATTTTCTTCATGCCGAAGGACAGCTTAATGCGTCCGTCCTGGGGCAGGCGCCGCTCGGCGATATCCAAGTTGGCCATGATCTTCAGCCGGGAAACGATGGCACCTTTCAACTTGTACGGCAGGGTCGTCTGCTCAATCAGGGTCCCGTCCATACGATACCTGACGCGCACCGTTTTTTCGTAGGTCTCGATGTGGATATCCGAGGCTCGCACCTTGACGGCATCGGACAGCACCTTGTTAACCAGGCGCACCAGGGGCGCTTCCATCACGCTGTAGTCCGCGCTCCCCTCGTCGTCGGCGGCTTCCTGGACCACCTCCATGTTGCTGTCCTCCACGTCCTGGAGGATGCCATCGAACCCGGTGGTGGCGGTGGAGTGGATGTAATACTTTTCGATGAATTTCTTCACCTGGGATTCCGGTGCCATCCACACCCGGACGTTGCAACCGGTGAGAAACTTGATGGCGTCGATCACGAAAACGTTCTTCGGATCGCCGATGACGACGTGGATGATGCGTTCTTCCTTCTGGACCGGGATCACGCCGTACTTGATGGCCATTTCCTCAGGAATCAAAGAAATGATGTTGGCGGGCAATTCCATCTCACTGAGATTGACCACCTGGG
Organism: Fibrobacterota bacterium; assembly: GCA_030854955.1. Lineage (GTDB taxonomy): Bacteria > Fibrobacterota > Fibrobacteria > UBA11236 > UBA11236 > Chersky-265. The sequence goes on along the minus strand of JALYSE010000077.1, from coordinate 10,834 downwards.
TATTGATCTGGGCGGCCAATTGCCAGACAATATCGTCCACCGAAGCGATGGCTCCGATTTCGACGAGGTTTTCACCCAGGCTTTTGCCGTTTCCAACTTGGCCTTTAAGGGCGCTGTGCAACTGTTCCTGGCTTACGACCCCGTCGCGGAGAAGTATTTCGCCCAATTTTTCTGACAAACGGAGGCTTGCCTTTCCCAGAGAGGACCACCCTCCCCAAAAACCTTTTTTTTGACGTTTTTGTGTATATTGTAATCCACATCCACCTGAGAATCCACACCGGGACGTTATTTGCAAAAGCGGGTTAACCGTTCCTTGACTTCCTCCCACCTTGGCGCGGTTTTACTTGCTTTCGTGGCCAGTGCCCTGCTGCTTTCCGGATGTCAGGAAAATCGGCCGATTTCCGGTAAAGTGCCCACCATTTCTCTTAAAAGCCATTCGGGCGAGACCTACACCCTGGCCGGAGAGGACAAGGTGGTAACCTTATTGGTATTCTGGGCCACCTGGTGCCAACCCTGCCTGATGGAGATGCCCGCCTTGGTAAAACTTCACGGAAAGTACCGTGACCGCAATTTCCGGGTGGTTTCCATAAACGTGGACGACCCCGAGGGTCAAAAAGTCAAATCCATCTCCCGTGAATATGGAATCAACTACCCCGTTTTGATCGGGAATGAAGACGTGATGAAGCAGTTCGGCGGGGTAACCGCCTTGCCGACTTCTTTCCTCATCGACCGGGACGGACGCATCCGTGAAAAGCTGCAGGGACTGCATCCTGAAGAAGAATTGGAACGCATGGTGGTTACGGCGTTGGATCCTGCGAAGTGAGCCTTGGGTTTATTATTATTGGGTAAAGGGGTTAGGGATTAGGGGTTAGGAGCTAGGGAATACATAAGAATGGGCGGCTTAGACCACCGGCAGGGCGTTCTTTCGCCGCTTCGCTGCTGGCCCAGAGGATACGCGCTTTTCTTCCCTTAACCGCCTAACGCCTAGCACTTAATCCCTGCATTCATATCAACCAATGGAATCCTGATTATGGGCAAAAACCTCTACCACAAGGTCTTCGACAAACATTCCGTCGGAAAGTTGTCTTCCGGCCAATACCAGCTTTTCATCGGCTTGCACCTCATCCATGAAGTGACTTCGCCCCAGGCCTTTTCCCTGATTAAACAGCGCGGGCTCAAGGTACGGTATCCCCAGCGCACCTTCGCCACCGTCGACCATATCATTCCCACCGAGGGATTGGAGCGAAAGCGGCCCCTCCGGGACAGCTTGGCCGAAGAGATGCTCGTCGCCATCGAAGACAATACCAAGGCCAACGGAATCACCTTTTTCGGGGAAGGCAGCGGCAAACAGGGCGTCGTCCATATCATCGGACCGGAAATGGGCCTGACCCAGCCCGGGCAGACCATCGCCTGCGGGGACAGCCATACCTCCACTCACGGCGCCTTCGGTTCCCTGGCCTTCGGAATCGGAACCTCGCAGGTGGCCGATATCCTAGCCACCCAGACCATGAGCATGTCCAAGCTCAAGGTCCGCAAGATCAACGTGACCGGCAAGTTACGGCCGGGAATTTACGCCAAGGATGTGATCCTGGCCATCATCAACAAGCTCGGCGTCAACGGCGGCGTAGGCTATGCCTACGAATATGCCGGGCCCGTCATCTCAGCGTTCTCCATGGAAGAGCGAATGACCTTGTGCAACATGTCCATCGAAGGTGGCGCCCGCATCGGCTATGTCAATCCCGATGAAAAGACCTATGCCTACCTGAAGGGCCGCGAATACTCCCCCACCGGCCCGGAATGGAACAAAGCCCTCGCTTACTGGCAGAGCATCGCCTCGGACACGGACGCGGATTACGACGACGTGGTCGATTTGGACGGCACCACCCTGGAACCGTTCGTCACCTGGGGCATCACCCCGGGTCAATCCATCCCCGTGACCAAGGCCATCCCCTCGGTCGCTTCCTTTCCTTCCGACGAGCGCCCCCTTATCAAAGAGGCCCTGGAGTACATGTCCCTGGAAGAAGGCCAAGCCATCTCGGGCGTGCCTGTGGACGTCGTTTTTATCGGCTCGTGCACCAACGGCCGTTTGTCCGACCTCCAGGAAGTCGCCAGACTCGTCGCCGGCCGCAAGGTATCGCCCAAGGTCAAGGCCCTGATCGTTCCCGGTTCCATGGAAGTCCAGCGCCAGGCCGAAGCCCTGGGCCTAAAGGAGATTTTCACCGCCGCCGGTTTCCAATGGCGCGAGCCCGGTTGCTCGATGTGTCTGGCCATGAACCCGGACAAGTTGCAAGGGCGCCAAATCTGCGCGTCCACTTCGAACCGGAATTTCAAAGGGCGCCAGGGCTCATCCTCGGGACGCACGCTTCTGATGAGCCCGGCCATGGCCGCCGCGGCCGCCATCGAAGGCAAGGTATCCGATTCCCGGGTTGTGTTCGAATATGCCAAGGAGAACGCATGACCACCGCGCAAGCCATCATCGCCAAAGTCCATGGCCGGGCCATCCCAGTCCGCGGCAACGACATCGACACCGACCGAATCATCCCCGCGCGCTTTCTGCGTTGTGTCGTTTTTGACGGCCTAGGAGAGCACTCCTTCGAGGATGATCGCCTGGGGCTCAAGGCCAAGGGCAAGACCCACGCTTTCGACGATGCGTGCTTCCAGGGCTCCGCCATCCTTTTCGTGAACAAGAACTTCGGCTGCGGCTCTTCCCGCGAGCACGCGCCCCAGGCACTCATGCGCTGGGGCATCCAGGCCATAGTGGGGGAAAGCTTCGCCGAAATTTTTTTCGGCAACTGCGTTGCCTTGGGCATTCCCTGCCTGACCACCGGCGAAGAATCCATGGCCCGCCTTATGAAGGCGGCCGAAGAGTCCCCCACTGTGGAGTGGATCGTGGACGTCGAAGCCGGTTCCGTAAAAGGCGGTGCCGTCCAGGAATCCGCTGTCTTGCCGCAGGGCCCCAAATCCCAGTTCCTCAGCGGCCGTTGGAACTCGCTCAACGAACTTCTGCTGGATGAGAAGGGCGTAGCGACGGTGGCAGCAGGACTCCCATACGTCACGGGCTGGTAAGGTAAACCGGATGTCCGCCAAAACTACGGTCACCCAGTCCCTTCTCCGCAAATATTCCCAGGTCTTCCCCGTCGGATCGGCGGGCACCCGCCAAACCCAACGATTAATCGACCGCCGCAAGGCCCATCTCAAGGAGCTGGACGGTTTCGCCGTGTTTTCCGGCGTATTCCGGGAACCGGGAAGCGAGCATATCTGGATCATGAGCAGTCTGCGCATCTTCCAGGAACCGGCCCTGATCCACCTTACCGGCATCAACCAACCGAAGGTAATCCTGGTCCTTGATCCCAAGGGAAAATCCAAGGAGATCCTGTTCATCTCGCGTAAGGATCCAGCCAAGGAATTCTGGGACGGCGTGCGGTTCGGATATCCCAAGGATCCCACCCCCGAAGGCAAGCGCGACTTGGCCGAATTGCAGGCCCTGACCGGCATCAAGGACGTAAGACCTTTCGAGGACTTTCCAGCGTTCTTCCAGTCCCTGGTGAAATCCACTCCGAAACCTTACGGTTACGCCTTGTACCATTCCTACAATCCCAAGGTCGAAGGCGGAAAGAAGCTCATCCGGACCAAGACGGATTACAACTGGGCCTTCAAGGAAGATCTGGAGAAGCTGGCCCGGAAATCCGGCCGCAAAGGCTTTGAACTCCGATCCTGCGTAGACCTGCATTTCCGACTGCGGCTTCCCCTGGAGCCCGAGCAGATCAAGGACGCGGACATAGCGGTGCACTTCACGGGCAAAGCCTTCGCCGAAACCCTCGCGGCAATGAAAACTTTCAAGGATGAGAATGAACTCTCGGCCCATCTCGAGTGGGGCATGAAGAAGCGCAGCCCGTCCGGCCTGAGCTTCCCCAATATCGTCGCGTCGGGCAAGAACGCGACCATCCTCCATTATCTGAAAAACGACGAGCCCATCGTACCCGGTTCCCTGGTCCTGCTGGACTTCGGCGTCCGCTTTGGAACCATGCATGCGGACATCACCCGGACGGTACCGCACAATGGGAAATACAATCCCCTGCAGGCCCTGATCTACGGCATCGTATTGGACGCCAACAAGGTGACCCAGAATAACGCCCGTCCCGGGGAGACAATCCGGAATCTGAACAAGAAGACATGGCTGTTCCTGGAAGAACAATTGCAGGCCCGCTTCTTCTCACGGGGGGGCAAGGCCATGCGTTCATATACCGGCCAACCGCACGGCGTATCCCATCTGATGGGCGAACAGGAGCATGACGGGGATCCTCATCGCATCTACCAGGACTACCCCCTGGAAGTGGGATGGCAGATTTCCAATGAGCCGGGCCTTTACGGTCATTTCGCCGTAACCCTGGACGGAAAGAGGTATTCGGAATGGATCGGCATCCGCGTCGAGGATGATTTGCTGATTACCAAGACCGGATGCAGGAACCTTTGCGCGGAAGTGCCCAAGGAAATAAGCGAATTGGAAGCCTTACTCGCCTAAATTCCCCGCACCCGACCTTAACTTTTATATTTATTGGCAAAATCCCTTAGAAAGCGGCCCCGGTAATTCAAGGGGCCTCAGGAACGGCGGAATATGAGCGACGACAAGAACAAGGACCCCAAGGCCAATCTCCAGCCCGCCCCGGCCACCGGCGTTGCGGCCCAGCCCGCGAAAAAACCGGCCGGCCCCGACGCGGCCAAGGCCGCCAAGCCCGCGGCTACTTCCAAACCCGCCGCAACAAATCCGGCGATCCCCAAGGTATCCAAGGAAGCGCTCCGCGAAACCGATCTCTATCCTTCCGATGACGAAGACGCCGAGGAAGAGGACGACGAAGTCTCCGGTGAAGCCCTTTTCGGCGACGAAGGCGCGGCTGACGAGGACGTCGCCCTGGATACAACCCTGGGCACCACCGACACATCCGAACGCATCATCCTGGTGGTGGACGAAGATGGCCAACGCCGGAACGAGACCGTCGCCATCATCAGCCAGATCCTACCCAACGCCGAGATCGAAGTCGCAAACGATCCCGAAGAAGCTCTGGGAATGATGGCGGAAGGGGACTTCGACACCTTCGTGGTCAACTTCCTGATGCCCGGCTATAGCAGTTCGCCCTTTGTGAAGGCGGTGGCCAACCATCCCGAGCATCCGCTCCTGATCGGTTTCGCCGCAGATAAGATGTCCGATGCTGTGGATCCCAAGAAGGGCCTGAAGATCATCCCCCTCAAGCGCCTGTTCGATCTAGACACCAGCACCGCCACCGAGACGCCCGACGGCGAAGCTGCCGAAGAGTAGGCATCCGGCCGTCATTAGCCAAACATTCTTATCCCGGCTCAGGGCCGGTCTTTGAGCACCACCGCCAGATTGTCGCCATCCCGGCCTTCGCCGAAGGCTTCCCCGGCCAGGTTGTAAATCTTCAGGTCATAGGGGTTCGAATCCTTGGCTTTGAGCAATTGGGCTTGTGCCAGGCTCTTGTTTCCGCGGTACAGGGCGAGTTTGGCTTTCATCAGGTGGGCTTCCGTCTTTCGGTGTTTGCCCGTTAGGAGCTTGTCCAACAGCTTTTCGCAAGTGGCGTATTTTCCAGCGGTGAAATGGAGTTGAGCTTCTTCCCAAACGGCTTCATTGGCCATGGGGCCGCAGGCTTTCCGCTTCAAGCGCGACAAGGATTTCCACGAGGCCGCGAATTGTCCCAGCTTGCGATGGAGGCGGGCTTCCAGGAGGAGATTGCCCGGATGTCCTGGGTTGCGGGTTTCCCCGAAGGACACCACGCGCCGTGCCTTACCGGGCTTGGCGGTAGAAATATAATACTCCACCAGACGCGACATCAGATCATAGGACTTGGGAAACCGGCTCACGCCTTCCAGCCAGATTTTTTCCGCGTCTTCCCATCGCCTATCCAGGAAGAGGGCTTCTCCCCATTGCAGGTAGATCACCTCTTCGCCTTGCAATTCGTTCCGGCCCGCAGAGAGCATCTTCGCGGCTTCGCCATAGCGATGGGTTCCCATCAGGCAAAGGCCGTAGACGCGCGCATACCGGGGATTGACTGGTTCGGCTAGGTGGGCCAGGGCGGCGAATTCGAGACCTTCCTTGAACATTCCGGCCCGGACCAGGCAGCGGGCATAGGCATAATCCAGGTCCGGGAAGCCGAACCCTTTCTGTGGGTCGGTTCCATTTACGCCGGCTTCGGCGGTTCGGCTTTGGAGCAGGATTTCCAGATGGTAGCGGGCGCGGTCTGTATTGCCGACTTCCAGGTAAAGGTTCGCCAGACGCACCCGGATATCCGCTTGGCCGGGAGTGACTCGAAGGGAATGCTCCAAATAGGCCGCGCCTTTCAAGGACTTGCCCGTGGAGAGGTAGAATTGACCTAACAGTCCGTTGATGTCTTCGTCATCGGGATTTCGCTGCTTGGCATGCAGTAAGGCTTTTTCGCCCTCGCTCCAATGGCCAGACATGGAATAACAGGAACCGATCAAGGCCAGCAGGGTCGGATCATCCGGAAGGATACGGCGGATCTTTTCAAATTCCTTGGCTGCGGCTCCGAACTCTTGCATCTGAAACAGGAAGTAGCCTAGGTCCCAACGTGAATTCAAGGAGACGCGCTCCTCTTCCTCTAACGCTTTTTCCACCTTGATTTGGGACCCAGGAAGCATAGCCGGACCCGTAGCCGCGACGGCCATCTTAAGGCTGACAGCGACCGCAATGGCAAAGACGATGAACATTGGGGATTTGACACATAGGATGAGCATATAAGCCATTCTAGGCGAAGGCGAGGAAATCTGTCGAGAAGGAAATGGAGGCGCTTTTCGGGAACAGGGATTGTCTACATTAGGTTAGAAATCCTTGAATTTCAATGACTTGCAGAGAAATGAAGATGCAGTTTGGGAGAGTGGAGCCCCAGGATAGGCTGATAGCGCATCCTAGGGGGTAAGGTAGGCTTGAAAAGGGACCTAAGACCTGCCGAAGAGACAAGCTAAGTCAATGATTCCAAAGGAAGTATATCCACACCGGGAAGGAGTCCCAGCTATTCCCTTACCGAAGGGATCCGGAATCAGGCGGGTTTTGCGGCTAGTTGCGGGGATGGAATAGGTCCCACGCGCTCCTGGGCGGTTTTCCAGAGGCCCTCAAGGCGATTGCCCTGGGCAATCAGGGTTTCCTTTAAGGAAACCAGATTCTCCCCCGGATAGGGTCGGTTCTCAACAAAGGAGCGATAGTATTCCAGGCCATCTTCCAGGTTGGCCTTAAAGACGGCCAGATAGGCGAACGCCTTGGAATCACCGGTGGCCAGCTTATCGACAAGTTTGCCGTAGTAGTCCACCGACATGACCAAGTCCTTGGAAAACATATGGGGACGATCGATCGGCACCAGGGAACGACCGCGGCCGTAGATGTGATTCACCATCTCCCGCAAGGTGTACAATCGGTCGAAGTAGGCGATGTTGGGTCCGGGACAGACAGAAACCGGCGCCTCGGCCTTGATGAGGCCCAGGTTGATGAGGGCTCCGTTGCCGAGTTGATCGCAGATGCAGGATTTCTGGTAAACGGTCTGGATCTTCTGATCCGGGGTATCGGCCGGAGGTATGGTTTCCTGGCCCATGGCCTTCAGTTTGATGCCCTGGTATTCCTTGGAAGCCGTGCAGATGGGCTTGTCGGTGAATTCGGTATTGGATACGAGGTACTTTTTCGGGCAAGCCGATCCGGGTTTGCCGTCCGTGATCTGCTTCTTGGTCCATTGCTCCGAGGTGGAATTGCGCAGGTTGTTGAAGACCACTCCCAGGGGCGATACGTCGCTCAGGTATAAGTCCTCTTCCTTGGCGGCCGCCAATTGCTGACGCGTATTATTGTCCAGGGCCGTCGCCTCCGGGACCAGCAGAAACGGGCTTGCCCATCCCGTGGCGTCGATACCGTAGAATGCCATGAGGCGCAGGACTTCCGCATGGTTGCCGATGCCACCCTGGGCCGTGACGGGAATATCGCGGTTGCGGGCGGCCTCGTGGACGGTCTTGCCCTTTTTTTCATGCCAGGAGGTGATCAAGGGCTCGAAGATTTCCGGGAACTTGGCACGGTTGTCCTTGAACTCCTGCAGGATGGGGCCCATCAGGTAGCCGTCCGAAGCGAAAGCATGCCCGCCGCAATTGAGGCCAGACTCGATGCGGAACTCCCGTACTTCGATGCCCTTCTTGGCGATGAATTTTCCCTGGATCATGCTGGACCGGAAATCGGACACCTTGAGAATGACTCCCTTTTTGGCGGGGCCCTCGTCCGTGCGGTAGAAACCCGGGAAGCTTTCCATATACCCGTAAAGGGTGGGATTGATGCCGGCGGAAAAAACGATATCTGCTCGGATTTTGGAGTTGGCGAAGCCGCGTAAGGCCGATTTGGCGTCCGCATGCTCCATGCTCATGAGATTGCCTTCCCGATCGTAGTTGATCCGGTCGAGCTTGGTCATGATATTGCAGTCGATCTTGCCCGGCACGATAGCCGCGGTGAGGTCGATTTCCAGCTGGCGTTTTTGCGGCCCATCAAGGGTGGCGAGGTAGGTTTGGTACACCTTCCGGATGGGAGACGAATCGGGCAAGAGCTCGAAATATTTGATCTTATCGTTGCCGGCCTCAAAAGGCAGCTTGCGGATTTCCTCGACCTGCCGATTTACGATTTCGTCCACCATATCCAGGTAAGCCGTGATGCGGCGGGCCCGGGGATCCGGCTGAGAGGCCGTGATGGGATCGAAGGGAAGACCGTATTGACCAGCATAATGCTTCCGGATCCGCTCGATGAGAAGATCGTCCACCAGGGACAGGACCGAGGATATGCCGTACTTCGCCACGCGCAAAGGCGTGTCAATTGTGAACCCGGTTCCCATGATAGGGATATGCAGATAATGATGAGTCTTGTACATGCCTACCTGACGATAAGATTGCTTGAATAGTCTATCAAAATACTTCCGCCCCAAGATCCTGAATTGTGTAAAATGATGTCAGAATCGGGTTTTTACCCAAATATCCCAACCCGGAAACCGACCCTTAATTGTAATGCGGAAGTTTCTCCGTCATTATACAGAAAATTGGGGTCGGAGGGCCTTCACTCGGTGTGGAATTTCGCGAAAGTCACTTTTGGGAAGTTCTTCTCCATCAAGGCCATGCGGTACTCGTTGGGACAAAGGTAGACCAGGTTCCCGCGCTTATCGGTCGCCATATCATGGGAATTCTGAGTCTTGAATTCCTGAATCGCCTCCGGTTCGCCTTCCAACCAGCGGGCCACGAAAATGGGCGCCCCTTCCAGACGGCAGCGGGCATTGTATTCCTCTTCCAGCCGGAACTTGATAACATCGAACTGGAGGACGCCCACCACCCCAAGCACGGGTATGGGGCTGTTGATGGGAGAAAAGAGCTGGGTCGCCCCTTCTTCGGAAAGCTGTTTGAGGCCCTGGGTCAGCTGTTTGCTTCTCAGGGGATCTTCCAGGTACACGCGAGAGAAATGTTCGGGGGCGAAATCCGGTATGCCCATGAATTTGAGGATCTCGACTTCGGAAATGGTATCGCTGATGCTGTAGAGGCCGGGATCGTGGATGCCG
>JALYSE010000077.1:0-1234 GCA_030854955.1 Fibrobacterota bacterium | reverse complement strand
GCATAGGCTTCGTCGACCACAGTCTTGTCCTGGGCCAGGAAGGTGGACGGGGCGGCCAGGCGAACCTGGCGGCCGGTGCGGCAATGGATAACCTTCGCGCCGCGCACGAATTTTCCGGAGCAGACGCGCACGAAAGCGATGCGATCGCGATGCTTCGGATCGGTGTTCGCCTGGATCTTGAACACGAAGCCGGTGAAGTTAGGTTCGGTCGCCGCCACCATCCGCTGCTCCGCCTCGCGTGGCATGGGGGCAGGGGCGTTGGTCACGAAATTATCCAGCAGGTGCTTGATGCCGAAATTGTTGATGGCCGATCCGAAATAGACCGGGGAAAGCTCCCCCTTCAGGTATTTTTCATGATTGAACGGCTCCATGGCGCCGCGAACCAGGTCCGCCTGCTCCCGGAACTCGGCCAGGTATTTGGCGTTGAACCATTCGTCCAGGCGCGGATCGTCCGTCCCGTCTACCTTGCGCATTTCGGCCTCGGTCGACTCGGGGTTGAAGAAATGCACGGAATCGTCGATGAAGGAATAGACCCCCTGGAACATCTTGCCGCTTCCGATGGGCATGGTCATGGGCGAGCACTTCAGGCCCAGGATCCGCTCGACCTCGTCCATCAGAGCCACGGGATCCAGGCTGTCCCGGTCCAGTTTGTTCATGAAGACGGTCACGGGGGTCTTGCGTAAGGCGCAGACTTCCATCAGCTTGATGGTCTGGGGCTCCACGCCTTTGGCGGCATCGATGAGGATCAGGGCCGAATCGACGGCAGTGAGGGCCCGGTAGGTATCCTCGCTGAAATCCTGATGCCCCGGGGTATCGACCAGGTTGATTTGGCATCCCTGGTAGGGAAAACTGAGCACCGATGAGGATACGGAAATGCCGCGTTGTTGTTCGATTTTCATCCAGTCCGAGGTGGTGAATTTCTTGTTGGATTTGGCCCGGACGTGCCCGGCCTCCCGGATGACCTTTCCGTACCAGAGGAACTTCTCGGTAATGGTGGTTTTGCCCGCGTCAGGATGGCTGACGATGGCAAAGGTACGGCGTTTCAGGATTTCCTCGATCATGGTATTCCGGTATTTGGTGAAGCGGGTCAAAATAGCAATCGGGGGGCATACCGGTCTTTTTTAAATTAAAGGAAACGGGGATGCCGGCCATAACCGGCATGCATCCCGGAAAGGGGACCGGAATGGTCGTATCGGGTTCAGAGCAGCAGAATTCTGGGGGCGCGGCTGGAGGC
>JALYSE010000284.1 GCA_030854955.1 Fibrobacterota bacterium | reverse complement strand
CCTAACCCCGACGAAGCCGGGATCCGCCACCTTTCCCTTCTTTGGTGTGGACGTGGCCATCGTCGACGACAAAGGCGAGGAACTGGGCGTGAACCAGGGAGGTTTCCTGGTCATCAAGCAGCCCTGGCCTTCCATGCTGCGGACCCTGTACCGTGCGGATGAGCGCTTCAAGGAAGTCTATTGGAGCCGTTTTGAGAAACAGGGTTGGTACCTCGCCGGCGACGGCGCTGTGCGCGATGTGGACGGCTACATCTGGATCCTGGGCCGCATCGACGATGTGCTCAACGTATCCGGCCATCGACTGTCGACCATGGAAGTCGAAAGCGCCCTGGTCGCCCACGAGGCCGTAGTCGAGGCTGCCGTGGTGGGTTTCAAGCACGATGTGAAAGGGGAAGGCGTTGCCGCCTTCGTGTCTCTGGGCAAGGGGCATGAAAAAGGCCCCAAGACCGCAGACGCCCTCAAGGCCCATGTGCGCAATATGATCGGTCCTTTGGCCATGCCGGACCAGATCCATTTCACGGACACCTTGCCCAAGACCCGCTCCGGAAAAATCATGCGCCGATTACTTCGGGACGTGGCGAATGGAGTCGAGACCAAGGGTGATATGTCCACGCTCGAGGACCTGACCGTGCTGGCCAAGCTCAGGGCGGAAGAGGACTAGTGCTCTTAAAAGTGTGCCAGTGAAGTGCGTGCAGAAACGCACACGTTATTTGGCGCTCGCATTTTACGTTGCCGATATCCGTCTTCAACCAACGAGCCTGGAGAGCTGCATTTCGCCTTGGAGACCCTTTCAAATGTTGGATCGAATCGATTACCGGGTTGGGGAGGGGGAGAGGATGAGTTATTTTTGCCCGACTTTCCACATCGAAGCACCGGAAAACCCCGGAAAGAGGAGACACCGAAATGCAGAGCGCTCGCATCCGTATGAGAGGAATCCAAAGCCTGGTTGCCGTTATTGGCCTTTTGTCGGGTGCCGCCCAAGGGCAAACCGCCGTCGCTCCGGCGGACAGCACGACCTACGGTTGGACCCGGCAAATGACCGGCATGCTGAACCTCAGCCAAGCCTATTATGACAATTGGGCCAAAGGAGGAACGGACGCGTTCGCCTATGAATGGAGCCTGAGCGGAGCGGCGACCCTGGATCGAGAAGACTTCGAGTGGCAGACCAAGGCCAAAGCCATCTACGGACGGACCAAGCTGGGGACCCAGGCCTCCCGCAAGTCCTCGGATCAATTCGATTTCGAAACGGTCTATACCCGGATCCTGAAAATTCACGTCAATCCGTTCGTCTCCGCGACGGCGCAGTCCCAGTTCTTTCCGGGATATTCTTATAAGGAAGATCCCGTCACCCGATCGCAGATTTCCGACTACTTCAACCCCGCGTATTTCATGGAAACCATCGGCTTGGGAGTCGAGCCCATCAAGGATCTGCGAGAGCGTCTGGGCGTTACCATGAAGCAGACCGTCGGGTCTTACGGATTCCAAAAGGACGGCGTCCGCACCGGGGATGATTTCAAGCAGGAGTACGGCCTCAGCTCCACCACCGAATACGTAAGGGCCATCATGGAGAACATCCAGGCGTCCACCCGGTTGGACGTTTTCGTCAACTTCAAAGGCATCAAGGACGTCGACGGCCGCTGGGCCAATAAGATTACGGCCAAGGTGAACAAGCTGGTCAGCGTCAATTTCGAATACGAAAGGCTTTACGATCTGGATCTCTCCGAAAGCGTCCAGATGCGAGAAGGCCTCAACGTGGGCATCTCCTTCCTTTCGCTCTGACGGCGGGACTTCGGGCGCGGAGTCGGCGGGGGCGGGGTTACGTGGATGTAACGCCCCCTTGGGAAGCTGCTTCATCCATGCTAGTTTGACCCTTTTCGGTTTTTGGGCGCCGCTCCCGGCCCAGGGAGCCGCGCCGCAAGCGGTATCAGGAGGAATCAATGGCGGCAGCAAAGCATAAATGGACTTTTTTCCGCGCCGGTGGATTCGACCAGGTGAAGCTGGAAAACGGGTCCGATCTGATGCATCTGGACGAACTGGATCAAACCCTCTGGGTGGCCCTGGCCTGCCCCACCACCGGTCTCGAAATCGATTCCCGCACCCTATCCTTGATCGATACGGACATGAACGGTCGCGTGCGCGCGGGCGAACTGATCAATGCCGTCAAATTCGCGGGATCGAACCTCAAGAATCCCGACGACCTCCTGAAAGGCGAATCCTTCCTTCCGCTTGCCTTCATCAATGATGCAACTCCAGGCGGAAGGAATCTGTATTCCTCGGCCCGACAGATCCTGGCCAATATCGGAAAGAAGGACGCGACGGTCATCACCATCGACGACGTATCCGACACCGCGCGCATCTTCGCCGATACGGCATTCAACGGCGACGGCCTCATAACGGAGCAGTCCGCTCCGGACGAAACCACCCGCGCGGTCATCCGGGAAATCATCGATTGCCTGGGGAGCGCGCCGGACCTTTCTGGAAAACCAGGGATCGGGTCGGACCGGATCGATGCCTTTTTTGCCGAGACGAAAGCCTTCTCCGAATGGTATGGCAAAGGGGAGGAGGATGGGCAACATATCTTTCCCCTTGGACGGCTGGGCACCGCTTCCGCAGCCGCGGCAGTTGACGTCCTTAAACATAAAATCGACGACTATTTCGGAAGGTGCCGTTTGGCGGCCTTCGACCCCCGCACCGAGCAGATGCTCAACCGCCGGGAAGAGGAATATCTGGCCATCGCCGCCGCGGATTTGAGCATCACGGCGGCAGAAGTGGCGGCCTTTCCCTTGGCCAAGGTGGCGGCGGCGCGGCCTTTGCCTTTGTCCGGTCCAGTCAATCCCGCCCATGCGGCCTCGCTCCGGATTCTGAACGATACGGCCGTGTCTCCCCTGTTGGGGGCGCGCAAGGATCTCTCCGAAGCGGATTGGCTGACCCTACTTTCCAAGCTAGCCCCCTATCTTGCCTGGGAGGCGCAAAAGGCCTATTTCCATATCGAGAAGCTCGGCCGCGAGCGTATCATGGATATCCATTCCTCAGGGATGAAATCCGTCCTCGAGTCTCTCGTCGCCAGCGACAAGGCTCTGGAAACCGAAACAGCCGGTATCGAACAGGTCGAGCGGCTGGTACGCTATTACCGGGACCTTGCCCTCCTCTGCACCAACTTCGTGAACTTCAAGGATTTTTACGATCGCGGCATCCCGGCCGTTTTCCAGACGGGAACCCTCTTCCTCGATCAGCGCGCCTGCACGCTTTGCATGCGCGTGGCCGATCCCGCCAAGCACTCATTGATGGCCGGCCTGGCCGGCGTCTATCTCGCCTATCTGGATTGCACCCGCAAGGGCGTAGAAGGGAAAATGCAGATCGTGGCGGCCTTCACCGCTGGGGAAAGCGATAACCTGATGGTGGGCCGGAACGGCCTTTTCTACGACCGGCAGGGTCTGGATTGGGACGCGACCATCGTGAAGATCGTGGACAATCCCATCAGCCTGCGCGAGGCCTTCTGGTCGCCCTACAAGAAATTCGTCCGCTTCCTCGAGGAATCGGTGAACAAGCGCGCCGCCGCTGCGGACGCGGAAGCAAATAAATCCCTGGTGGCTTCGGCGACGACCGTGGCCCAAATCGACAAGTCCGCGCCCCCGGCGATCGTTCCTCCCGTCGCGGCGCCCAAGAGGATGGACGTGGGCACGGTGGCGGCCATCGGCGTGGCCGCAGGCGCCATCGGCACCTTTGTCACCGCCTTGGTCGGATACTCGATGGGGATTTTCCGGATGGGACTCATTCCCACCATCGCCTCCGTCATCGGGCTCATGCTGCTCATTTCCATGCCTTCGGTGGTCATGGCCTATATCAAGCTCCGCAAACGCAACCTGGGCCCCATCCTGGACGCCAATGGCTGGGCCGTCAACGCCAAGGCCAAGATCAACGTTCCCTTCGGCGCGACCCTGAGCCGGCTCGCCAAGCTGCCTCCCGGTTCCCGGCGTGATTCGAGCGATCCCTACGCCGAAAAGACCTTTCCCTGGAAGCGCCTGGTGCTTCTGCTCTTGGTGCTCTATGGAGCCTATCGCTGGTACAGTGGCGCCATGGACGTCATGTTGCCCTCGCCGGTGCGTTCCACCGCGCTTCTCGGCAAATGGGCCCCCCGCGCGGAGCCCGTCGGAAAAGGGGCCGTGCCCTGAATCACTTCAAATTTTCTATCCTTTTTCCATGACATTCGAAGAAATGTGCGCTCTGGCACAGGCCCGTAAAAGCGAGATGCCCGAGGGTAAATCCACCACGGCCTTGTTCGAAAAAGGCGCTCACGGCATCGGCAAGAAGCTGGTCGAAGAGGCCGCCGAAAGCTGGATGGCCGCGCGTTTTGAGAGCAAGGATTCCCTGGCGCTGGAACTCTCCCAGGTCCTGTATTACGTTGCCTGCATGATGGCCGAAAAGGACGTGTCCCTGGAAGAGGTCTACAAAAAATTATGATCAAGGTCGCATTGCCCAACAAGGGTCAGCTCTTTGAACCCACCATGGACATCCTCGCTGCTTGCGGGTACAAGGTCAGCAAATCCCTGCGGTCCTTGAGTACCATGGATTCAGACAACCAGGTCGAGTTCTATTTCCTTCGGCCCGGGGACATTCCCCTGTACATCGCCAACGGCATCCTGGACGCGGGCATCACCGGCAAGGATTTCGTGGCTGAGAAGGGCGTAGCACCCACCTGCCTGCTTGATCTGAGCTACGGTGCCTCCAAACTCTGCGCCGCCGTTCCCAATGAGCATCCCGCCAAAAGCCTGGCCGACCTCAAGGGCGCCCGCATCGCCACCTCCTTCACCAACATCGTGAAGGAAAAGCTTCCCGGCAATGAATTGGTCGAATTGGAAGGCGCGGTGGAAATCTCCATCAAGCTCGGCATCGCCGACGCCATTGTCGACATCGTCGAAACCGGTACTACTCTGAAACAGGCAGGTCTCCGCATCATCGGGGAGCCACTGTTCCATTCCCGCGCCGCCCTGTACGCCCATCCCGGACGCGAAGCCCAGGATGAAGTCCTCACCCTCAAGAGCCGCATCGAAGGCAAGTTGTTGGCTCAGGAATATAT
>JALYSE010000076.1 GCA_030854955.1 Fibrobacterota bacterium | reverse complement strand
AGCCCATGGACCGGCTCATTTGCGGCGACGTCGGCTTCGGAAAGACGGAAGTGGCCATGCGCGCGGCCTTCAAGGCCGTGCTGGACAAGAAGCAGGTGTGCGTACTGGCCCCCACCACCATCCTGGCGGCCCAACACTTTTCCAGCTTCAGCGATCGCTTCGGCAACTGGCCCATCCGCATCGACTACCTGAACCGCTTCAAATCCCCCAAGGATCAGAAGGAGACCATCGCGGCCCTGGGACGGGGCGAAGTGGATCTGATCATCGGCACCCATCGCCTCATTTCCAAGGACGTTGTCTTCAAGGACCTGGGCCTGATGATCATCGACGAGGAGCAAAAGTTCGGGGTTAAGCAGAAGGAGCGCCTCAAGGAGATGCGCACCCACGTCGACGTCCTCTCCATGTCGGCCACCCCCATCCCCCGCACCCTCAACATGTCCCTGGTGGGTGCCCGTGATCTGTCCATAATCGCCACCCCGCCGCGCAACCGCCTGCCCATCGACACCCGTGTGGTCTTCCACGACCCCAAGCTCATCCGGGACGCCATCGAAATGGAACTGGCTCGGGGAGGCCAGGTGTTCTTCGTTCACAACCGCGTGATGGACCTGCCGGAAGTCACCACTTTCGTGGAGGGGCTGGTGCCCCACGCCCGCGTGGGCATGGCCCATGGGCAGATGGACGAGGTGGGCCTGGAACAGGTGATGGCCGCCTTCGTGAACCGCGAGTACGACGTGTTGGTGGCCACGGGAATCATCGAGTCCGGCCTGGACATCTCCAACGCCAACACCATCATCATCAACCGCGCCGATCTCTTCGGACTCTCCCAGCTGTACCAGTTGCGCGGCCGAGTGGGACGCTCGGCCACCAAGGCTTATTGCTACCTGATCTCGCCGGACGCCAACCGCTTCTCGGACGAAGCCAAGAAACGCCTTTATTCCCTGGAAAAGTTCACCGACCTGGGCAGCGGCTTCCAGATAGCCATGCGGGATCTGGAGATCCGGGGCGCGGGCAACATCCTGGGCATGGAGCAGAGCGGTCATATCGCCGCGGTGGGCTTCGAGACCTATCACCGCATGTTGCGCGAAGCCGTGAAAGAGATGCAAGGGGCCAAAATCATCCCGCCCCTCAATCCCGAAATCGAATTTCCCGAAGATGCTTTCATCCCCGAGGAATACGTCGAGGACGGCTTCCAGCGCGTGGCCCTATACCAGAAACTGGCCCGCTGCACGGAGCCGGGGCAGATCGCCGATCTGGGCAAGGAATTGCTCGATCGGTTCGGGCAGATTCCGCCTTCGGTCCAAGTGCTTCTGGACACCATGATTGCGCGCGTGGCGGCCCAGCGACTTGGATTCCAGAAGGTCGTGCTGCAAGGCAACCTCCTCAATCTGCAATACGCCGAGATGCACGTTCCCGAAAAGGAGGAGCTCGGGGCCCTGATGGCGAAATTCAAGCGCCCCATGCGCTTCCTATACTCCAAGCCGCTCCAGATGCTGGTTGAATTGAATCCGCCCCGGTCGGGCGACACCCATGCGCTCATCGCCCAGGCGGCCCAGATCCTGCGCGACCTTTTATAGATCTGGCAGGATTCCATGCACACCGGGCCGTCCGAATTGGCGAGCACTGCAGGCCGTTGGGACTTTCCCGGAATAGCGGAAAACCGGATGGCGCATCGGGCCACGACCCAGCGCTTCCGGTCCGGTCGTATTCTCCTAATCCAGTGAAATTGCTATATAATCCCTACCCCTTGGCTTTCGGAAATCCGCCCGGGAGGGCCGGAAATCCGGCGCTTGGACCACCCAGAATGAATAAAACAGCGATCTGGAGCAAAACCCCTCCCGTAATCCGCATCGTTGCGTTCGCAGTCATGGCTACTCTGGCTCTGGCCTGCCTTTCCGGCTGTAAAAAGGAAGCCGGAAAGACCACCGTGCTGGCCAAGGTGGGAGATTCCACCCTGACCCTGGAAGAGTTGCGGGAAAGCTTTCCCGTCGAATTCGAGCAGCTCATCCGACGGGAACAATACCTGGATTTCATCAAGCGATGGATGGATGACGAAGTCGTCTACCAACAGGCCCTGAAGGCGAACCTGGAAAGCGATTCCGTAGTGGCCCGCAAGCTGGAAAAGCTACGGCGCAAACTGCTCATCGAGGAATTCCTCGCCAGGGAAAACGCCAGCGAAATGTTCGAACCGGACGAATTGTCCATGAGCCAGTATTATGAAATGCATAAGGAAGAGTTCCGCCGTAAGGCGCCGGAATTCAAGTACGCGCATATCCGGGTGCAGACCCACAAGCAAGCGATGGATCTGCGGAGCAAGGCCAACCGCGGGGACTTTCTGGCGGTCGCCGCTGCGGGTTCCCTGGATCCTGTTCCGGAATCCTACGCCTCCATTGGTTTCAAGAAACAGAGCGAATTCCCTCCCTGCCTCTCCCAGGACATCGCCGGGGCCGGCATCGGTTCGGTTACCCTGCCCGTGGCCTGCACGGACGGATTCTACCTGGTTAAGGTCCAGGAACGCCAGGACGCCGGAAGTCTCATCCCCTTCACGGAAGCCAAGGAGGAGATCAGCGGCATCCTCATCATGGAACGGAAAGACAAGTTGCTGGAGGGACGCATCGCGAAGTACAAGGAAGGCATTTCCGTCGGCTACAACCTGGACCAGATTCCCGGACAGGCGGAAGATCGCAAAACTTCCGAATCGCCTATAGCCGCTGAGCCAGCCGTTTCCGCGGCCGCAGCATCCCAATCCTTCGCCAAGCCTATTGCGTCCTCGGATGCCGTCGCGCCAGCCGTCGCCCCGGTCGCTACTGCTTCGAAAACGGATGTGGATCGCCTGCCTCGCGAACCGGGATTTTCCGAACCGCAAGAACCGGGAACTCCCGCACTGCGGGAGCCCTCGCAGGACAATCAGATCGCTCCCGCGAAGCCCAGGATCGCCGCGCGCAAGCGCCCGGCACGCGTGGCGAAACCCGTCGACACCTTGGCCGCCCAAAAGCCGGCAGCGGAAGCAAACCCAGAGACCACGGGCCAGAAGCCCGAATCGGAAGAGAACACCAATGCGCAGAATCCAACCGAAACACCTTAAGAGGATCACGCTGGGCGCGTTCCTCCTCCTTACCGTCCTCCCCGGCTTTTCGGCGAGGCAGCCTTTCGACGGAGTCGTAGCCTCCGTGGGCGACCAGATCATCCTCCTGTCCGAACTGGAAGAGATCCGCATGGCCTCGGCGGAACAGCAGTCGGGCATGGCCAACCTGTCCGCGGATCAGCAACGGCGCGAACTCCTGAACCGGCTCATCGACGACAAGGTGGTGCTGGTCAAGGCTAAGCAGGACACCAACATCAAGGTCTCCGAGCGTGAGATCCAACCCCGGGTGGAAGAAGCCATCTCCAATTACGTGGAGCAGCAAGGGGGCGAAAAGAAATTCGAGACCCTGCTCAAGCAGACCAATGGTATGACCCTGGCCCAGTTCCGGGCGCGCCTGACCCAGCAATATCTTGATCAATCCTACCGCCAGAAGCTGCAGTTCAAATACGTGGGCGATCATGATCCTTCCAACTCGCAGATCCGCGACTTTTACAGCCGCTACAAGGATAGCCTGCCCATGCAGCAGAACAGCCTGCGCCTGTCCCATATCCAGGTTAAAATCAAACCCGGCGCGGCCCTTGAGAAGGTCGCCTGGCAGAAGGCCGATTCCTTGATCAAGCGTCTGGACAAGGGCGAAGCCTTCGCCGACCTAGCGAAGAAATACTCAGACGATTTCTCCGGCAAGGAGGGCGGCGACATCGGCTATACCAAGCGCGGCACCTTGGATCCGGATTACGAGCGCGCTGCCTTTTCCCTCGACGCCGGCGATTACATCAAGATTCCCATCCGCTCCCGATTCGGATACCATGTCATCAAGGTCACGGGTAAAAAGGATAATGAAATCCGGACCTCGCACATTCTGATGCGCCTGGTTCCGGAAGCGTCGGACAGCGCCCGCACCCGCGCCTTCGTGGACTCCTTGCGGACCGTGGCGCTCAAGGACAAGAACTTCCCCGACCTGGCGACGAAATATTCCGAGGACAAGAAGTCCAAGGACAACGGCGGCAGCCTGGGCTGGTTCACGCGCGAAAGGCTGGACCCCAGGTATCTGCAGGCCGTGGACAGCTTGACCGAAGGCGGCATCAGCGGCGCCGTGACCATAGGCGACAGCTACCATATCTTCCGCCTGGACGGCCAGGCCCCCGAGCGAAGGATGACGGTGGACGAGGATTGGGCCGAGGTTAGCCAGATCGCCCGCAACTATTTCATGAGCCAGAAACTTTCCTCCTTCGTGAAGAAATGGCGCGAGACGGTGCATATCGAGGATCGCCTGGCCCAATTCAAGAACCTGCCGTCCTCCGGCGGAGAAGAAGGCGTCGAGCTTCCTCCCGGCCTCCAATCCCAGCCGAACTGATCGAAGGCCGGGCCGTGAGGGACGAAACCTCTTACAGGATCATCGCACCCTATTACGATTGGATCATGGCCCATGTGGACTATGATGCCTGGGGTCGTTATTTGGGACGGCTGTGGAAAAAGCACGGCTCGGTTCCCCGGACCATCCTGGAGCTTGGGGCCGGCACCTGTCCGTTCGCCCGCCGTGACGTGTTTCCACCGGACGCCAAGGTCGTCTACTCCGACCTCTCCCCTTTCATGCTTTCCCAGGCCCCGGTCCTCTCCCCCGATTGCCGCGTGGCCGCCAACGCCTTGGCCCTTCCCTTCAAAGGCCCTTTCGATCTTTGCCTGATGGTGTACGACGCCCTCAACTACCTGATGGACGACGAAGACGTAGACCGTTGCTTCCGCGAGACCCTGCGCGTGCTGGCTCCCGGGGGCCTTTTCATCTTCGACGTCACCACCGAAGCAAATTCGCGGAAGCATTTTCACCAAGCCGTGGATTACGGCGAACTGGAAGGCTGCACCTATTTTCGGGAAAGCCGGTTCGACAAGGAATCCCGGGTCCAGGGAAACGATTTCATTTTCTTCGTGGAAGGCAGCGAGGACAATTGGCGAAAGGTGAAGGAAAGCCACCAACAGCGCATCTACAAGCTCGATCGGCTCAAGGCCCTGGCCAAGAAGACCGGATACAAGCTGGAGGGCATGTTCGAAGGCTTCACCTTCCGTCCCGGGCGCGAAGCCTCGGAGCGAGTCCATTTCGTCCTGAGGAAACCGATGAAATGATCTCCTTCATCCACGTCTCCAAGCGTTATGAGAAGGACTGGACAGCGTTGAAGGATGTGCATTTCCGCCTTGACCGGGGCGAATTCGTCTTTCTGACCGGCCCCAGCGGCGCGGGCAAGACCACGATTCTCAAGCTTATCTACATGGACGAGAAACCGGATATCGGCGAAGTGCTTATTTCCTTCAACAAGGATCTCGCCTATCGCTCAGCGGAGACCTCCCCGTCCAAGATCCAGCTGTTGCGTCGGCGGCTGGGAATCGTTTTCCAGGACTTCAAGCTCCTGCCCGATCGGAACATTTTCGACAATGTGGCCTTCGCCTTGCGCGTAGCCGGTTATTCCAGCAAACGCATCAAGCCGCGGGTGTACGAAGTGCTCACCCTAACCGGCATCTCGCACAAAGCCAAGAACCTGCCTCATCAGCTTTCGGGCGGCGAACAGCAGCGCGTCTCCATCGCCAGGGCCATGGCCAACGAGCCCTATATCATCCTCGCCGACGAACCGACGGGAAACCTGGATCCTCAAACGTCCAAGGAAATCGTCAAAATCTTCCAAAATATCAATGCTTCCGGAACCGCTGTTTTGATGGCCACCCACGACTACGGCCTAATCAACAGCCTTCCTTACCGACGCCTGATGCTCAATCGTGGCGCCCTGGTCAATCGCGACTTCATCTAAAGCTCCCTCATAGGGGATTTCCTGAGCGCCGTTTGGCCTTCCCGGCACAATTTTCCCGAAAAAATATTCGTCAAATCCACGGTTCCTCCCCCTAAAATATTCCCATACAAAGGACAGTTCATGGATAATCCGTTCACGGCCGATAAGAACAATCCATTCCAAACCCCGTATCAGCAAGCGGCCGATCCGTCTGCCTCTCCGGGAATCAAGCCGTTTGCGGCGGTTGACCTAGCGCCTCCGGCGGGACAGGACGGTAATCGACATAGTGGGCTTCCGTCTTCGGGAGTTGGACCGGGTTCCCTCGCGGGCGGAGATTTCACCAGCGCGTTCTTGACGCGTGAAGCCCCAATGAAACCATCAGCGCCCAAAGGGTCTTCCCACGCTCCCGCTCCCATGGCCTCTCCATTGGCGGCACCGGCTCCGATGGCTTCCGGAAATTCCTTCGCGGCCAAGTCCTTGGCCACGCCCATGCCCGATTTTTCCCCTGCGCCCATGGCCATGCCCGCCTCGGCGCGCCAATCGCAGATCCTGTCCATATCCGATTTCAACGATGTCGTGAACAGGGTGAAGCCCGTATTCTTCGTTTCCACGACCCAGACGGTGGATGGGTTCCAAATCCAGGAATACCTAGGCCTCATTTCGGTCGAGGTGGTGATCCCCAAGGATCTCCTGTTCCGTAATCCGGCTCCATACGGAGAACTGCATCGCATCAAGGCGGCCGAGGATCAGTTGCAGAAGGTGAAGGCGAAGGCCCTGGAAGAGCTTGGAGAGAAGGCTAAAGAGATGGGCGCCGATGGGGTTGTGGGCGTCTCCTTGCAATTCAGTCAATTCGACGCGATTGTTTTCCTATGCTCGGCAGTGGGGACGGCGGTGAAGCTGGCGGGCTAGCGCGGGTTAAGGGGATAGCGACGGGGGATTTTTATAGTTTTCCTGGTATGGAAAGCCTCACATTACCTCCCGCAAGCCTGGCTCATGGCACCGTGCAACCTCCCGGCTCAAAGAGCATCAGTAATAGGGTTCTGCCGTTGGCGGCCTTGGCATCCGGGACCACGGTGTTGAAGAACCTTCCGGACGGGGAGGACGTGGAACTGATGCGGGATGCCCTCAAGCAATTGGGGCTGCGGATGAAGTCCGCAGATGCGGGGCTGGAGGTCCATGGGGTTTGCGGTCCGTTTGCCGCCAAGAAGCCCTTGGCCTTGTTTCTGGGGAATTCGGGTACATCGACGCGCATCCTTACGGCATTGTTGGCCGGCGGGCGCGGGGAGTTCACCGTGGACGGGGTGCCGCGCATGCGCGAGCGGCCCATCGCGGATCTGGTCGACGCCCTGAACCCCATCGCGGGTAACTCCAAGATTACCTATGGCGCCAATCCCGGGTTTCCGCCTTTGAGGATTTTCGCCGAGGGTCTCGCAGGCGGAAAGACCCGCATCAAGGGAAACATTTCCAGCCAGTTTCTGACGGGCCTGCTGCTGTCTCTGCCACTGTGCCGCCATGCGGTGGAGGTGGAAGTGGATGGGAGCCTGGTTTCGGCACCGTACGTGGAGTTGACTTTGCGCATCATGGAGGCGTTCGGCGTCACCGTGGCGAATGACGGATTCCGCAGGTTCGCTTTGGCCGATCCCAACGGCTATCTCTCGCCGGGGGAATACACGGTGGAGCCGGACGCTTCTTCGGCATCGTATTTCCTAGCGGCGGGCGCGATTGCCGGCGGCACGGTCGAGGTACGGGGCATCGGGCGCGACAGCATTCAGGGCGAGGCGAAATTCGCCGAGGTGCTCGGAGCCATGGGAGCCAAGGTGTCCTATGGAAATGATCGCATCTCGGTGACCCAGGGCGAATTGCACGGAGTGGACGCGGACATGGATTTGATGGCCGATACCGGTATGACCTTGGCTGTCACGGCCCTGTTCGCCAAAGGTCCCACCCGGATCCGCGGCATCGGAACCTGGAGGGTCAAAGAGACGGACCGGATCGCGGCCATGGCCACGGAGCTCCGGAAAGTAGGCGCGCGCGTGGAGGAGGGACCGGATTGGATCCTAATTGATCCGCCGGCGACCTTGAATACAGCCGCCATCGACACCTATAATGATCATCGCATGGCCATGTGCTTCTCCTTGGTTTCCCTCGGGGGCCTGCCGATCACCATCAACGACCCGGAGTGCACGCGCAAAACGTATCCGGGATATTTCGACGCGTTCAAGGCCATCGTCTTGCCCGGGAAAGGAAGCCAGACGTGAAAGCCGCCCTATGGGTCCTGATTCTTGCGGCCTTGGTGCGCTGCGATTCCACCAAGATGGGGAAAAAGGCGACCGTGCCGGCAGCACCCGCTCCAGCATCCTCGCCTGCAACTCCCGCAGCCGCTCCGGTCGCCGGGCAGACCACCGCTCCAGCCTCGCCGACGCCTTCTCCCCAGGCCACCCTAGGACCCAAGAACGCTCCGTCACAAGCGGCCATGACCCCTTCCCCCTTGAAGCGGGTGACGTATCCTTCGCCTTATCTGAAGCAGGACCTGGAAGAGGTCTACAAACGCAGCCGCGTCAGGGGGCGTTTGGGCTTCAGCGTCTATTCCACACGGTATAGGCGCATCGAAGCCGCCCTGAACGATACCGATTGGTTCACGCCGGCCTCCTGCCTCAAGCTCATCGTAACGGCCGCAGCCTTAGACACTTTTCCGGTCAACTATTTTCCAGGAACCCGCATGGAGGTCTATGGGAAGGTGCAGAACCGCACCCTCACCGGAAAGATCCGCATCACCGGTGAAGGGGATCCGAACGTTTCCGATCGATTCTTCCCGGATGCCATGAGCCCGCTGAAGCCGTACATCGACAGCCTGAAGACCTTGGGCATCGACACCATCCGCGGCATGGTGGAGGTCACGGATACCTTTTTCACGGGCTCGCGAAGACCCGATTCCTGGAAGCAACATCATTTCAACACCTGGTACGGGGCCGAGATTTCCGCCCTCTCTTACAATGACAACACCTTCAACCTGAACGTGCTGCCCGGAGCCAAGCCCGGGGCGCCGGCGGTGGTGATGGTCAAGCCGGACGTGGGATACGTGCGCATCATCAATCGGGTCAAGACCGTGGCGGGCAGAAAGCGCCGCATCGTACCCGCGCAGAATCGCGACTCCACCGTCATCACCTTGAGCGGCCATATCGGTAATAAGGCCCCGGGCTTCCAGATGATCCTGCCCGTGCGCGATCCGATGGCGTACTTCCGCGCCTCCATCCTCAAGTCCATGGCCTCCAATGGAATGGTCATGCGGCCCGATTCCGTCCCGGCGGGATCCTCCCTCATCAAATCCCTCCGCTTCACCACCGCCCCCATGATCCAGGTGGTGGAGGAAATCAATCAGCGCAGCCAGAACCTCCATGCGGAATTGGCTTTGCGTCACCTCGGCAAGTTCGTGAAGAACGACGGGTCGGCCGCGGGAGGAATCCGCGCGGAGAAGGAATTCCTGAACGCCCAAGGCCTGGACACCAACGATTTCAAACTGTTCGACGGATGCGGCCTGTCGCCCCATAACCGGGTCAAGCCCAGGGCCCTGGCCGCCCTGCTGGGCAAAATGGCGCACCATCGCTACGTCAAGGATTACGTCGCGTCCCTGGCTTCGCCCGGCTTGGACGGAGCCACCGGCCGCCGCATGCGCCCCTATATGCAGACCAACTTGCTCCGCTACAAGACCGGCTCCATCAGCGGCGTTCAGGGGCTGAGCGGATACGCCTTCGGCATCGATGGGGATACCCTGGCCGTAGCCCTGTTCATCAACGAGTACCAGGGTTCG
Source organism: Fibrobacterota bacterium (assembly GCA_030854955.1). GTDB lineage: Bacteria > Fibrobacterota > Fibrobacteria > UBA11236 > UBA11236 > Chersky-265. Next base: position 8,656 of record JALYSE010000076.1, on the reverse strand, counting down.
CCGGAAGCGGCTTCACGGCTCATGGACTCCCTGCTTGTGCACGTGGCCCTCTTCTACAACAAGGAGCGACCGGCCCTCATTGAAGCCCATAAGCTTCTGGGCCGTCCCGATGCGCCGAAGCCCTACCTTAACCGTCTCAAGTATTTCAGCCATGCCTTGCTCGAGCGCCCCTATTTTCTGGGGCCCACCGGAGAGGGCCGGTTCGGGCGCATAGAGGCCACGCCGCTCATCGATCTCGCACGCTTCGATTGCGTCACCTATATCGAAAGCGCCATGGCCCTGGCCTTGTCGCGAAACACCAGGGAGGTCCTGCCCCGTATCCTGGCACTCAGGTACCGCTCGGACACCCTCGACTATCCCACCCGTAATCACTACTTCGTGGAGGATTGGCTCAAGAATAACGCATCCCACGTCCGCACCGTGCGCTTTCCTGGGGACAGCCTGCTCAGAAAACCCATCGACAAAATCAAATTCTACTCGTCCAAGCAACTCCCGGCCCCGGCCGTCAATCCCGTGACCGAGATCGCCTTCATGCCCTATCAGAAGGCCTTGGACATGATGGCCAATTGGACCCATGGAGAGAAGTTCCTGGGCGTCGCATTCGTCACGGACATCCCAGGCCTGGACGTGACCCATACCGGGTTCCTCGTCGCCGACGGAAAGAATCCTCCCTTGCTCCGCAATGCCAGCCAACTCCAGCACAAGGTGGTGGACATGCCCTTCAAGGAATACCTGGAAGGCCGCAGGGGAAAGTGCGCCGGGGTCCTCTTTTTCGAATTCCTGCCCCCGCCGATCTGACCGCCTTCTGCGGACCTTCCAGGGCGGAATGGCGGAATACGCCCCGTCCCTCCGGACAAAAACCCCGGGGGGTTTCCTATCTTTTCACCCGTGGTCGACCTCAAGGACAAACACCTCTCCGAAGCGCACGGAATCTATTCCGAATTCCTTAAAAAGAACAAGATGTTCTTCACCAAGGAACGGACCCAGCTGCTTGATTTCATTTTCGAGCAGAAGGGTCATTTCAGCGCGGACGAACTCATGTTCGAAATGCAGAAGGGAGAAGTGAAAGTTTCCCGGGCCACCCTGTACCGATCCCTGAACCAGATGGTAGAGGCGGGCATCCTGTCGGAATCGGATTTCGGCCATGGTCACACCCATTACGAAATCGCCATCGGCAGCAAGCCCCACGTGCATCTCATCTGCACGGATTCCGGTGAGGTGAGGGAAGTCCACAGCCAGAAACTGGAGGATGCCTTGAACGACCTTGCCCGCAAAGAAGGCTTCAAGATCAAGCGTTATAAGATCCAGGTTTTCGGGGTTTCCAAATCCTCCCGCAAGGAAGCCTCCAAACTCTGACCGGCCGGCATCGCTCCGGTGGTCTCCGCTACGGATGCCCGGCATCGGGCCGGGCGGCAACCTGCTCGCGGACTCCGGACCGATTCCTCATGGCGGCATGATCTGACGCGACCAGCTTCCCCGTTCCGTCCCACTCTTCAGGATATAGACTCCGCGGTTGCCTGCCTTGGCAAGAAACCGGGCAGCGGATTGTGGGTCAGCCGGGGTGGCGCTGTCGCCATTTACTGATGAAGGGGCAGCTTACGATAGCTTCGAGATTGTTGGCCTTGGCGAAATCTAGAGCGTACTTGGCCAGGGCCGACCCGATGCCTTTGCCTTCCAACTCCGGCGGCACTTGCGTATGGCGGAGTTCGATGGCGCCCTCGGAAAGGGCGTAAACGGTGAAGGCCAACTTCCCCTCGGCCTCCAGTTCGAAGCGGTTCTCAGCGGTATTGTCCCGGATTTCGAATGCCATGGGTGGTTCCTACATTTGACGGGGTTTTACGGCGACCCCGGATAAAAAAAAGGACCCTCGGATGAGGATCCTTTGATTAGAATCGGTGGCGTCGCTCCGGGAGGAACCGGGCGGCGGGATTACTTGGAGTAGTATTCCACCACGTGCTGCTCGGTCAGCTTGATCGGGATCTGCGCGCGGATGGGCTTGGCAAGCAGCTTGCCTTCCATCTTCACCTTGTTGATCTCGTAGTACTCGGGAACCATGATACCGCCGGAGTGGGTCAGGGCTTCCACGATCTGGGGATGGCTCTTGGACTTCTCGACCACGGTGATCACGTCGCCGACGCCGAGTTGATGGCTCGGGGTCAGGATGCGCTTGCCGTTGATCATGAAATGGCCGTGGGCCACGTACTGGCGGGCGGCATAGATGGTGCGGGCAAAGCCCATGCGGTAGATCGCGGCGTCGGCGCGGGTTTCCAGATAGGAAAGCAGCACGGTTCCGGTCGACTCATGAGAGTGGGCGGCCTTGGCGTAGTAGTTGCGCATCTGCTTCTCGGAAACGTCATAGACGGCCTTTAGCCGTTGTTTCTCGAGGAGCTGAAGTTTGTAGGTGGAGGGGCTCTTCTTGCGGGCCAGGCCATGCTGGCCGGGCGTGAACGAGCGGCGCTCCATGATCCGGGCGGCCTTGGGCGTAATCGCCAGATTCAAGGCACGAGAAATCTTTACTTTGGGTCCAGCCGGCATTCCATGTTCCTTCTTCGGTCTAATACGAATCGACAGAAATTTTAAGGTCATTCAAGTTAGCTATAACCCCTATTCTTTTCAATACATAGGGGTCACTCAGAAGGGGACCGCCTCCGGCAAAGGCCTCATTTAAGGGGTTCCGAAGCTCTAAGAACTCACGCCCTGCGGGGAGAAATCCTATATTCTTAGTGGAAAATCGGCCAAAAACCCCAATCAGGGGCCTTCCCAGGAAAAAACATGAATGACGAAATCTCAGTTGAAGAATTGAGGGAAATCCTCGAAAAGGATCCTTCGACTCCCCTCATCGACGTCCGGGAACAGGACGAGTTCAATGAAGTGAACCTGTCCGGGCAACTTATCCCCATGAGCGAGCTTGAGGACCGGTTCACGGAAATCCCCAAGGAAGGGCCCGTTTACATCCATTGCCGGTCGGGCAAGCGATCGCGCACCGCCATCGAGTTCTTAAAATCCAAAGGCTATGGGAATTGCGTCAATGTGACGGGCGGGATTCTGGCCTGGCTGAACGAAGTGAACCCCGAAGGCCGGGTCGCTTAGGATACGATTCGCCGCTCAGGGAGCAGGTTGCAAAAGATGCGTGTCGCTTACGCGTATGAACGCAGCTTGGCGAATGCTGAAGCGTTGAAGACGTCGTCGAAAACGGCCATGTTGGGATAAGCGAAGCCCATCACCGTATCCCACATCGGCTTGTGCTCCATGCACATATACTGGAAAACCTGGTCCTTCCAGGGCTCCAAAGCCTGGAGCGCGTTGCGGTAGAGCTTCTCCCTGACCGCGAAGGCATAGGTGATTTTCCCGTCAGGCGTGGTCTCCGTCTCCATCTGCAGCAATTTGGAATGCCGGAACTTCAAGCGGAAGTCCTGAGCGAACCCCTTCAGCAAGGTGATGCAACCAAGGGAGACCCAAAGGACCTCTTCCGGTCGGAAGGTCGCGATCACGCGCGCGATCAGGGCCTGATATTCCGCTTCCCAGCCTTCGAAGTAGAACATGGGGTGGAAATGGAATCCCACCTTCACGCCCTTGTCGGCCACGGCCCTGGCCGCTTCCAGCCTACGATCCAACGAGGCGGTCTTGTGCTCTTCGTTGGCGATGATGATTTGCGGGTTGAGAGACCAAGTGCAACATACGTTGGGGGGAATGTCGTTCTCAAGGATCCAGCCTACGTTGGCGGACTTGGTCTTGAGCTCAATGATGGCATTGGGATTCGCGCGCGCGAAATCGCATAGGTCCGCCAGGATATCGTTCTTGTTGCCCCAGAGCAGGGAGTCGGAATATTCGCCCGTGCCGATGCGGTAACGCTTTTCCGGATTGAGTTCGATTTCGGCCAGCTTGGCCTTGAGATTGACGGGCACGGCGATGGTGGCCTCATCGTAATGGTTCTGCAGTACGCAATAGGAACAGGCCATGGCGCAATTGTCGACGATGTTGAGCACCTTGAGATTGCAGCAGACGGCCTTCTCCGAGGCGGCGGGGCAAAGGCGGAAAATGCGTCCCTTGAGGTCCTTCTCCACGAAGCGGTGAGAGGGCAGGGTTTCCTTGGGGCTTTGCGAGGGATAGACCTTGGCCTTGGCGGCCAGGAAATCATAGGAGGTCTGGAGGGCGGCGAAAACCGCTTCGCCCTGCTGCCGTGGATTGCCGGAACCGGGGACCGCCGCGTCAATGCCACCGAGAGCGGTCTTGCGGAAATCCATTTCGCCCCACGATGCGCAGTCCAGACTCCAACGGGCAAACAAGCGCAATTGCTGAAAGGTGAAGGCGAAGCCCTTCTCCAAGCGGAAAAGTAAAGCCAGGTCCTCGGGCGCGAGACGGTTGCGGGTTTCCTCGTCCACGGCCTGAAAGGCCTTGGAAACGCCGGCTGCGAGGGTGTCCTGAGTCATGCCGGAAAAGGTACAAAGAGAAGGCTATGTCCCGCGACGGGATTGTTAAGGAGCTGTTACCGATGGTTTACAATCGGGAGGCTACTCCGGTTTTTAACGCTTTCTCATGAAAGAAAAGGCAACTCCGCGGGGCTTACAGGGGGGGGGCCTAAGGACGCCTAAGCCTTCCACGCTTTTGAAAATGCGGCCTCGTCGAAGCCCACGGTGCTCTTGGTACCGTCGGTCACCAGGGGCCGCTTGAGCAGACGGCCGTTTCCGGCCAGCATGGCCAGGATCTGTGACTCGTTCATCCCGGTGACCTTGTCCTTGATGTTGAGTTCCTTGTACTGCACGCCGCTGGTATTGAAGAACTTTTTGAGCTCCATGCCGCTTTGCTGGATGATTTTCTTCAACGCCGCCTGGGAAGGCGGGGCCTCGGTAATGTCCACGAATTCGTAGGTCTTGCCGAGTTTGGTCAGGACCTTTTCCGCGTTCCGGCAGGTATTGCATTTCTTGTATCCGTAAAACTTGAGCATGGAATCCTTTTTGTTGTAAGTGTCTTTTTTTAATGCTTAATGGAAATAAAAGGCAAAGCCGAAAGGGGCCGGAGTAACAAATGAGTCACAAAAAATGAACCAATTGAGGGCCATATCTCGCTTCAACCGTCCCTTTCCTGTAATGCCTGGGCGATATCTCCCGTGGCTCTTTTGGAATGAGCCCCCCACCACCGCTTCCGTATCCGCCCATGGGTATCTCCCGGACTTACCTTAATCATTAGCTAATGTTAGCATTCCCGATGTCCATAAACGACCACTATTAATGGTTTTATTGGGTTCGGGCCTTACCAAGCTTGGTTCGGTAGCTCCACGTTCCAAGGAATCCGGTCTTTTGGCGGGAGGGGGAGATAAGAAATCGACCGTCGAAAGCGGACTCTAAGACAAGGCTTCATCTACGGAAAAATCCGGGAATGCCTTTTTCAGTTTTACGAGGGTTCCAAATTCTGCGTTGACGGTTTTTCCTGACTCCAGCCGTTGATACTGGGAGACGTGCTTTATGCCGAGCCGGGTTGCCGTCTCCCGCTGGGTCCATTTCGCCTCCAGCCTTTCCTTGCGGATAAGAGCGGCCAAGGCGATCTTCGGGTCCGGGGAGATCTCTACAATGTTCCGGCCCTTGATGGTGGGATCGGGCATGGGAGGTATATAGTTGGATTCGTTCGGCTCCTCCAAGCAGAGTTCCAAAACCTCTTTCATGTTCTTCATCAATTCTTCCATGGTGTCGGCTTGGGTGTTGGCGTTCAGGTTGGGCTCCATGCTTTCGGCCCAGTAACCACCGTTTTTCTCTTTATGGATCTTGAAGTGGTATTTCATCGCTACCCTACCCTTTTAGGCGTTTTAAAAGCTTCTGCTCTAACCCTTTGCCGAGGTCCGTGTTGCCATGGACCGGGATAGTTTCATGCTGGCCATCCTTTTCCAGCCTGTAATGGTGCCTTTGACGTGGTGGACGGTCCACCAGGCTTTCAGGTAGAGCTTCAGCATGTCTTTTCCGCTTATCGGCATAGGATGAATATACCACTTATAAGTAGTCACTCCAAGGGAGTTGAAGGCGGTTAATGGGAGGCAATGGGAGGGATTAAAGGTTTCGGGTAAAAACTCAAGGGGGTTAAATCCAGACAGAAGGGCGGCCACTTCCACCGGGGACATGATAACGGTGTCGGTGTTCATGCACTGGAAGGTAGAACAGGGCGGGGGTCGCGTTCGTGCGCTCGGGCACTACTTGTCTGCGGAATCATCCTTCTTGGAACCCTTGCGCCCAATACCCCAGCCGCCAAAGCCGCCAGCAATCAAGTAGCCAAGTCCCTTCAATATCTCAACAGCCAATGACGCATTACCGGTAAATATGCAAGCCGCGATCGTACCGGAAAGGAGAATCAAGGCGAGGCACACGAGACCAATTGCACCCTTTGCGATACGGCGGATGTGCGCCCGTTCGGAATCTCTATCACCACGCTGCGCCTCAAGTGCAGCCAGGGCGAATTGATATTGATTCTGGTCCTTCTGTTTTTGTAGTTGCAGCTCCTGCGTCCTTACGTCAAGCTCTTGGGTCTTAACGATTATTTCTCGGGATTGAACATCCAAGATGCGCGCTACCATTTCAGGCGCTGGCGCTGGCATTTTTTCAACGATCTCCGAAGACTCGGATTCAGGGGTCATTTGTGGGGGTATGCGTCATTGGAGCGGACGCGAATCCCTCCCATGGAGGAGGAGCCGAGGGAAGGCGGAACGATTTCAACGTCGCCCAGCTTTTTCCGTTCCTCTTCGGACATGGAAAGGAACTTTTTAATAGACATAAGCCGCTCGCCCTGATAAGGGGAGTTCTTGGCGTAGTCCATCATTTGTTCTTTGGGTGACATGTCCATCAATATAATAAACTCAGGAAAGGAACCGGCGCAATTGAAACCGAAGCCATTTAGAAGGGAAAAGCCAATAGGTATCGCTTTTTGAGCGTATTTGTGAGCCGCGGCAATGCGCGGGGTCAGGGGTCGATTTTATTTGTCCCCAGGGTCGCGGCCTTTTGGAAAAGCCGATCCGCTTTCGCAATGGCCTTTTTCAAGTCGTTGAATCGGATTTCCCCAATCTCAAAGTAAGCCGCGTGTGACCTAAGCCTTGAATTGGTTGCATAGCTACAAAGGCTCGCGTCCTTCATGCCCTTCACCTTGAATTTCAGGGTCAGGGTGCTATCGAGATGGGTGATCTCTCCGACTTCAACTTCAAGGGTGACGCCCTCCATTCCGAGACCTTCCATCATTACTCTCTTTCGGCTCGGACTTACTTGAAAACCGCGATGATGCTGATGACCGACAAGACCAATGAAATAGCAATGGCGAACTGCATAGTTCCCTTGATGCCGTCCAACGCATCGACCACTTCGCGGCTGGAGCGGTTTTTTGTGGTGGTGACGGACATAGTGGTCTGGCCGCCGGCGACGGTGATAGTTTTTTGTTCATCCACGGTATAGGGTGGACCGCCATCATCCTTAGGGACAGCTTTAAACTCGCCGCCCTTGGCCTTGAATTTGTATCCGGCGCTCACTTCGGCCAGGCAATCGCGCACCAGGTCGGAGTCGGAAAGGGTGCGGCATTCTTCAGCGGTTTGGAGTTCATGGGATACTTTGTTTGGATGGCGGGCTTTGTAGCCGCTTGCCCAATCCGCCGAAGCCACCGACACGGAAAGACCCAACAGAACCAGGATAATCCGTACCATAGAACCGCCTTTCGTGGGATGAACTAAGCTAAGTCTTTTTCTTCCGCACCCTGAAGAAATTTTCAGAAGCGCAAAAGTCGGTCAATCGCTTCATGGATCCCCATCCCGCCCCCCTTCGATTCATGCCATTGTCAGGTTGGCGGGCAGTGGTCAGGATATCCGGTTAGCCTTGGAAGCATGGGGAATAGAGAGGGGGAGGAGAGAGAAGAAAGGAGGAGGGGAGGGGGGGAATAAGCCCCCTAGCTTCTATTGATATAAGGGTGCAGGCCAGAGGGGCGGGTTACCGGTAACAGGCCCGGACTGCTTTCACCTTCCGATCCAACTTTTCAATCAAGCCCCGAGCCTCCCCCTTCTGATAGCTTGCCATTTGCTTCAAAGCCTTTCGAGCCTCCTTTGCTTGGTCCTTGGATATTTGGCGTAAATCACGGGCCGACTTAATCCCTAAAAGGGTTTTGTCATAGCCTAACGCTTGAAGGCCCACCCATTGGATATAGGCCCGAATATCTCTAACGCTCCCCATGGGCATCTCCTCCATTTGCTTCAGTTTTTCAACGGTCAGATAAGCGGATTCCCATTTCTGGATCGCCCTACAATAGGCTTCATCCCAGGGTATCCCCGAAAACCTCTTGCTTAAATTGATCCTTTACCGCCTTTTTGGCTTGGCGTTCAATCCTGAGTACGTTCCCGCCGATCCAGTTGTCCGGAATTTCATAGCCATTACGGGCCAGCTCCAAAGGCTTATCGTAAAAATTTAGAGTCGATTGGACCGCCTGGTAGGAAAGGTTCCCGTTCGGGTATAACTTCCGGGTCGATTGCTTCCAGGGGCCTAGGATGTTGCCGGGCACTCAAAATAGGCCACCTCCGGGCACTTCAAAATAGACCACCCCAGAACGGTAAATAACCTCCCTTTCCCTTTTCGCCAGAGAAGGGAAAGTCATCATAGGGAATGTTCTGAGAATGAGCAAAAAACACGTTATTGAGAGAATG
>JALYSE010000283.1 GCA_030854955.1 Fibrobacterota bacterium | reverse complement strand
TCCCGACACCATCCTTATCGGCGAAATCCGCGATAACGAGACGGCCGACATCGCCGTCAAGATGGCCCTCACCGGCCATATGGTCTTCTCGTCCCTGCACACCAACGACGCGTCCAGCGCCATCGCGCGCTTCGTCGACATCGGCATTCCGCCCCTGCTGCTGGCCTCTTCCCTTAACCTGGTGGTGGCCCAGCGCCTGGTGCGCAAGATCTGCTCCCGCTGCAAGGTATCCTACACTCCTTCCCAGGAGATGGTGGATCAACTCAAGCTGCCCGTCAAGGACGCCGAAAAGGTGAAGTTCCACATGGGCGAAGGCTGCGTTACCTGCAACGGCGTGGGCTACCAGGGCCGGATCGGCATTTTCGAGATGCTGAACGCCACCCGGGAAATCAGGAAGCTGATCCTCAAGCACGCATCGACCATGGAAATACAGGATTGCGCCGAGCGCGAAGGCATGAAGACCCTGCGTCAAGCCGGCATCGAGCTCGTCCTCAGGGGTGATACCACCATTGAGCAAGTCCTCGCGGCAACGACGGAGCTATAGGTTCATGGCCGAAAAAGCCTTCGAGGCATCCCGCGAGGAGGACAATCTGGACTGGAACAGCCTTTCCAGTCCCGTGCCCCTGGATCTCATCGATTCGAAGCTCCCGTCCCATCCCGAAGCACAGCCATCCATGCGAGAATCCACTCTCGAAATGCCTGCGCGCACGCCGACGCCGGTGCCGGCGCCCATAGCCGCGCAAGACGAGTACGGGACCATCCGCTCCAAGCTGGAAGTCGAGGCCGAAGCGGAGAAGAAGTCCAAGCTGGAAGCCGAAAAAGAAGAGGCCAGTCAGCAGGAACGCCTGGAGCAATGGATGACCAATGCCCGCACGCGTCTGCTCAAGGCCGATGCCGATCTGACGGGGCCTTCTGGCCGCATCCGCAAGGAAAGCTCCCCGAGCCTTCACCGCCTGGTGGAAATGCAGAAGACCATGTGGGTGGAGGGCGAGGCCACCCAAGCCGAATCGCCCAACGCTATTTTCAACAAAGAGGCCAAAGCCAAATCGCAAAAGCAGCCCCTCGATCCCATGGCCACCATTTGCGTGCCCACGGAACAATTCCTGACCTTGGATGCTCCGGCCCAGCCGACCATGAGGGAGCGGGCCTTGGCGAGTCAGACGCACCAACAGGCCATCGCGCCCCCCGCCAAGTCCCCTGCAGGCAACGGCCAAGACACCGACTTCCAGCCCATGACGCGCGAGCAGGCCCTGACGCGCAAGGTCGCCCAATTGCGGAGGGCCGCCGAAGGAGGCGACAATACCCTGGCCATCGCGCCGTCGGAAAAACAAACGGAGGGCTCCGCCCTCCACTTCGCCATCGCGGCCGTGGTCCTCATCGCCATCGGCGTACTGGGCCTGGGCCTTTTCGCGGCTACCCAAGCCGGTCTATTCGATGGATTGGAAAACCGGGTTCCCTTCCTGCGTCCCGAGGTCTCGGCGAAGCCCATCCCTCCCCCGGCCAAGCCTCCGGCCCCGGCTTCCAAACCCGCTTCGGTTTCGTCCACGTTAGGGGCCCCGCCGGGCAACCAGCCCCCGCCGTCCAAGCCCATCGCCGCTCCCTCAGCTGGACTGAGACCGGCCCCCACGCGGCCTGCCATCGTCCCTTCGGCCACGATCAAGGCCCAGCGTGTCCCGGCCAAAGCCGGGGAAATCCCCGCTTACGACAAGGTGCCGTCCAAGGCTTCAAACCTCGGGGAGATCATGCTTCGCGCCTCCATCCAGGCCGCCGCCAACATCGACACCGACAATCTGAACCAGCTTTATAACCACTACGCCCTCGGCTTTCCAGGACTTTCCGGGGAAGTCGTGATCGGGTTGATGGTAGATCCGGTCGGACGCATTCTCGAAGGCAACGTGGTGAACAGCACCACGGGCGCGGACGCCTTCGATCAGGAGCTTCTGCGCAAGGTGATGGGGTGGCAACTGAGGCCCTTTCCGGAATCGCATCCCAAGTTCATCACCGTGCCATTTCTCTTTCCGCTGCAGGGCCGTTGAACCGGATCAAGGGATTTGCCGCGTTTCCCCTCGCCGCCTTGCTGGCGGCCTGCGCGGGAATGCACATGAAGCAATCTGAACAAGGGATCGTGGGAACTTTCACCACCTATGGGCCGCCTTTTCAAATTGCGAATTGCGAACCCCTGGTCACCCAGGCCGAGAAGGACAGCTGCAAGCGCGACAACCAACGCATCCTCGAGGAACCGTACCAGAGCGAAATCCTCATACGTAACTTGGGAATCCGCGAAAATATTTCCCAGACCCTGGATGCGCAAGGATCCTACCGGGTCCTGCTCCAGCCGGGCCAATACGTAGTGTGCGTGAACCTGGAGTGCAGCGATCCGTTGGAGGTGCGGAAGGGAAAGTTCACCCCCTACGGACAGCGGCTGCCCCGAGCTCTTGTCGAGTCCTCCAAGGCCACCAAGCCCTGATCCCGGGCTTGCTGAACTAAAAACGGCATCCCGCTTAACTATTCTCTCAATATTCCTATACCTTTACGGGTAATTGGACAGGAACTCGAGGTTGGGATTGGGTTAAGGATTCAAAAAACGTTGCGCAGAAGCCAGAGCGCGAAAAGCAGTAATAGGATCACCGAGACCGCGCTGATGGCGATCCGGCTCCCCGAGGCAGCCGGCTTGCGGAAGCCTTCGGCCTCAAGCCCCTCCTCGTAATCCCCCTCTTCGGGCACATCGATACCGTCCATGTAGGTGCCTTCGGACCAGCCCGTGCTGTCGTCGGAACCGCAGTGGCGGCAGGATTTCGCTTTCCTGGAAATGCGCTCCCCGCAATGGGGACAGGCTACCCAATCATCGGCCATAGGTACGGTAATTTAGAAAGATTCCGGCTAGGACTTTTCCTTGAGGATGTCCGCAGAGACGCGCCGATGGGATTTCCAAGGATAGACCCTTGCTGGAAAAAATCATCCATGCAAATAACCTAGCTTTTCGAAAGCGCTGATGATTGGATCCTCATGACCGACCCTCTCTCCCTTTTTCATCCCCGCATCCAGGACTGGTTCCGGGCGGAAATCGGTATACCCACCGATATCCAGAATCAAGCCTGGCCGCGCATCGCCCAAAAAAGGCATGTCTTGCTCACGGCGCCTACGGGCAGCGGAAAAACCCTGACCGCCTTTCTGTGGGCCTTGGACCGGTTCGCCACGGGCGGCTGGGCTCCCGGGGCCACCCGCATCCTGTATGTCTCCCCGCTGAAGGCTCTCAACAACGACATCCAGCGCAATCTGCTCTCTCCCCTGGAAGCCATCCGCGGTCTGTTCTCCGCCGCCGGGGAAGTCTTCCCGGAACTGCAGGTGAGGGTCCGCAGCGGCGATACCCCGGCCACCGAGCGCCGTCGCATGCTCCGCCATCCCCCCGAGATCCTGATCACCACTCCTGAAAGCCTCAACCTGATGCTTTTGACAAAGGCCGGAAGAGATTCCCTCCGGGACCTGGAGGTGGTGATCCTGGATGAAATCCACGCAGTAGCGGGGACCAAGCGCGGAACCCATCTCATCACCGCCGTGGACCGCCTGGTCCCCCTCGCGGGGGAGTTCCAGCGCATCGCCCTTTCCGCCACGGTGAAGCCGATGGAAACCGTGGCGGCCTGGGTGGCGGGATATACCCTGGGTGAGACGGGATACGTGCCCCGGCCCATGGAGTCGATCGTCTCGCGCGCCCCGAAATCGTACGAGTTACACGTGCGATACCCCATCGGAGCCGCCGGGCCCCCGCAAAACTTCGGCCGCCTGCCGGAGGACCGCGCGGGAGGGGCTCCCAGGGGCGCCGCGCCCGTGGCCGACGAATCCGAACAGGACATCTGGGCCAAGATAGCGGCGGAGGTCAAGGGACGCATCGCCCAGGCCCGCTCCACCCTCATTTTCACCAATAGCCGCCGCCTGGCGGAGCGCTTGGCTCGCCTGATCAATGACGGGGAAGAGCGCCCCCTGGCGTACGCCCACCACGGATCCCTTTCGCGCGAGATCCGCAACGTGGTGGAGGCGCGCATGAAGGAAGGCTCGCTACCCGCCATCGTAGCCACCAACTCCCTGGAACTGGGCATCGACGTGGGCGCCTTGGATCAGGTTATCCTGGTGCAGACCCCATTCTCCGTCGCCTCTGCGCTGCAGAAGATCGGTCGGGCGGGGCACGGGGTGGGCCAGACCAGCCGCGGGCTTCTGTTCGCCTCCCATGGCCGGGATCTCCTCGACGCCGCCACGGCAGTGAAATGCGTTCTGGCCGGGGATCTGGAAGAGACCCGGGTGGTGGAAGGTCCCTTGGACCTGCTTGCCCAGATCATCGTGTCCATGGCCGCCTCCGAGGATTGGACCCTGGACAGGCTCTATGCGTTCCTGCGCACCAGCCAACCCTATCGCCATCTGACCCGCCCGCAGTTCGACCTGGTGGTGGAAATGCTGGCGGGCCGCTTCGCGGATACACGCGTGCGCGAATTGAAGCCCCGCATCTTCGTGGACGCGGTGGACGGCAGGATTACCGCAGCCAAGGGCGCGGTCATGCTCGTAGGCTTGAGCGGCGGAACCATTCCCGATCGGGGCCTCTATACCTTGCGGCACGCGGAATCCCGCGCCAAGATCGGGGAGCTGGACGAGGAGTTCGTCTGGGAGCGTCGCGAAGGGGATATGTTCGCTTTGGGCAACCAGAGCTGGAGGATTGCACGCATCACGGCGAACGAGGTGGAGGTGGTCCACGCGGACCGTAACGCGCAGATGGCCCCCTTCTGGCGGGCCGAGGAGCGTGATCGCGGATTCCATCTCTCGCGGCGCCTGGGGGAGTTCCTGGAATCGGCGGACGGGCGCTTAGAGGACGATGCCCTCCGGGAGGAACTGATGAACGAACGCGGGCTGGAGCCTCCCAGCGCCACCATCCTGCTTTCCTATTTGCGCCGCCAGCAGGAGGCGACCAAGGCGCCCTTGCCCCATCGGCATCACCTGCTGGTGGAAGAGGCCGGCGAGGCCCCGGGCGGCGGGCGGCAGATCATTCTGCACGCGGTCTGGGGCGGGCGCCTTAACCGGCCCTGGGCCTATGCCATGGCGGCGG
>JALYSE010000075.1 GCA_030854955.1 Fibrobacterota bacterium | reverse complement strand
TTGGTCGTGGGAGGCAAGACCTTCGCTTCCCGACTCATCGTCGGCACCGGCAAATACCCGGACTTCGAAACCATGCGCAAATGCCACCAGGCCTCGGGCGCGGAAATGGTGACCGTGGCCCTGGGCCGCGTCAAATTGGACGGACCTGAAGAGGAGAACATTCTCAACTTCATTGATCCGAACAAATTCGCCTTGTTGCCCAACACGGCCGGCGCCTTTAACGTGGAGGACGCCCTGCGCATCTCCCGACTGGCCCAGGCCCAGGGGATGAAGTACCTGAAGCTCGAGGTCCTCTTCGACCAGAAGACCCTGCTGCCGGATCCCATCGCAACCTACGAAGCTTCCAAGATCCTGGTGAAGGAGGGTCATATTGTGATGGTCTACACCAACGATGATCCGGTGATGGCCAAGAAACTGGAAGACCTGGGCGTGGCGGCGGTGATGCCCGCAGGATCCCCCATCGGCAGCGGCCAGGGCGTGCTCAACGAGAACAATATCCGCATCATTATGGAATCACTCAAGTGCCCCGTGATCGTGGATGCGGGCATGGGAACGGCATCCGATCTCGCCAAAGCCATGGAACTGGGCGTGGACGGTATTCTCTGCAATACCGGCATTGCCTCAGCGGCGGATCCCGTGCGAATGGCGCGTTCTTTCAGGCTCGCTTGCGAAGCAGGTAGGGATTCCTTCCTGGCGGGCCGTATTCCCCGCAAACTGTACGGTTCGGCCTCCAGCCCACAGGAAGGATTGCGCTGATTTTCGGAATCGGAGTCCCTTAGTACCGGTAGGACCTTTCGGATACGGCACTTCTGGGGGATCTTTTGGTTCGATATCGGGCGGTGGATCGCGCCAACGAGAGTAACGAAATACACAGCAGCCGTCCCCTGCAACCTCTCCTTGGCTTTCCTTGTTCAAGTGGCCATGTTCGAGGCCGCCTTGCGTAAACTTTAAAACGAGTTCGGATTTCATAGATTCACGCTTCGCACCGACCTCCGGGAACAGGGGAAACATGAGCGCATTTTCACTCGCGGACAAGCCATTGTATTTTGTCACGGACCACAACTGTACCGGGGGGCGGTCCCAGATAGACGTCGTGGAATCGGCCCTCATAGGTGGCGTCCGGCTGGTGCAATACCGCGACAAAGACCTTCCCGATTCCAAATTTGAGCGGGAGGCGAAAGCCGTCCTGGCCTTGTGCCGTAAGCACGGGGCCTTGCTCCTGATCAACGATCGGGTGCATATCGCGAAAGCCATCGGTGCCGACGGAGTGCACCTGGGCCAAGATGACATGGATCCGCAAGCAGTCCGTCGCCTGCTGGGACCGGATGCCGTCATCGGTCTGTCTACGCACAATCGCGAAGAGGTGTTCTCTGCGGAAGCTACGCCCGTCGACTACATCAATATCGGACCGATGTTTCCGACCGCCACCAAGGATCATTCCCGATATGGTGCCCTGGGATCGGACCTTGTCCTGGAACTTTCGCTCTTGAGTCGCCATCCCTTCACCACCATGGGTGGGATCAAAAAAAGCCACCTGCGCGATTTGTTCTCCCGCGGTGTAAGAACGGTAGCGATGGTTACGGAAATCAGCATGGCGCCGGATCCAGCGATTCGCACCCGTGAACTGCTCGCCGAGATCGGGCTGGCCGGCACCAAACCCTAGCGTACTTATCCTTCCGGCCTTAAAAACCCCTAAGCAACCTTCCTTTTTCGCCTTCCATCCGCCGATTTATACAGGGGCGGGAAGGCGAAAAGAATAGATCGGTTGGCAAAGGAGGGATACCTATGGACGCCCGAAACCAGAGCGCTATCCGCAATTGGTTTCCATCGATCCCCTGCGAATCGACGGTTCCAAACTGAAAAAGGCGAAGCGCATACTGGGAGCCGAATCCGATGTGGATGCCCTAAATAAAGCCCTAGGCAAGGTTATCGCCAACGAAGAAATGGAATCGGCGATCGAAAAGGTATTCGGAGGGGTTCCCTACTTCGAGGTACGCTAGGAGCTACCCTGGGTCGGTTTTGGGATTGCGCCTAATTCTCAGGTCGGCAATGGCGAAGGGGGTATGGACGACGCATTCGATGGCTGGGCGGAAACCTTGGCGGTCTCTTTTCCCTCCAAGTAGGTCCGTATGCGCGAGGCAACCGCCTTGCCTGCCGCCTTGGCCAGATCCGTCTCAGTAGCCGCTTCAATGGCCGCCGGCGCCCCGAAGCTCCGCAGCAGCTTCATCTTGGTCATAGAGCCCACGCCGGGAACCTCGTCCAGCCAAGATGTTTCGATGTGTTTTTTCCGCTTTGATCGTTGGAAGGTAATGGCGAACCGATGGGCTTCGTCCCTCACCTGCTGGAGTAATTGCAGGCTGGGCGAAGTCTTGGGAATAAGGAGCGGTTCGGACCGGCCCGGCAAAAAAATCTCCTCCAAGCGCTTGGCCAAGCCGATAATGGGCTGTTCCGGCCTGCCGGCCTGTCGCAGCACTTCGACCGCCATGCCCAATTGGCCCTTGCCCCCATCGATGAGGATGAGGTCCGGAAACGGCTGGTTCTCATCGATCAACCGCTTCACCCTTCGTCCGACGATCTCCCGCATGGAGGCGAAATCATCAATCCCCTCCACGGTCTTCACGTTGTAGTGGCGATAATCCTTCTTGCTCGGCTTGCCGTCCACGAAGACTACCTGCGACGCCACGGTATCCGTGCCTGAGAGATGGGAAATATCGAAGCCCTCGATGCGATTGGGGGCGACGGGAAGACCCAAGTCTTCTTGCAAGGCCGTGACCCGGTAACTTTGCCGGTTCTTGCGTTCGCGGCGGGCGACCATTTCCGCGACCAGCAGCTTGGCATTCTCCATGGCCAGGTTAACTTGGCGGCGCTTCTCCCCCTTCTGGGGCACCTCGATGTCAACGGCCGCGCCTCGCAGGCCCCGGAGGGCCTCCTGGATGTTTTCTTCCTCCAAGGTGGGATGGGAAAGGATCAACTCCCTGGGGATGGACTCGGGCCCCTGGCGTAGGTAATTGCCCTTGATGAATTCGGAGATGATGCTGGCTTCGTCCTGTTCCAGGGGGCAGGTCACCTCGAAATGCTTGCGGCCACTGACATATCCGTCGCGGATCTCCAGAATGAGAATGCATGCGAGCTTCCCGACGCGAGCCGCCGCGATCAAGTCCTTGGAAACATGGTCCGAACCCAGGTCGACCTTCTGATCCTCCTTGATTGCCTCCAGATCCCGCATCTGGTCCCGAATCCGGGCGGCCTCCTCGAAGCGGTCCGTATCCGCCGCCAGGCGCATCTTGCGATCCAGATCCTGCATCAGGTCCCGATGACGGCCCTTTAGTAATAAGACCGCCTGATCGACCAGGTGCTTGTAGGCCGCGGGGGTAGTGAGGTTCGCGCAAGGCGCATCGCAGCGTTTCAAATGGTAGCTCAGGCATGGGCGGATAGGTTGGGCCAGGGGGATTTTCAGATCGCAGTCCCGGATTCTAAAAATCTTGTTCAGCAGATTGAGGGTCTTGCGCATGGCCCGTACGTTCGTATAGGGACCAAACCACATGTCCTTGGACTTGACCCCTCCCGCTTGGCGCGTGATCACCAGGCGCGGGTAAGGCTCGGAGAGAGTGACCTTGATGTACGGAAAATGCTTATCGTCCTTGAGCTGGACGTTATACCGAGGGCCATGCTTGTTGACAAGGTTGGCTTCCAGGATCAGCGCCTCGACCTCATTATCGGTGATGATCCACTCCAGGTCCTTGGCCACGGCGCGCAACAAGGTCGAGGCAAGGTGGTTGCTCTGGGATTGCTTGTTGAAGTAACTGCGCACCCGGTTGCGGAGGTTGATCGCTTTGCCGATGTACACAATCTCCCCTTTGGCGCTCTTCATCAGGTAGACGCCGGGCCGGGTGGGCAAATCCTCCAGTTTGGCTTGAAGGGCGGCCGGGAGCGCCCCGGCCAATTCAGAACTCATAGGAAGAAAAATAGCAGTATCCGAGCCCTCGGAGAAGCAACTCCCGTCCAAGTGGTGGGTTTTGCCCCCCCCTCTCCCCTATGCCCCGGGATTCAGAGCACACTTTTCCATTCCAGGCTGTCCTGGGTGGCCTGACAGGCTAATTACCTGAAAACCGATTTACCCAACGGCAGCAATCTTCGTATTCCCGGTGAAACGGATTCGTGAAACCCCTGCCCCCATCCCCATCCTCGGCAAACCCATCCAAACCGCATAGTATCCCTTCGGCGCCTGCTTGCACCTTCAGCTGCACCTCCAAGGCCGAGAGTCGGGCCGGAGCCAGATTCTTGGCTTTGATATCCTTAAGGGTTTTGTAAGTACCCACCTTCAACTCCATGGTGGATTCCTCGTCTCATGCCATGATGGATTTTGGATGTCCGCTAACACCTTACTCGTTTCCGAGCCGCGAATAGGTTGCCGCGTTCTACCACGGCCTCATTAACAGCTCCATGCCTGACTATCCGGTTCCGTTTCCCACCGTTGGGGTTTCCACGCTGGTGCGACGGGTTCGGGTTACACCCTGCCCTGCTTCGGCGATCTCCGTTTGTGGGGACATCTGCGGCATGACTCCTCCGAGAGAGATAAGAACGACACCCTTCCACGCACGACCGCCGGATCTTCGCCACTGTCTTTTTGTCATGAGAGCTTCGCGGTTCATTGACCACTCGCCCTAGCCAGCATCGCCTGATATCCGATTTCTGTTCGTCAGCATGCGTTTTCGCTCCACGCTTCCTCCCCACGGTCTGTCCTTCCACAGTTGCGCTTCGCTTGGATCGGTATGGCCTGCTTTCCGAGGGACTTGCACCCTCAAGAGGCCGTCCGTGCCGGGCGTACAACGAAAAAGCCCCCTGGAGAGGGGGCTTTTTCTTCAAAAGTATTCGCAAGAACCCGCGCCCACGCGCAGAGGCTTGCGGACTAGGCTGCGGGAGTTTCCGGAGCGGCGGCCGGTGCGGTCTCCGTTCCGGAAGTCTTGGCCTCGGCCTTGGTGATATCGACCTTTTTATCGGCCTTAGCTTTCGCCTTGGGAGCCGGCTTGCGGGTCTTGGGCGTGATCTCCTCTTCCACCAGGGTGATGATGGCCATCTGCGAGGCATCGCCCATGCGGTTTCCGGAGAGCTTGAGCACCCGGGTATAGCCGCCAGCTCGCTTCGCATAGCGCTTGGCCAGAACGTCGAACAGTCCGCTCAGGATGGGCTTCTGGGTCACGAAGCGGGCCGCTTGGCGGCGCGCACCCAGGTCACCCTGCTTTGCGTACGTGATCAGGCGTTCCACCAGGCCACGGATGGCCTTGGCTTTGGTAATCGTGGTCACCACATGGCGTTCCATGGGTTCTTCCTTGAGTCCCTGAGCGATCACCGAAGTGGCCAAGTTCTTAAGGAGGGCCTTACGATGGCCCACGTTGCGTCCGAGTCTTTTTCCAACTACACCATGTCTGCTCATCTCATCCTCTTATCAGTCACGTAGGGGCGTTTGACGCTCCGAACGGACGGTCCCCGTAGGGACCGATAAATTACTTTTCGTCTCCCAGGTAGTAATCCACGTCCATCCCGAAGGACAGACCCATATTGCTCAGTACTTCGTTCAGCTCAATCAGGGATTTTCGGCCGAAGTTCTTGTACTTAAGCATTTCCGATTCCTGATTGCGAACCAGGTCGGCGATAGTATGAATATTGGCGCAACGCAAGCAGTTGCTGGACCGCACGGAGAGCTCGAGCTCGTCCACGCGCATTTTGAGCAGCTGGCGGATGCGCTCCTTCTCTTCATCCTTAACCACTTCTTCGGCGGCCTCAAGGTCGCCTTCGAAATTGATGAACATCTCCAGATGGTCGACCAGGAGCTTGGCGCCATAAGCCATGGAGTCTTCCGGGTCGATGCTGCCATCGGTCCAGACTTCCATTTCCAGGCGGTTAAAATCGGTGCGCTGACCGACGCGGGTGTCGGACACCTCGTAGGCGACCTTGGTCACCGGGCTGAAATTGGCATCAATGGGAATGACTCCGATGGGGTCGTCCTCGCGCTTGAGTTCGTCGGACACGACATAGCCGCGACCGTCGGAAACGCGCATCTCAAGGGTGATGCTGCCATTCTTGCTAAGGGTGGCAAGATGCAATTCCGGATTCAGAATCTGCACGTCGGGATTCGGCTCAATATGCTCGGCACGAACCTCGCCTTCGCCGGAGATGTCCAGGCGGAGGGTGGCGTCTTCGTCGGAAAGGAGCTTGACGCGCAATTGTTTGATGTTCAGGATGATTTCGGCGACATCCTCTTTCACGCCTTCCAGCGTGGAGAATTCATGCGAAACGCCTTCGAATTTCACGGAGACGATGGCGGCGCCCTGAAGGCTGGACAGCAGAACCCGGCGAAGGGCGTTGCCCACGGTGATTCCCCATCCGCGTTCGAAAGGCTCGATTACAAACCGGCCATACTTGGAGTCGCCTTTTTCCTTTACGATGCCCTTCGGCATGTGTAGTGCTTTCCACTTCATCTCTTCTACCTCAATCCTTGTGATAAATTATCGAGCATGATCCTCGAAAATCTTCTTTGTCAATTTAGACGCGACGACGCTTCTTGGGACGGCAGCCGTTATGCGGCACACCGGTAACATCCTTGATGGACATGATGTCCATTCCCGCCGCCTTCAAGGCGCGAATGGCCGATTCGCGGCCGGCGCCAGCGCCCTTGACGCGGACGTCGAGCTTGCGCATGCCCATTTCCATGGCGGTGGTGGCGGCGGATTCAGCAGCGACCTGGGCGGCAAACGGCGTGCTCTTGCGGGAGCCCTTGAATCCGACCTTGCCTGGAGATCCCCAGGAAACCACATTGCCCCTCACATCCGTGATGGAAATGATGGTGTTGTTGAAGGTGGCCTTGACTGTGCAGGAGCCCTGAACGTCGACCCTCTTCTTCGACTTCTTGATCTTGGCCTTTTCGCCTTCCGCGCCTTCGGCGGGTGCTTTGGCATCGGCTTCACCTTCAGCCTTGGCGGCCTTTGGCTTCGCTTCGGCTGCCTTGCCGGCGGGGGCCTTCTCTTCGGACTTCGCTTTTTCGTCTGCCATCGGATCTTCCTCTGTTGTCTTCTTCGTCGGGCATCGCCCGGCTAGGCTGTCTCGGACCCCCTTGTGGGGTCCTCGCTCCTCGTTTATTTAGTACGGCGGTCGGTTCACCGGGCCGCCCAGTGCTTTAAAGGCGAATTACTTCTTCTTGTTCGCCATGGTCTTGCGCGGGCCCTTGCGGGTACGGGCATTGGTCTTGGTGCGCTGGCCGCGGACCGGAAGGCCTTTGCGGTGACGCAGGCCACGGTAGCAGCCGATGTCGACCAGGCGCTTGATGTTCATGCCCACCTGGGCGCGCAAATCACCTTCGACTTGATAGCCGGATTCGATTGCGCGGCGAAGCTTTCCGATTTCGTCATCGGTCAGGTCGCCAGCCTTGCGGGCTGGGTCCACGTTCGCCTTTTTGCAGATGTCCGTCGCGGACTTTCTGCCGAGGCCGAAAATATAGGTGAGGGCGATTTCTGCCCTTTTGTTGTTTGGGATATCTACACCAGAAATACGTGCCACTTTAGGTCTCCTAGCTCTTGATCCGGCGGGGCCTTAGCCCTGCCTCTGCTTATGACGAGGATTTTTCTTGCAAATGATGCGGATGACCCCTTTGCGACGCACAATCTTGCAGTGTTCGCAACGCGGTTTCACGGAAGCCCTGACTTTCATCGTAATCTCTCTCCTGTAGTCTCTGTACGCCGGGCAGCGCCCGCCTTACGCCAGCTCGAACCCCTTTGTGGGGTCCTTGCTCCCTTATTTATGCCTGTAAGTAATCCGGCCCCGCGACAAATCGTAGGGCGACAATTCTAACAAAACCCGGTCATTCGGTAAAATGCGGATATAGTTTTTCCGCATTTTCCCTGAAATATGGGCTAAAATAACGTGCCCGTTGTCCAATTCAACCTTGAACATGGCGTTCGGCAGGGCTTCAAGGACGCGTCCTTCAACCTGAATGCCTTCTTGCTTAGCCAATTAGAAACCCCTCCGACCGCGGATTTTGCCCTTGCGCATAAACCCTTCGTAGTGCTGGTTCTGCAAATGAGTCTGGAACTGCCGCAAAGTCTCCAAGGCAACACCGATGGCGATAAGGACGCTGGTACCGCCAATGTAGAATTGCATATTGAGCGAATCTTTGAGGTACAGGGGTCCGACGCTGATGAGGGCCAGGAAAATGGCCCCTGGCAAGGTCACGCGGGTCAGAATCTGGTCGATGAACTCGGCGGTGCGACGGCCGGGACGGACGCCTGGGATGAAGCCGCCGGACTTCTTTAGATTCTCGGCGATTTCCTTGGGATTGTACATGATGGCCGTGTAGAAGTATGCGAAAAAGACGATGAGAAGCGTGAATACCACCGAGTAGACCCAATGGCCGGGTAGGAACGCGTTTCCGAAGTTCTGGGCCACGCTGATATTGGGGAAGAAGGAAGCGAGCTGAGCCGGCACGAACATGATGGCCGAGGCGAATATGACGGGCATGACGCCGGCGGTATTGACCTTGAAGGGCAGGAAGCTCGACTGGCCACCCATGATTTTGCGGCCGACAACACGCTTTGGACTCTGGAGTGGAATGCGGCGCGTACCCTGGTCGATAAAGATGATGAACGCGGTGATGACGAGAACGACCAGGATGATGACCGCTTCCATAGGGATGCTACGCTCGCCTGAGAGAACCATTTCGGCCTCGCTGATGACGGCTTGGGGCATAGCGGCCATGATTCCGATGAAGATGATGAGGGAGATGCCGTTGCCGATGCCGCGGGCGGTAATCTGTTCGCCCAGCCACATGATGAACACGGTACCTGTGGTCAGGGTAAGGATGGTGAGGAGGGTAAAGCTCCAACTTCCGATGCCGGTGGCGAGAAGGCTTTGGCCAGTCGGGGTCGCCTGGCTGGCCAGCCAGGTCGCGACACCCCAGGCCTGCAGGGCGCTTATGATGATGGTGCCGTATCGGGTCCACTGGGTCAGTTTGGCGCGGCCTTCCTGGCCGGTCTTCTGGAGCTGGGCGATAGTGGGTACCACCGTTCCCATCAGCTGGATGATGATGGATGCGCTGATGTAGGGCATGATGCCCAGAGAGAAGATGGAAGCGCGCTCGAGCGCGCCGCCTACGAAGGTATTGTAAAGGCCGAACAGGTTGTTTGAATTCTTGTCAAAGAATTCCGCGATGGCGGTAGTATTGATGCCCGGAAGGGGCACAAAACCGCCAAGGCGATAAATCGCGAGCAGACCGAGGGTAAAGAGAATCTTATCCCTTAGATCCTTGATCTTCCAAATATTCGCGAAACCTGCCATTGTCGACACTTTAGATGACCTCTGCCTTTCCGCCGGCAGCC
This sequence comes from Fibrobacterota bacterium, assembly GCA_030854955.1. Classification (GTDB taxonomy): domain Bacteria; phylum Fibrobacterota; class Fibrobacteria; order UBA11236; family UBA11236; genus Chersky-265. Next base: position 9,374 of record JALYSE010000075.1, on the reverse strand, counting down.
GAGATGGCCGTCAACGCGGCTTCGCTGAATTTGTTCGCCTTGATCACCAAGGGATGGGTGAGCTTTCCGGTGGCGAGAATCTTCACGGGTTCGTCGTCGTGGCGGCAGAGTCCCGCAGCCTTCAGTTCCTTGGAAGTCACGACGGCGGAGCCGGAAAACTTCTTATCGATGTCACCGAGGTTCACGACCTGGAGATTCTTCGGGAAGTGCGACTTGAAACCGAACTTAGGAACGCGACGCTGGAGGGGCGTCTGGCCACCTTCAAACGCTGCGCCTACCGGACCGCTCTTACGCGCAGTCTGGCCTTTGCCACCGCGGCCTGCGGTCTTGCCCTTGCCCGACCCGGGACCACGGCCGACCTTGAAACGCTTCTTGCGCGAGCCCTTTTTCGGGCGGAGTTCGGACAGCTTCATTTTACTTCCTCGACCTTGACGAGATGGGCGATGACGCGGATCATGCCGGTCAGCCCAACGTTGTTTTCTTTGATCACGCTCTTACGGATACCGCGGAGGCCCAGGGCCTCAAGGGTGCGCTTCTGGTTCACCGAGGTGCGGACCTTACTGATGAGCTGGGTGATTTTGATTTTGTTTGCCATGGCTCTGTTCCTTAAACCTTCACCGCGGCGGCTATGGCTGCTGTGGGCCTGACGACCTGGCGCAGGGCTGCGAATTCTTTTTTGCCTCTTTGCATCTGGAGCCCACGCAACACGGCTTTGACCACGTTGTGGGGGTTGGTGGAACCGATGCTCTTGGTCAGCACGTCATGCACGCCGGCCAGTTCCAGCACGGCGCGGGCTGCGCCGCCGGCGATCACGCCGGTTCCCGGCGAAGCGGGGCGCATGAAGATCTTAGCCGCGCCAAAGCGGGTGTTGACTTCGTGCGGGATGGTCTTGTTCAGAATGATCACGTCAACCAGGTTCTTGTGGGCGTTCTCAGTGGCTTTGCGGATGGCTTCGGCGACTTCATTCGCCTTTCCGGATCCGATGCCTACACGGCCGTTGCCGTTGCCGATCACGACGATGGAATTGAAACTGAAGCGGCGTCCGCCCTTTACGACCTTGGCGCAGCGATTAATCGCCACGACCTTCTCCTGATACTCTTTGTTCTCAGGTTCGTGGTCTCTTCTTCCGGGATTATTCATGCCTTGATTCATCAGAACTCCAATCCGGCTTCGCGGGCTGCATCCGCGACGGCCTTCACACGGCCATGGAAAAGGTACCCGCCGCGGTCGAAGACCACGACTTTGATTCCGGCTTCGATGGCCTTCATGGCCACTAGTTTGCCCAGTTCCTTCGATTTCTCAGTCTTGGTCTTGCCTTCCGAGGCAGCCTTGAGCTCCGGGGAAAGGGAAGACACATTCACCAGCGACTTGCCGGTGGAGTCGTCAATGATCTGCGCATAGATATGGCTAAGGCTGCGTCGCACGCTCAAACGCGGGCGGGCCGTGGTGCCATCGATCTTCTTCCGGATTCTTGAATGCCTGGCGACCCGATTGGTCAACCTTGTTACCGCTTTATCCGCGAACATCTTTCCTCATCCTCTCCTGATTCACAACCGGTTCCGGGCGTATTGCTCGGCTTGGCCTGGCGACCCTTTCGGCTTATACCGAACAGCGTCCGACCTACGGATTACGACTTCTTGACTTCCTTCTGAACCACAACTTCACCCAGGTAACGCACGCCCTTGCCCTTGTAGGGTTCCGGCGGCTTGAATCCGCGGATGGTAGCTGCGACCTGTCCGACCGCTTGGCGATCGATTCCGTCCACCACCACCTTCACGTTGCCGTCCATCTTGACGGTGACGCCGGTGGGGGGTTCGAACAATATGGGATGCGAATACCCGAGGAGCAAGCTAACGGATTTGCCCTTCTGCTCGCCGCGGTAACCCACGCCCCGGATTTCCAGTTCTTTCTGGAAGCCCTTGGTGACTCCGGTCACCATGTTGTTGATGATGGCGCGGGACGTCCCATGAAGGGCCTTGTCCGTCTTCGAATCCGAAGGGCGCTTAAGGTTGACGACGTCGCCTTCCTTTTCGAGGGTGATTCGTTCGCTGAGGTTGAAGGACAGTTTGCCCTTGGGACCCTCAACGTCCACGACCTGGCCGCTCACGTTAATCTTGACCCCCGCAGGGACCTTTACCGGCGATTTGCCTACTCTAGACATAGTTGACCTCTACCAAACCTTGCAAATGATTTCGCCGCCAATATTCTGCTGGCGTGCTTCATAATCGGTGAGCAGTCCCTTGGACGTGGACACGATGGCCATTCCTAGGCCGTTCATGACCTTGGGGATGCCGGTGGCGCGCGCGTAATCCCGGCGTCCAGGAACGCTTACGCGCTGGATACCCTGGATGGCAGGTTCGCCGTCCGTGTACTTGAGCAGGATTTTCATCGTGCCCTGCTTGCCGTCGTCAATGATGACGAATTTCGATACGAAGTTCCGCCGAACCAGGATTTTCGCCACTTCCCTACGCAGGTTGGACGAAGGCATCTCCACGATGCGTTTGCCAACCTTCGTGGCATTCCGGATTCTCGTCAGCATATCGCCGATAGGATCTGTGATTCCGCTCATGCTTAACTCTTTTCTCCTATTTCCTGTTCCCTGGACCTACGCGGCTTACCAAGAAGCCTTCGTTATGCCCGGGATTTCTCCCATCAAGGCCAATTCTCTAAAGCAAATGCGACACATGCCGAATTTGCGCATAAAAGCCCTGGGACGACCGCAGCGACGGCAGCGATTGTAACCTCGCACCGCGAACTTGGGGGTCTTCTTCTGCTTTTCAATCATCGATCTCTTTGCCATGTCTCTTCTCTCCCGGCTACTTGCGGAACGGCATGCCCAGGGCGATTAGGAGGGCGCGGCAGCCCTCATCGTCCTTGGCGTTGGTGACGAAGCTGATATCCATGCCCAGCACCTGGCTGATTTTGTCGTAGTTGATTTCCAGGAACATGATTTGTTCCTTGACGCCCATGGTATAGTTGCCATTGCCGTCGAAACCGCGCTTAGGCACGCCGCGAAAATCGCGAACGCGGGGCAAGGCGATGGAAATCAGGCGTTCCATGAAATCCCACATCCTTTCGCCATGCAGCGTGACTTTCGCGCCGATGGGCAGGTTCTCGCGAACTTTGAAATTCGAGATGGCCTTCTTTGCCCGGGTCGGCACCGCTTTTTGACCAGTGATGGCGGACAAGGTGCCCACCACCTCTTCGATCAAGCGCTGATTTCCAGTCGCTTCACCCACGCCCATATTCAGGACGATTTTTTCGAGGCGAGGCGCTTGCATCACGTTCGTGAGCCCCAGCTCTTGCATGAGAGCGGGCACCATTTCCTTCAGGTATCTTTCCTTGAGCCGGTTCATTTTCTGGGACCTTTCAGCCTGTCATTCACTAGTCTACGGCCTTGCCGGACTTCTTCTCTACGCGGATACGCTTGCCGTTTTCGACGATCTTGCGCACCTTGACGGGCTCATTGCCCTTATTCACCAGCACCACATTCGAGACGTGAACCGGCATTTCCTTGTCGATAATCCCGCCCTTTTCGCTACCGCGACCGGGCTTCTGATGCTTCTTCGCCTTGTTCACGCCCTCTACGAGGACACGATTTTCGGCTTCGAACACCTGGATGATTCGTCCGGTAGTGCCTTTGCTCTTGCCGGTGATGACCTTGACCAGGTCTTGCTTCCTGAGTTTGATGGCCATGATTAAATAACCTCCGGGGCCAACGATACGATCTTCATGAATTGCTTCTCGCGTAGTTCGCGGGCCACAGGTCCGAAGATGCGGGATCCCTTGGGTTCGCGCGCTTCGTTGATGATGACCACGGCGTTGTCGCCGAAGCGGATGGCCGAGCCATCCTTACGCTTTACTTCCTTGGTAGTACGGACCACCACGGCGCGTTGTACACTACCCTTTTTCACGCCCGCGGTAGGCGTGGCGGACTTGACCGACACCACGATGATGTCGCCCAGGGAGGCGTAGCGTTTGCGCGTTCCGCCAAGCACCTTAACGCACATCACTTCTTTGGCGCCGGAATTGTCGGCGACATTGAGTTTCGTCTGTTGCTGGATCATTTTTCTTTTCCCGTCCTACTTCTTACGCTCAACGACGCGCATCAAGCGCCAGCGCTTAGTCTTGCTCAAGGGACGGGTCTCCATGATTTCCACGGTGTCGCCCTCTTTGGCATTGTTTTCAGCATCATGGGCCTTCAACTTGACCGTAGTGGTCATGGTCTTGCCGTAGATGGGGTGGGACTTTCTGTTGACCACAGCGACGGTGATGGTCTTATCCATCTTGTCGCTGGTCACGATCCCGGTCCGGGTCTTCCTACTCGCTCGCTCTTCCATAGTTCCTCGCGTTTACCCTTATTTTCCGGTAGCAGACTTCTGATTGAGCACAGTCTTCGCTCGGGCGATATCCCGGCGCGTCGTCTGTAGGAGAGACGTATTCTCCAACTTGCCCATGCTTGCCTGGAACCTCATATTAAAGAGGTTGGCTTCCAATTCCTGAACCTTCGTCGCGATGACGTCGGCCGCCATTTCCCGGAGTTCCCGGGCCTTCGCCTTAGCCATTTTTGTCCACCTCGCAAATCTTGATTCGGATGGGGAGCTTCTGCGCCGCAACCGCGAGGGCTTCCATGGCGAGCTCACGCTCGACACCGCCCATTTCAAAAATCATCCGACCAGCCAATACAACCGCGACCCAGCCTTCCACGTTACCCTTGCCGGAACCCATACGGGTTTCAGCGGGCTTCTTGGTGAAGGGCTTGTCCGGATAGACCCGGAGCCAAACCCTACCGCCACGCTTGATCTTGCGGGTCATCGCTACGCGGGCGGCCTCTAACTGACGGTTCGTGATCCATGCCGACTCAAGGGCCTGGATTCCGTATTCACCGAAGGCAATCGTGGTTCCGCGAGGGGCTACGCCCTTCATCTTGCCGCGCTGCATCTTGCGATACTTGATTCTCTTGGGGCTCAGCATTTTAGGCTACGGCCCTTTCTCCATCAGCGGCGGAAGGAATTTCTTCACGCTTGATGATTTCGCCCTTGAAGATCCACACCTTGACACCGATGGTGCCATAGGTGGTTTCAGCACGAGCTTGTGCATAATCGATATCGGCGCGTAGGGTTTGGAGGGGAATTCGGCCATCGCGGGTCTTTTCCACGCGAGCGATTTCAGCTCCTCCCAAACGGCCACCGCACTGGATCTTGATGCCAAGGGCACCTAGACGCATGGCGCTGGAAACGGCCTTCTTCATGGCGCGGCGGAATGCGACGCGCTTCTCGAGTTGGCGGGCGATATTATCGGCCACGAGCTTCGCGTCAACTTCCGGACGTTTGATTTCGCGGATGTTGATGTAAATCTCTTTGCCGGTAAGGTGCTGGAGCTCACCTTTGATGCGCTCGACCTCTTCGCCCTTTTTCCCAATGACGACGCCGGGACGGGCCGTGAAGATATTCACGGTCACTTCCTTGACAGTGCGCTCGATGCCCACGTTCGACAGACTGGCGTGTCCGAGACGCTTGTTCAAATAACGTCGGATCATCATATCCTCATAGAGGAGATCCGCGAAGCTCTTTTCGGCATACCACCTGGAATTCCAAGTACGTATGACGCCGAGCCTAAAACCGATTGGATGGGTTTTCTGTCCCAATGTCTACCTCCGCTTAATCCGACACGACCACCGTGAGGTGGCTCAATTTTTTTTCAATCCGGTTCGCTCGACCTTGCGCGTGGGCACGGATTCGCTTGATAAGCGGTCCTGCGTCCACGGTGATCGTCTTTACCGTCAAATTCTTCGCTTTGGCGCCCGCAGCTTCGCTTTTCACGTTGAAATTGGCAACTGCCGATTTCAACACGGCGTCAACCATGCGTGCGCTCTTCTTCTTCAGACCCAGGCCATGCAAGATGCCCAGAGCCGCGTCCACGGGCTTACCGCGAACCATATCCGCCACTTGCCGCATGCGGTTAGTGGAGGTACGCAGATACTTACCTTTTGCAATCGCTTCCATTGTCACGTTCCTCTTACTTCTTCCCAGGCGCCGCAGGAGAACCGGCGGGCTTGGCCTTCTCGGTCTTCACGTGGCCGCGGAAGGTACGCGTCAAGGCGAACTCTCCGAGCTTGTGTCCCACCATGTTCTCCGAAACGAACACAGGGACGAAAATCTTGCCATTATGGACGGCGAGAGTGACGCCCACGAAGTCCGGCGATATCGTGGAGCGACGGCTCCAGGTCTTGATGGCGGTCTTCTTGCTGTTCGCGCCGCCCTCTTTCACCTTCTTCAGAAGGTGACTATCGATAAACGCGCCTTTTTTTAGCGATCTGGACATTCTCTATCCCCTTAACCGTTCTTCGGCCGACGACGGACGATGAACTTGTCGGTTCTCTTGTTGTTACGGGTCTTCTTGCCCTTGGCCTTTTTGCCCCAGGGGGAGACGGGATGTCCGCCGCCCGAAGTCCTGCCTTCGCCGCCGCCCATGGGGTGATCCACAGGATTCATGGCAACGCCGCGAACCTTGGGACGCTTTCCGAGCCAGCGAGACCGGCCAGCGGAACCGCTGACGACCTTGTTATAGTCGACGTTGCCTACGCGGCCGATGACGGCTTTGCAATCCATGGACAGCTGGCGGATTTCTCCGGAAGGCAGCTTTACGTGGACCATGTTGCCTTCTCGGGCGACGATTTCGGCCTGAGTACCGGCGGAGCGAGCCATTTGCGCGCCACGGCCAGGTTTCAGCTCGATATTATGGATGAAGGTATTCAAAGGAATCTTGCCCATGGGCAGGACGTTGCCAGGCTCAAGAGCCGCGTCTTCCTTGTTGACCAGGTTATGGCCGACCTTCACGCCATCGGGCGCAATGATATAGGCGCGCTGTCCGTCGATATAGCGGATGAGCGCGATATTGGCCGAACGGTTCGGATCGTATTCAATCGTCTCCACCACGGCGGATATGCCGATACGGGCGCGCTTGAAGTCGACCAGGCGCAACAACTGCTTGTGGCCCTTTCCGCGGCGGCGCATCGTGATGATGCCGCGGTTGTTCCGGCCGGCTTTTTCGCGCCGACCAAAAGTGAGGGGCTTATAAGGCTCGTTGGTGGTGATCTCGCCGAAGTCCAAGATTTGCTTGTACCTTTGCGTCTCCGTCAACGGCCGATATGACTTAAGTGGCATCTTGATAGTCTCCCGTTACCGGCTTACTCAATTTCCTTGATGGCATCGCCTTCGACGAGGCGGATAACCGCCTTCTTCCAGGCGTTACGACGGCCGAGGATTCCCCGGGTCCGCTTCAACTTTCCCTGCACGTTGATGGTATTCACCGCTTCGACCCGGACCTGAAAACGGGCCTCGATGGCCTGCTTGATCTCGATCTTGTTTGCGCTCGGCTTCACCTTGAAGACGTACTGGTTCGACTTCATCCGAATGGCGGTGGATTTCTCCGTCATCCAGGGAAAGTCCAAAATATCTTTAGTCGCTTTCATGTTCTATCCCTTACGCTTTCTCGGCTTTTGCGGCCTTGGGCTTGGCACCGCCCTTGGCGGACGCGGCTTTGGGCTTTGCGACTTTTTCAGCGGCTCCGCCCGTGGCGGGTGGGGCGGTCAGAGCCTTCATGGCTCCGTCCGTGAAAATGATGTTCTTGGCGCTGATGAGCCAGTAGGTGTTCACGTCCCACACACGCTGGACCATGACGTCCGGAATGTTGCGGGCCGCAAGCGCTAGATTCTTGTCGGCTTCGGACACCAGGATCAGGTTTCTCTGACCAGCAAGGGCTGCGGTGGCAAGAACCTTGGCCAATTCCTTGGTCTTGGGCGCGGTCAGGGTGATGGCCTCAAAAACATAGACGCTCGACTCATTAGCCTTCATGGTGAGGGCGGAGAGGAGGGCGCGGCGCTTCACCTTCTTATTGATGTCGCGCTTGTACAGATGCGGAAGTGGGCCATGGGCCTTGCCGCCGCGAACCCACTGGGGGGCCGTATTCGAACCCTGACGGGCGCGACCGGTTCCCTTTTGTTTCCAAGGCTTCTTACCGCCGCCGGAAACTTCCGAACGATTCTTGGTCTTATGCGTGCCCTGGCGCTGGTTGCCCATGTACACATCTACCGCGTTGTACATTGCCGCTTCGCTGACGGGCTGCTCGAAATGGCTGGCGGGAAGGTCGAATTCGGCCTTGTACGCGCCAGTCGCGGCATGGAGTTTCGCCTTTGCCATTATTGCTTCCTCACGATAACTTCGCCATTGGTGGCGCCGGGGACCGCGCCCCGGATGAACAGCAGGTTCTTTTCCACATCGACCTTGACCACATCTAGGTTTTTGATCGTGTGCTTATGGTCGCCATGATGACCGGCCATTTTCTGACCCGGGAAAGTACGGCCAGGATAAGTATGCGCACCGATGGATCCGGGTTGACGCACATTCTGGGAACCATGGGTGGACGGTCCGCGCTGGAACTTGTGACGCTTGATGGTACCGGCGAAGCCGCGTCCCTTGGAAGTGCCCTCGACGGTGACTTCCTTCTCCTTCTCGAAGATGGAAACATCGATCCTATTGCCGACTGCAAAATCCTTGGTGTCTTCGAGACGCCATTCGGTCAGGTATCTGGCCGGGGGGACGCCATACTTCTTGAACACGCCGGATTCCGGCTTTGTCAGGTGCTTTTCCTTCTTGGAGCCGGAAGCGACCTTGATGGCCACGTATCCGTCCTTTTCCTTGGTCTTCAATTCCAGCACGGTCGCCACGGGCAACTCGATGATGGTAACAGCGACGCTGTTGCCTTCGGCGGTGAAGATTTGGGTCATACCCAATTTTTTTCCGATTAGTCCAAGCATGTTACACCTTGATTTCCACTTCCACGCCGGCAGGGAGATCGAGCTTCATAAGAGAGTCGATCGTCTGGGGGGTGGAATCGATGATGTCGATCAAACGCTTGTGGGTCCGCGATTCGAACTGTTCCCGCGACGTCTTGTCGATGTGCGGGGAGCGGATGACCGTATAAATCCTCTTTTTGGTGGGCAGCGGGATAGGTCCCACGATTTTTGCGCCCGTATTCCTGGCTGTCCTGACGATGTCGGCCGCTGACCGGTCGATCATACGGTGGTCGAACGACTTCAGGCGGATTCTGATCCGTTGTCCTTTTTCTGCCACTGCCATTACCTCGTTTTAACTAAAAAACTGTTTCGAATTTCACAGAACCGGTTCGGCCTGAAGCCGGACCGCACTCTACGTCAAACTAGACCAAAATCTCGGTGACCACGCCAGCGCCCACGGTCCTGCCGCCTTCGCGAATCGCGAAGCGCAAGTCCTTGGCCATGGCGATAGGCGCAATCAGCTCGGCCGTGATGGTGACATTGTCACCAGGCATCACCATCTCCACACCTTCCGGCA
>JALYSE010000074.1 GCA_030854955.1 Fibrobacterota bacterium | reverse complement strand
GCCAATTCGGTTTTGACCCGGGCCAGATCCTTGAAGGTACCGATGCCCTCTGCGGCTTCTTTGGGGAAATTGATCAGGAGAACATGGCATTGCTCAATGTCCTGTTCCACACCGGGAATGAGCAGAATACCCCGTTCCAGTGCATACGCTTCCGCTTCCCGGCTATGGAATTGGCGGGTATGCAGGGTGATGGCCAAGGCGTCATAGGCCAGGTCGGCCGCTTTGTCCAATAACTCGAAAACGGTGTGGTACACGTGATGGTCGAAGGGATCGTCCAAGGTGTGCATATGGAAGTCGAATTTGAGGCGGGAGGGGTCTCTAAAATCCCCGGAATCGGAGTGATCCGAACTGGGCTCCACCTTCGTAAAGGGTCTCATTTGTGTTTCAAATCTATTTTATAAGATGAGTATTGCCAATAACTTAATGAAGGTATAAATTTCCCCCTATGAACCTCGCAACTGTCGTAATTGTCGGACGCCCCAATGTGGGCAAGTCCAGTTTTTTCAACCGCGTTCTCGGACGCCGGGCAGCCGTGGTTGCCAACCGGGAAGGGGTAACCCGGGACCGGCATTACCAGAACGCCGAATGGAACGGCGTTCATTTCCAGGTCGTCGATACCGGAGGATTCCTGTCCAAGGATTTGGACTCCTTGAACGCTTCCGTGCGCGCGCAGATCGAAGTGGCCATCGAGGAGGCGGATCTGGTGCTCTTCCTAGTGGACGGGCGCGTGGGAATCACGGAAATGGATTTGAACTTCGCGCGCGTGGTCCAGAAGACGGGCCGGTCGACCTTGCTGCTCGTCAACAAAGCGGAGTCCCGATCGGTGGCGCTAGAGGCCGCTCAATATTGGGCTCTCGGATTGGGTGAACCCTTTCCAATTTCGGCTTTACAGGGCGACAACGTGGCCGACGTGCTGGACGCCGTGCTTGAGCGCCTTCCCTCCAAACCCCGGTTCCTTCCTAAGGAGAACAAGATCCGCGTAGCCATCCTCGGCCGACCCAATTCCGGTAAGAGCACCATGGTGAACGCGTTGGTGGGCGAGGACCGGGTCATCACCTCCGAAATCGCGGGAACCACCCGGGACGCCATTGACACCGAATTCGAATACCAGGGCAATAGTTTCGTTCTCACAGATACGGCGGGGTTGCGCAAAAAGGCTCGCGTAAAGGATGAGGTGGAATATTTCTCCAACATGCGGGCTCTGGAAGCCATCCGCCGAAGCGATATCTGCGTGCTGCTTGTGGACGCCGTGCGCGGAATGGAAATCCAGGAATTCCGCATCTGCACCATGATCCAGGAAATCGGCAAGGGACTCATCATCGTCTTGAACAAATGGGACATCATGGAGAAGGACAGCAAGACCTTCGATCATGTCGTCAAGGAGTTGAAGTCCAAGAACCCCGATCTTGAAAGCTTTCCCTTCCTTTCCGCTTCCGCCCTGACCGGCCAGCGCATGGTTCGCGTTATCGAGGAAATCGTCAAAGTGAAGTCGAATCTGGGACGCGTCCTGGGCCGGGACAATGTCATCAAGTTCTTTGAAGAGACTATCGCCAAACACCCGCATCCGTCCACCTCGCTGGGCCCGGTCATCATGACCCGGTGCTGTCAGGTTCTGGTGAACCCTCCGGCTCTGGCCTTCGAAGTCAGCCATCCGGAACGGGTCATAACCAGTTACGTGCGTTACCTAGAGCGCCAGGCCTACGATTTCTTCCAACTCAGTGGCGCGCCTTTGCGCATCTGGTTCCGCAGCCGGTTCAAATTGCGCACGGACGAGGACCTACAGACCTACCTGTCATGGGGTGATGTGCCCGCCGATCTCAAGCAGGAATGGCTTTCGGAAGAAAAGGAGTTTTCCGAAGAAGGCATGGAGGAAATGGCAATGGAGGGGGACGTCGCCCCGGCCAGGGAAATCCCGCCTGCTAAGGAAAAGCCGGCGAAGATCATTCCGGATGAGGACGATGATTTCTGGGAAGACGAACATTCCAAGAACGCCAATGAGGACAACATACGATGATGGAAACCGCTGGAATGCGGTTGGCTCTGGCCTTGGTTTCCGCCTATTTCCTGGGCTCGATTCCGGCTGCGACTTGGGTCGCCCGGATGTACGGGCTGGACATCACCAAGGTCGGAAGCGGCAACCCGGGCATGACCAATGTGCTTCGTACCTTGGGTTGGAAACCGGCCATCCCCGTCACCATTATCGACGCCGGAAAAGGATTTCTCGCCGCATGGCTGGCCATTTTTCTGACCGGATCCCTTCCCTGGGCCCTGGCCGCAGGGGTGATGGTCGTGATCGGTCATTCCTTTACCTGCTTCGCGCGCTTTAAAGGTGGAAAGGGAGTCCTTACCGGATTCGGGGTTTTCCTCTACTTTGCCCCCATGGGTGCCCTCGCCGGATTGGCGGCCTGGATGGCCATCGTGGCAAAGACCCGCTACGTCAGCCTGGGTTCCATTATCGCCGCCATCGTAATGCCCATCGGAATTTTTCTTGAAGCCCATTTCCGCGAGGATTCCGGCCTATACCCGGTGCTGACTGTATCCGTCATGGTGTGCCTGTTCGTACTCTACCGTCATCGTGCCAATATCGGTAGGCTTGTCCAGGGGACCGAAAATAAGATTGGAAGCAAAGCCGCATGACCAAAGCCAATTTGAAAAGGCTCGAGGAGGGCAAACTCTACTATTCAATTTCGGAAGTCTGTTCCATGACCGGTCTGGAACAACACGTGCTCCGTTATTGGGAGTCGGAGTTTCCCCAGTTGCGTCCCAAGAAGAACCGCTCCGGTAATCGAGCCTATCGCGCCAAGGAAATCAAGATCATCAGGTACATCAAATACCTGCTGTACGAAGAGATGTACACCATTCCCGGCGCCAAAAAGAAAATGGCGGACGCCAACATGTCCGACCTCGACGGACAGTTGACCTTGCTGCGCGTCCCCCCAACCATCCCCGTCGATGAAGCCGATACCGATTCCGATTCCCATGCCGGGGATGGTGGCCAAGTGGCGACGAAATTGCGGGAGGAACTCAGGCGCGTCAAACAGGAATTGCAATCCCTCCTCATGGCCTTGGCTCCTTCCGGGAGATGATCCCCCTGAATCTTTTACCATCTTCCCATATCGTTTCAACCCATATTAAGGGTTTGGGTCATGCGCTTTTCCACGTCAGGGAGAACCGCCTGGAACTGCGCCGCCGCTCGCCGGAAGAAATGCCGGTCGACGGATCCTGGATCAACAAAACAGGTTTGGTCGCGGAAGGGCTGGCCTTGCAACCCTACATCCACATGGACATCCGAACGCCCTTCGGCGAGACGGTAGGTCCGGGCCAGGTCGAAGAGGCCTTGGCGGAAACCCTGGGACCGCGTATGGACCGGTATCGTATCGGTGGGTGGCATATCCAATTCGTGGAGGATACCAACCTGGGCTCAAACCACCGGGTGTTCGTGGACCTGATCGACAATGCCGCGCTGGAAAAAGGAATGCCCGGTATGGATGCGGGCCTTTCCCTGGAAGTGGCCATTGAGGCCCTGGGAGACCTGGTGGCCACTGAAAAAGGAGAACAGAACTTTCAACTGCTCTACGGCGGGAAACAATTTTGTTACTCCCTGCTTTACATCAACGGTTCTCCATTCCACGTGCTCAGGGTGGGGGAGGGTGCCGGCGCTAAAGCGGCTGTCCGTTTGCGGCGACATCGCGAATTCGCCCCGGGGCCGGGACGGAACGGCTCAGTGGGACTCAAAACATACCTTCTGATGGGTGATCCACTATGGGATGACGCTTCAGTGCAGGAACTCCGCGCGGAAACCTTCAATCTTCCGGCCGCGACCGGTCCGAATACGATAACCCAGGAATCCATGCCGACCAACGGCTCAATTACGCAAAAAAACCATGAAGAAGGCAATTCCTGGCTACTGCATCTGGGGCTTGCGCAAGCGGCGCGTCAAAGGGATTTCGCGGCCCATAACCGGGTGTCTATCGGGGAGCGGCGCAGGAACGATATCATCCGCACCCGCTTTCGCTTCTTTCTGGCTCTGGGCGCGACCGCGGCACTTTGCACCCTGGTCGCGGCCGCGTATGCATTCGCGATCCGCACATCCCAATCGAATCTGATGGAGCTCAAAGAAAAGGCATCGACCTATCAGAGCCAGGTGGACTCGATCCGCGCCTTACGGTTTGAGAAGGCACGACTGGAAGCGTCCATGATCGATTTGCGCCCCCTTTGGCGCGGCCCCATGGATTGGCGTTCGATCCTTGAGAAAATCGCTGCGGCTCTCCCAAAGGAATCCGGAATTGACGGCCTTTTGGTCTCTCGCCAGACCGACGGAGGCCTGGAACTTTCCTTCCGCGCATGGGTGCGGGACTGGAACCAGGTCCAAAGTATCCAGAAAAAACTCACCGCCACCAAACGGTTCTCTTCGGTCTCGCTGTCCGAGCAGCGCAAGGACATGGGAACTGGGGTGGTTATCTTCCATGTTACCTGTAGGCTTGAGAGGTACTGATGGATACCGGAATCGCCTCCCGCATTGGTCAGGACCGGTGGCGGATAGCCGCCTGGGTGGTCCCGGCATTGCTCCTTGTGGTATTCGCCCACCAGGCCGCCCTGCCCTTGGCCGCCCGTTTGCGCGATGCCCGCGAACAGTTGCGGGTCCTGAGGGAAAACACCTATGAACCCGCTTGGCTCGATTCCACCCGGGGTGCCCTCAGAAACGATGTGGAATCCCTGTCGGCCTTCCAATCATCCCGGGAATCCGCCCTCAATCGCGACAGCAGCGTGCAGGCCTCCATTGACAGGATACGGGATCTCGCCCAGAAGTCCGGGATAGAGGTGTTCAAAACGACTCCCATCCTGGCCAAGGCAGATTCCCTGAGCCTGCTCAAAGTCCGCATCGAGGGATTTTACCCCTACTCCGGATTGCTCGGTTTCTTCGAGGTCCTGAAGAAGGACCATCCGGACCTGTTTCCAGAAGAGTTGCTCATACGCCAGGGTGGCGAACGTTCCAAGGGCCGCCTGGAAGGACACCTGGTCCTGCATGTGTACGACCGACGGAACAACGGGACGCGGCTATGAAGGAAACAATCCTGCAATGGTGGCCCACCCTGCCGGCCCTGCTCATCGTTTACCTTGGCGGCTCTTCCTTCATCGACAAATATCCAGTGACTCCGGAGCGTCGGGAGGACCGTATCGCAGGGTCGGGCAGTCCGGATTCCCTGCTGGCATACGTTCGCGCCGGAATGATTCGGGAAGCGGCTAAAATGGAATCGGACTCCGCCGGGGACATCGAACCCGGCAATCCTTTCCGCCCCATCAAGGCGCCGCGTCCGTCCGGAAGAGGCGCGCCCGCCGCCCGAGCCGAACCGCCCCCGCGCAGATATGTTCTCAAGGGAACGGTGGGTATCAACGTAGCGACCATCGCCAACAATTCGGGCCAGAAACTCATCGTCAAGGTAGGGGACCGGATCGACTCTGCGGAGGTCCTTTCCATCGAATTGAACAAGGTCATCCTAAAGGACCGGGGTGGAAAGTTCGAACTTCTCCTCGAGAAGTGATCCGCCCGTGGAGATCCCTGTGAACCCTGCGGATAGGTATTGGAAGCGGCGCCTTCCGCCCTCTCCCGGATTCCGCCCCGGGGAAACGGGCGCGGCCATGCTTACGGTTCTGACCGTTCTCTCGGTTCTTGGAATCGCGGTGTCCATACTCATGGACCGTGCCAGGAGGGACATCCGGCCCTGGGTCTGGGAAGCAGAAACGGCGCAAGCGGTCTATGCCGCCGAATCCGGCATCGCCTACCAGCTCTATCTCGAAAAATTCTCGGACTCGTCGGAACCTACCTTTACGCCCCCTAAGCCGGATCCCCTGGCGGATCCATTCCTGTCCCCCAAGGTCCAGACCGACACTTTCGCATATCGCCTGGACTCTACCCTTGGGGTCCCTGACGTGAGGGTCGACCGAACGCGCACCTTTCTGGACATCACGTCCAAAGGCACCTATCGCAATTCGGAGGTTACCGTGTTCGCGCGGTTCGGCAAGGCCCTTGATGACGGTATTTTCGGGCCGGCCCTCACCTTGGACAATGCCGAGCCTTTGGAGCCATATCCTCCTAATCAGATATTGGGCGTGGTCCGCCAACGCACACCCTCGCCGGGAGGACAGTACAATGCGCCATGGCCCAACGGCTTTTCCACCCACGCCTATACGGCGGAATTCACGGACAAGAAATATTACGCACTAGAAGCCTCCTTGCAGAAAAAGCTCGGAGAACAGGGGGGAGAATCCGGCAATGGATCCTTTTCCCCGGGCAGCCCGCCCCGCTTCGACAAGAACCCGGACCTTTTTTACCCCTTGGGCCAGGTCGAATTGGCGAACCTGGACGACAAACCCTGGGTTATCAAAGGCCCCGGCCGGATCTTCTGCGAAGGCGAGATCCGCCTTAAAGGGCTCATCCGCCTGGAAGGCGTCCAGCTCATGTCCGGCAAGGACATCATCTTCGAAGACAGTGTAACGGGAGATGAGATCTCCGTATTCGCCAGGAGAAACATTTTCATCAACAATCGGTGCCGTCTGGGCATCGAGGCGGTGGCGGGCAAGGATATCATCCTGAGCAATACTGCCCAGACGACTATCGGATCCGTGCTTATTTCGGTGGGCAACAAGTACCTGGCCAAGGGCGCGGACACCATCAATGCCATCCGCATTGTGAACCAAGCAGTGGCCCGCGGGTTCCTCATCGCTGGCGGGGCTAACGGACGGGTAGCCTTGGCCACCAATAAGAATATTGTCGAGGGCGTGGTCATGGCTTCCACGGTCTGGTTGGGCGGCGAGGTCCGTGGACCGGTACTTACCAAAAAGCTTTTATGCGAAGGAAGCAATGTACGTAATTGCCTGGGTCCGGGAAGAATCGATCGAAGCCGACTCCCCACGGGATTCGTGCAACCACTGCAATTGGGTCCCCAGGACCGCAAGTCCTACGCCTTCAAGCTGATGGAATGGAAACGCCTATGAGCCTCATGCGGCTGATGGCCGGCCTGATGCGCTATGTTGAAAGGCGCGGGACCGCCGGCGCACGCAGACAAAATGGGTTCACGGTGGTGGAAATCACCATTGCCCTAACGGTTCTGGCCGCCGGATCCTCCGTTCTCTGGTACGGTCTGCGGTCATCGGCAAAAACGGACAGCACCAATCGTCTGCACCATGCTGCGGTCCTGATCGCCCGTTCCGATCTGGAAATCCTGCGAGGCCTTCGCAAAGAGGATGTCCATGACACGGAATACGTGGTATCCGGAGGGAGCGGCGATTCCTTGTTGGTCGTGCGCAGGGTAATGGACAGCGCGCGTATCGTGAACACCCTAGGCGAAGTCGTCCTGGACGACAAACTTTCGCCGAAGGAATTGCGGAAACCCCTGGAGGTGAGGGTCCGGGTCTATCGCGCCCCGCCAGCTACCGAAGCGGGATTCAAGGATGCGGCCTCATTTCCGGAACCGGATGAGGATGGTGGCTTCGGTCCTGAAGACGGAAGCGGAAACGACCCGGATCGTCCCCGGCTGATGACCTCCTTGACCCTGAAATTGCCGGATTACAAATGGTATTGAGGGGCAAAGGAAACACTGGAGTTACCCTGATCGAACTGTTGGTATCCATTTCCCTTTCAGTGCTGGTAGTAGGCATGGCACTTGCGCTTTTTAAAGACGTTGGGTCCGTGGCCCGCTTGGGGCAGGGTCGGGCCGATGCGGCGATGCAGTCCCAAACCACCTTCGCCGCTCTTTCGAATAACCTGATGACCGGAGGCGGCCTCCTCCATCTGGGTCCGGGAAAACTGGACCTTCTGAACCGCAGCAACCGCCGCATGACCTACCTATGGGCGGATTCGACGCTGACCCTCAATGATAGACCGATGAAAATCCGGTTGGCATCCCTTGAGGCGGTCCCAGAAGGTCCGGTGCGACCCGGTTGGAAGGATTTCGGCGGCGGTGTTGCTTGGGAATTGGACAGCCTGGATGGAAACAAGGACGGGGCAATCGATTTCGAAGAGCTCGACCGGGATCGGAGCGGGCAATTGGAGCCGGGAGAATGCCGGTACATCGCCCGAATCAAGCTAACCATGACGACGGTCCATAGGGGTATTCCTACTACGCAAACCTGCATTGTGCATCCCCGGAACCGGGTACCGGCCGTTTCCGGGCAAGATGCCGAGTCTGTAATGGAAACGGGTGGGATCCCCGAACGCTGAAATTTCTATTTTCCCGAGGCTTTCCCATTGACCGGAGGTTTGCCCGCGGTGGATGAATTGGACCTTAATCCGGCCCTGCTCGATGAAGTGGGCCGGGATATCTGCATCCGCTGTCGAACCTATCCTGTGGCCATGGAAGAAGGCATCCTCGTCTTCGCGGCCCAGAACCCGAATGATGAATTGCTCAGAGAAGCTCTGCAACTCCGTGCCGGCCGCGAAGTTGGATTGCGCAAGGCCGACGGTCCCACTCTCGAATATCAATTGAAGCGGATAATCGGTAAGTCTGGACCCTCGGGAGAAGGCGGAATCCTTTCGGACTTGATCAAATCCGAAGTCGACATCAATGAAGGCTCCTCCCTAGAAGAGATCAAGAAAAAAAGCCAGAGCGAACCCGTCATCAAGCTGGTGAACAACCTCGTAAACCAGGCCATCCTGGAAATCGCGACCGATATCCATATCGAGCCCGGCGAAAACCTGGTCAAGGTCCGCTACCGCAAGGACGGTATGCTAAAGGACAGCATGGAACTGCCCAAATGGGTTCAGGCTTCCCTCACCTCGCGCATCAAGATCCTGGCCGAACTGGACATCGCGGAGAAGCGCCTTCCCCAGGACGGGCGCATCAAATGGATGCACGAGGGCGAAGCCATCGACATGCGCGTCAGCACCCTTCCCACCCGCGTGGGCGAAAAGGTGGTGATCCGCATCCTGAAACATGTGGAGTCCGTAGGCACCTTGGAGACTCTCGGCATGTCCCCGGAAGTTTTTACTGTCATGAGGCAGCTTATCCATAGGCCTCAGGGGATGCTGTTCGTGACTGGACCTACCGGCTCCGGGAAATCATCGACCCTGTATGCCGCCCTCAAGGAAATCCTGGAAAAGGACATCAACGTATCCACCATCGAGGACCCCATCGAGTACCGTCTGGAGGGGGCCAACCAAGTTCAGATCAACGAAAAGGCGGGATTGAATTTTGCCAGCGCCTTGCGCTCCCTGCTCCGCCAGGATCCGGACGTGATGATGGTGGGTGAAATCCGCGACGAAGAGACTGCGGCCATAGCCGTGCAGGCCGCCCAGACCGGGCATCTGGTCTTTTCCACCTTGCATACCAATGATGCTGCGTCGGCGGTCACGCGCCTGCAGGATTTGAAAATCAAGCCCTTCCTGATCAGTTCCGCGGTGTTGGGGGTCCTGTCCCAACGCCTGGTACGGAAGCTGTGCAAGGCCTGTTTCACCCTGAAGCCGCCGACCGCCGACGAGAAGATATTCCTGCCCATGCTTCCGGATATGTGTCCCACTCCCGTGGGTTGTCCAGCCTGCAACGGAACCGGCTATCGCGGCAGGACGGGCATTTTCGAACTGCTTCAGTTCGATTCCCAGATCCGGGAAGCCATCCTGGGCGGAAAAAGCGAAGCCCACATAAAGAAATCCTCCAACTACAAGCAATTGGTGATGGATGGAATGGATAAACTCAAAGAGAATATCACCAGCGCCGGGGAATTGATCCGCGTGGCGGTAATGGAAGCCCAGACATGACGAAAAAACCGATGCTCATCGCGGCCTTGTTCCTTCCCCTGATGCTTTCCGCCCAGGAAGAAATCCCACCGGCTCAAGTAGAGCCGCAGGCCCAAGGAGATGCACCCCAGGACCTTGCCGCCCCGCCTATGCCCATCAATGAACAGCCGCCTCCCCCGGCCGGCAACGGCTATTTCGGGCCAAGCGAGCAGAGTGTCCCCGCTTCCCCCAGGCGCAGCATGAATGGCCAGAACACCAATCTGGGTGAACAGGAGCGCGAATTACTTGACAAGCATCGTGAAAATGCGAGCCGAGGCAAAGCAGGGCGCGGACTCAAAAAGGGGCCCGAGGGAAAAGGGGCCAAGGGAACCGGAACGAAGTCGGGCCAAGCCATGTTGAACGTGGATTATGTGGATGAACCCATTCTCGACGTCCTCCGCGCCATCGCCACGGCCTTCAAATTGAGCATCATTCCGGACAAGGACCTGGGTGACGTGAAGGTTACCATCCACCTGGAAAACATCCCGGTCCTGGAGGGCCTGGACAAACTTTGCAAATCCCATGGGCTGGAAATGATCTCTGACGGGAATGTCTACCGCATCCGCAAGACCCGCGAGAACGCCTTCAGCATCATTGAGGTGCGCAACAAGCGCATGAATCTGGACGTGCAGAATCGTCCCGTAAAGGATTTCCTTCGCGAATTCGTGGAAAAAACAAAAATCAATATCGTGCCCGGCCAGAGCCTGCGGGGCACCGTGACCGGCCACCTGAAGGATGTCCAACCCATCGATGGGTTCAAGGCCCTGATGGCCGCCAACAATTACGAGGTGCGTCTCAAGAACGGCGTGTTCTTAGTCGAAAACGGGGATTCGACCGGTCAGGATTCCCAGGGAGCCCGTCGAGGGCGCAGGAACCCCGCATTTGTGGGAGGCCAGGGAGGGGGTGCAACCGATGTGGACGTGCTTGACGGCAAGGTGACCTTGTCCTTGAACAACGCTTCCCTTGGGGATGCCATCCGGGAAATCGCGGAACAGGCCGGGCATAATTACACCATCATCGGAGACGTTTCCGGTAACGTAAACGCCCAGTTAAAAGGCGTTTCCGTGGACGAGGCGCTTTCAGCGCTCTTGCAGGGTACGCGTTACGCGTATATCAACAAGGATGGGACCCTCCTGATCGGCGATCGCAATCCCAATACCCCTTCCGGCCAAGCCCTTTCGGGCGCCGACCTTGTGTATCTGAAGTTCATAAAAGCCGAGAATATCGAAAAGCTCATTCCCAAATCCATTCCCATCGAGAACATCAAGGTGATCAAGGAACAGAACGCGGTCCTCATCTCTGGAACGGGAGACGACATCAATCTGGTCAAATCCTTCCTGGACAAAGTGGATCTTCCCACGCCCCAAGTGCTGATGGAAGTGGTGGTGGTGGAATACAACCGAAGCAAGGAATCGGATTTTGGAATCGAACCCGGCCCGTCGAAGCAGGCCGGCGCAAATCTCAATGCCTACGGAAACATGAGTGGCATCAGGCAGACATTCAAGAAGGGAGCGTTCGCAGGCGTCATCGGAATCCTCCCTCCCAAGTTCGACCTGAGCCTTAAGGCGCTCGAGTCCAAGAATAAGGCGAAAATCCTGTCGATGCCCAAAATAACGACCTTGAACGGAAACAAGGCCGAGCTCAAGGTAAACAAGACCTCCTATTACCGGGTGGCTTCCGTGAACAAGGACGGTTTCCAGAACCTGGATTTCCGCTCCATCGACGATGGCATCACCATCGAATTGACCCCTTGGGTCACGCGACATGGCGAGGTGAACGTGAATATCAGTCCCAGCATAAAGACCTCTGAACCCGCGGCGGGGGAGGCTCCGCCTACTATCACCAATCGCGCCATCACTACCAACGTCATGCTCAGAGATGGAGAAACTATCGCTCTGGGTGGATTGATCAGCTCGCAGGAGGACAATAGTCGCTCCTTCGTTCCCATTCTCGGCAGCATTCCCGTGCTCGGTTACCTGTTCTCCTGGCGTAAAGCGCTCACCCGCACGACCGAACTGGTCATTTACGTCACGCCTCATATCCTCAATCCGGAAACACAAGCAATCAGTCTTGAGGATGAGTTCAAGTCCTTGGATCACCGGGCCGGTTTCCTCAAAAAACAGGACTTCACACGTTCCGGGAAACCGGTTCCCCTCAAGAAGGATCCGGCTATGATGGAGTCCAAGCCCGACCAGCCGGTCAAGGAGCCGAAAACCACCGGGGATACCACCAGAACCACACCAGCAGGCTCCCAGGCCATCCCTCCGGGAACCTCGCCGAAAACCCCCAATCCCGCACCGCCCAAGGCCCTGCAGTTCCCGGCAACGGACACCACCCGGCCCCGATGAATCATCCAGGGCGCGGCCCCAAAGGCAGGCGTTCGGCCCTGGCGGGCATCGCCTCTTTTTTCCGCCAGCTTTCGCTTTTCGACCCCTCGCCCGTCCCGGTGGAAACCCTTTCGGTTTCCTCTCAAGGTTCCTCATCCATTCCGGCCCGGCAGGCGCAACCTTCGGTTCCGGGCCTTTTTCCAAAAATCTTTTCGCCCATCGACTTCGGAGGGTTATTATCGCAGCCCGGGGCTCTTGCGCCCGTAGCGACCTTCTCGGATCTATGCCGCGGGCCTTACGCCCATATCCGGGTGGAAATCAGGAAAAGACTCTGGGAGAGCTGGCGCGTGGCCTGGGTGCGGCATACCGAGGAGTTGCGAATGCAAGTACCCGCTATCCTGGAGGAGGCGCCTGTTCCCGTAAAAGAAGCCGTCTTGGAATGGGCCTTACTTGTCACCCGTCGGGGGAAACGGCGGGACGCCGCGCTCAGGACACGCCGCGCCGAATTGGAAAGCCTGATCCGCGGGCACTTACGCGTTCAGCCCTCGGAAGGGGGCGGCCGGTCAAAGACGGCTTCGCTGCGCCTTGCCCGCAATCGCCGCAGGGAAGCGCGCCTGGAACCGAAAGGGGCGCATCATGATCTCGACGCCTCCTTCCGTGAGGTCAACGCACAGTATTTTCAGGGGTCGCTGGACGCGAAACTGACCTGGTCGGCGCGGTTGGGTGGGCTTTCCACCCATTCGATCGCCGAGGACGGCCAAGGCAAACTCTACCACCTCATCTCCATCAGCCGAGGCTACGACAGCGCGGAGGTGACGCCGGAAATCCTGGGTGGCGTCGTCTACCACGAGTGCCTGCATATCGCGATTCCGCCCAAGCGTGAAAACGGCCGCAGGGTGGTGCATGGTCCGGATTTCCGGAAGCGCGAGCGCGAATACGGATTTTACGAGCTATGGCGCCGTTGGCATCGGGACGGTCTGCCCAAGGCCCTGCGCCGCTTGCGGCGGTCTTAGGCGGAGGTAGGTTTCCGTATGCGCATCACACACCGGTAGATCGGCTTTCCCTGCTTGCGGTATTTCTTTTCAAAATTGGTCATGATGCCTTCAGTGGGCTCCGCATCCGGTTCCATCATTTCCAACCAGGGAAGAGAAGCGAAAAGTTCCTGCGCCTCGGCATTGTACTCCTGGTGGTCCGTACCCCAATGGAACGGCGCATCCGCAAGTGCCGTCCTCAGGACCTCGACCATGAACGGTGCCGCCATAAGACGATTCTTGTGGTGCTTTTTCTTCGGCCAGGGATCCGGGAAATACATATGGAACGCCTGTACGCAGGCTTCCGGAAGGAAATCCCGGAAGAAATAATAGGCATCGCCGAGCAGAATCCGGGAGTGGGGGATATGGGGCCGCTTGACCAGGCGACGGGCCGCCAAGCAGGCGATTTCCGGCTCCCATTCGAGACCAACGAAGGGAATCTCGGGGTGCTTTTCGCAATACTCAACCAGGAATCCGCCCTTACCGCAGCCGATTTCGATTTCGATCGGTCCGGGTTTTCCGAAAAAGGTTTCAATGGAAATGGGTGTGAAAGCCGACTTGCCTTCGGGGGCGAGCAAGGGAAGCCGGCCATCAGCCTGTTTACGGAGCCGCAGATGGTAATAACCCCCAAGATCGGTGGACGGTTCCAGGCTGCGGAGGAATTCATAGGACGGCAATCCGGACGGAAGGGCCATGGGGATCCTTGGAAAAAAACGAAAATGCAATTTGTAAAACGTCAGTTGAATAACGAAAAATCAGGGGCTTAGGGCCGTCTTGATCCCGGCTGGAAAGCCTGCCTTTCAATTAGCGATTTTCAACTTCCAATTTTCAATCTAACAGTGAATGGCCTATTCCAGGGCTTCCCTGACAGGGTCCCCCCGAATTTTTACCTTTTTGACCATGCCCTATAGCGTCGTAATCGGTCTCGAAGTCCATGCGCAACTCTCAACCCGCACCAAAATGTTCTGCGGATGCAAGGTCGAATTTGGCGCGGAGCCGAATACCCTCGTCTGTCCAGTCTGCCTGGGTATGCCGGGCACTTTGCCCATGCCCAACGCCAAGGCCGTGGAATACGCCATCAAGATGGGGCTCGCCTGCGGCGCGAACATCGATCCTATGGCCATGTGGACCCGTAAGAATTACTTCTATCCGGATCTCCCTAAGGGATACCAAATCACCCAGCAGGGCGGGAACGCCCTCTACGATCGGCCCATCTGCACTAAGGGGCACCTGGACATTGACCTGGACGACGGCACGCGCAAGCGCATCGGACTGACCCGGATCCACATGGAAGAGGATGCCGGCAAGCTCATTCATGATCTGACCGTAGCCGACTCCCTCTTCGATGCCAATCGTTGCGGTACGCCGCTCATCGAAATCGTTTCCGATCCGGATCTCCGCACCCCCCGGGAAGCCTACCTTTATCTGGAAAAGCTGAAGCAGATCCTGGAATACCTGGAAATCTGCGACGCAAACATGGAGCGGGGCAACCTGCGCTGCGATGCGAACGTATCCCTGCGCAAAGATGAATTCTCCCCCTTCGGCAACCGCGTGGAACTGAAGAATATGAATTCCTTCCACAACATCGAGAAGGCGCTGGAATCGGAAATAGAGCTTCAGGCCATGTTGCTCGACCGCGGAGAAAAAATAGCCCAGCAGACCAAGCGCTGGGACATGGCTCGCGGCGTAACGGTTGCCACCCGCGCCAAGGAAGAAGCCCATGACTACCGCTACTTCCCGGAACCAGATCTTGTCCGCATCAATGTCGACCGGACCCATGTCGAAGCCATTCAGGCCACAATGCCTGAACTTCCTGAGGCTAGGCGCAAGCGCTATGTGGAGGAATACGGAATCCCCCTCTATGACGCCGCAGTGCTCACCGCTGATAAGCCGGTCTCCCAATTCTACGAACGCGTATGCATCGTCACCGCCGACAAGAAGGCCGCTTCAAATTGGGTGATGGGCGAAGTCCTGCGCGTGGTCAAAGAAGAAAACATCGGGGTGGGTGACCTGAAGTTTACGCCGGAACATCTCGGCGACCTGATTAACCTCATCCTACAGGGAACTATTTCCGGAAAAATCGCGAAGACTGTCTTTGAGGACATGTTCCGGGAAGGCAAAGCCCCGGGACTTATCGTCAAGGACAAGAACCTTGTGGTCATCAACGACGCCGGTGCGATCGAAAAATTCATAAAGGAGGTCCTTGATAAGAACCAGGATTCGGTGGTTGCCTACCGAGGAGGCAAAGTCAAGCTGCTGGGATTCTTCGTCGGCCAGGTGATGAAGTTGAGCGGAGGCAAGGCCGGGCCGGACCAGGTTAACCAACAGCTGAAAAAGCATCTGGACCTTTGACCATGCGCCCGGGTCTATCAGTGGGTGTAATCATCCTGGCCCTGATTGGTGGTTTGGGAAGAATCGCCGCTCAATCGGGTGTGCGCCCCTCAACCGGTCCATTTCCGAGCGGGACGATCGTGGACACAGCATCAATCAAGGCAATTCCGGTATCCAGTGACACCACCGCACTTCCCAAGTCTAGGTCCGACACGGTTTTAGTAGTGAAGCACTCCTTCAATCACAAGGAGCAGATCATTACGGGAAGCGTAATAATGACCTGCCTTGCCCTGATGATGGTGACCATGAATAACTACAATCCGAGGTGAAAAGGCCCAAATTAAGATCCGGAACTTGTTGAGTTTTCCCCCATTTTATCTATATTGGTTATGACCACTAAGCTTCAATTCCGCTTGATAGCAGGAAAACAAGTTCGAAAAGCGCAAATTTACCGCTTTTTGTACCTTTGCATCTAATTATATGGCTATACTTGCCATTGAAGCTTGCCGATAAAGCAATTTCCCACTTCGACATCAAGTCTTGCAAGTGGGGGGTAGTGGAAATCCATCAGGGGTTTTCTGATAAAAAAATTCCGGGCCGCTGGGATCGAAAATCCCCCGTCTCGCAAGGGCACAGGAAATCGTACGGCATAGCCGCCTTTCCCGGTCACCCGAACCAACCGCAATAACCAGTCCATTTCCAATATGGGAAAAAATCTTTCAAACCAACCAAGGGATCTTGAATGCAAGATAGGAATCCCACCGAAATGATAACCAACGACAATCGCGACGAAGAAATCATCGAGCCGGAAATGGAAGTGACCCTTTCGACGCATGAAATCGATGACGACGACGACGATTATGATGATGATCTGGACGAAAATGACGGTTCGGAACCCGAGGGAAATATCGATGGAAATGTTGAAGGACAGCCCGGGGACAAAGCCTTTGATCCCACCCGCCAACTCAAGAACCTTACGCAAATCTCCCATGAATCCAACGACAGCCTCCGGCGCCGCCGCAAGCGCGCCAAAGTGAGCAAAATCCAGAACCGGGGTGGCCAGGGCAACGGCAACCAGAATCAGAGCCATAGCCAGAATCAGGGCCATAGTCAGAATCAGGGCCATAGTCAGAATCAGAACAATAACGGCAATAACAATAACCACCACCGGGGCAAACGCAAGGGCGGCCGGGATCGGGACGATCATCAGGGTGGCGGCAACGACAATACCTTCGATTTTGACCCCCGTTCGGAGACTGAAGAATATACCGGATTCATCCAACTCGTAGACGGCGGTCACGCCTTCATGCGATCGGAAAAAACCAGCTTCACCCCGCAGGATGCGGACATCCTGGTTCCCCGCGAAATCGTCTCCCGATTCGGATTGCGGTCCGGGCATAAGATCCATGGAATTGTCCGCGGTAAGAAGAACAGGCGCCAGAAGGTCGTCACCAACCTCCTCGAAGTGCAGGACCAGCCTTTGGACATCTACCGTCCTTCGCCGATGTTCCACACCCTGACCAGCGTCAATCCCCACGAGAACTACCGGCTTTCCACTCCCCTCGATACCGACAAATCCATGATTCTTCTTGAGTTGCTCACGCCCATCGGCAAAGGCCAGCGTGGACTGATCGTGGCCCCGCCGCGAACCGGAAAAACCATGTTGATGGAGAAGATCGCCAACGGCATAGCCTATAACCATCCTGAAGCGGACGTCATTCTTCTCCTCATCGACGAACGTCCCGAGGAAGTTACCCATCTGACGCGCAAGATCAATGGCAAGGTCTACGCATCCTGCCTGGATAAGCCTATCGAAGAGCATATCGCTCTGACCCAGATGGTTATTGATATCGCCCAGCGTAAGGTTGAATCCGGCCGAGACGTGGTCATCCTGCTTGATTCCATCACCCGCATGAGCCGCGCCTTCAACAATCAGCTCAAGTCCTCCGGTCGCACCCTATCCGGTGGCGTGGACGCCAAGGCCCTGCAGGAACCAAAGAAATTCTTTGGCGCCGCGCGCAAGCTGGAGGAAGGCGGAAGTCTCACCATCATCGCTACCACCCTGGTACAGACCGGCTCGCAGATGGACGAAGTCATTTTCCAGGAGTTCAAAGGCACGGGCAATATGGAATTGGTGCTCAACCGCCGCCTGGCCGAAAAGCGCATCTATCCCGCCATCGACATCGCCATGTCGGGAACGCGTCGCGAAGAGCTCATCATGCCCGCCGAGGTCTTCAAGGCGGCCACGAAATTCCGCCGTTACCTGTCCAACATGACGGAAGCGAACCAAATGCCGGCGGCAATCCAGGCCCTGGAGAAGTTCAAGAGCACCATGGACTTCGTGGTGGCCTTCCAATAATGCGCATCGAGCTGTCGGGCACCCCCGATTTCAGGTTCAAGGCCAAGTCCGGCAACGGCTACGCTTTCGATATCGGCGCGTCGAAATCCATCGGCGGCGATGAGAGTGGATTCAGGCCCATGGAATTGGTGCTGGCCGCCTTGGCGAGCTGCGCCGCCATCGACGTGGTCAACATTCTGAAAAAGTCCCGCGTGGATTTCACTTCAATGGACATCGAGGTCAACGGGGACCGCAAAGACTCCACTCCGTCGCCATTCACCAATATCGAGGTGACCTACCGGATCCACGGCAAAGGCGTCGATCGCGCCAAGGCCGAGAGGGCAGTTTCCCTGGCCCTCGAAAAATACTGCTCGGTTTCCGCTTCCTTGGATCCTAATATCAAGGTGACAGCAGCCACCGTCCTAGACGATTAGCCTAGATCAGGTAGTCCGCAATGAGCCATTCCCGGGCGCCATCGGTGTGTTCCACCTGAAGGTGCCCTTGGCGGTTCACCGATACCGGGCGCACCCAGGGCGTTTCCGGTCGATCCCTGAGCCGATGGGAACTATTCCAGTCCACCTTGCCCTGCCATTGCAACAGGATGGCCTCGGAATCATAGTCGTCGGCACTGCCAGGCGCGCTCTGTACGCGCCGGTAGATCCCCTCAATCAGGGCATTCTTTTCATTCCGGATCATTCCCGCATCCGCCAGGCAAGCGCTGGGGGTTCCTCCATCCTCAATGCCCGGCGCGGCCGCGACGTTCACTCCGATTCCGACCAAGATGAATTCTCCGTGGGTTTCCATGAGGATGCCGCCGACCTTGGATCCCCGGAATAGGAGATCATTCGGCCATTTCAGGGTCAGCGCGCCGCGCGACCCGGGTGGAATCCTCGACGCCGCCTCGTCCCAAAGATGCAACCCGATTTCCAGGGACAAGAGGGCCAGCCTCGCTTGGGAAAGGTGCCGCCTATTGATTCCCAGGGTCATATAGATGTTACCGGGAAGGCTATGCCAAGCGCGACCGCGGGTGCCTTTGCCCTTTGATTGGCTCTCCGCAGAAACCAGCAGGAAATCTTGCGAGG
>JALYSE010000073.1 GCA_030854955.1 Fibrobacterota bacterium | reverse complement strand
TTTTCTTGGTGCCATTGATTTCCACATCCAAAAGGGCATAATCCTTAGCCGGTACTTCGAGGGCGAAAACCGCTTTCCATACGGTGCCCTTTACCTTGGTAAGCTCGACCTGTTTGAATTCTTCCAGGCGGGCGGAAGAAGGAACCACACCGGCCTTGCTGATCATGGCCATGGCTTCTTCGCGTGATAAGGCTTCGTCCCCCGCATCTTGGTACTTGGCATGATCGATGAATCCGACCAGCTTTCCCTTTTCATTCATGATGATATCCAGCTGTCCGTAGCGGCGCCAGATGGTCATGGCCTGGGAATGTACATGGCGCATCTGGTGCTCATTCCATTCGGAATGGGAGCCCGTGGCCGTGATGGTCAAATCCCCCATCACCCTCTTCCGGGCATGTTCCAGGCAGGACTTTATCGCCAGCTTAGACAGATCGGCGGCGTTCAGCATTTTCGGGTCTGGTCGATTTCGGAATTTTGGGTCATGAATTCACCGTGTCTTTTGGGTGCGGACCACTAGTCCGGTTGTATCGTCGATGGCAAATTCCCAAAACGAATTCTGTTTCGCAAAGCGCGCGATCCATACAAGCACATCCCTTACCAGGTACCCGCCATTGGGTGTCTCTTCGGACAACTCAATATACCTCTTGGCCGCAGATTCCAATGCGAACCCGTCCGGCACTCCGGCGTCCTTGCGGAGCGATTCCGCCTTTTCCTTGGCTTGGGTTTCCGTCATGCTATGGGACTCCTGGATCGGTATTTTTTCCGAATGACCGGATTTTTTCCTCATGCAACCGGATCGATTTTTCCATATTCCCCGGAAAGACTTCGACAACTGCGTACGACTGCGGCTCTTCGAGGCTTGCCGAGAAAGCTACAAGGTAAATCCTGTTGAGCTTGAGGGTAGACTCTCCTTTAAACAAAGGAGCTACGCTAGCCCGCTCCTTGCCAACCAGCCAGCGCAGTGCCGTCGCCCGATTGTCCGTGTAAACCGAAACCCGCGATGCGGAATCCAGGGCCAACGTGGAATAGGTGATTCTTAGAACGACGACATCAATCGCTCCATTCGCCGCCGATTTCAGAACCGAGTCAGGAAGCATATCCAAACGTGAAATGATATTGTCCGAGATTTTCCGATGCGCCATGAAAATCTCCTCGCCCCGGCTTAACGGAACCTGCCGTGTCGAGCCGACTCCGTCGATGGGGATTCTATCGTCGCTTTGCCGCTTACCGAACGTGGTCATGTAAAAACCTTCACCCAATTTTGCCGGACCCCAATGCCAAAAAACCTCACTCCTTTTCAACCGCAACCAATTCCATCTAGTTTTCTTTCCCCGGGTACTCTTCAGTATGGTCGCCTGGTACTCGGTTGAAAAGCTTCTCGTACCCGGATGCATTTCCTTTACCGAACGGATCTGGATCAGGGCCATCTCCTCACCGCTTGCGAGCTGGTCTTTTATCGCATCTTCAGGGAGCAGGAATTCCTTTTCCACTGCCATGCCGGGAATGGAATCGGACGATTGCGAATCCATTGCCATCACTCCGAAAAGTAAAATCATAATGAATTTCATTTCAGTAATTGGGCCGCCGCGACCCCTATGAGCGCCCCTGCGGCTATAATACCGATCACAATCGCGGCTTGTGCCATAGGAGACATTCCTCCCTCCCCAGGGGCATTTCCTCCGAGGCCATACAGAACCGGCGTCATGGTCTTAACATGCGAGGGCGCTACCAGCGCGAAGACATCCGGAATTTTGGCCGGATCGCAATGATGCACATTGCACCATTCGGTATAGAATTCCTTGGCCGTTCTCCTGGCCTCATCCGTGAAAATGGATTGCTTGAACGCCATCACGTTACGGGTGCCCCGCTTGATGAAGGCCCCGGCGAAGGCTCCCTCCACGCCGGTCAGGCAAGAATCGAAATAAATGAAGTACTTCGGAACGCTCGGCACCTTCGAAGAGTTGGAAGCGTCGCTTCGGCCGATTTCCGTTTTGCCGAGATAGATCACGTCATCGAGGCCGTGGCTGGAGTGGTAGTAAGAATAGCTGTTTCGGAATACGCTCCCCCAAACCTTGATGTCGGCTTTTTCCGCAACCATGATTTGCGGATAAACAAGATGGTTCGGCAAACCGGAAATGATCTTCTTTATGGCATCCACATCGCCAATTGTATCCAACGGATTATCAAGGGCGGCATCTGCATGGCCATCAGCCAGGCAAGCATGCCAGTAGTTGAGTCTCAAGAGATCCGCTTCGGAAGCGGCGATATCCTTAGGCGTTTCGGCTTTCAGAGATTTGAAGAACACGTTGGCCTTGAAAAAATAGAACGGGTTGTTCCAAGGGTCCCACAGGGCTTGCTCGGCCTTGAAGACCCATTCAGGTGGATTCCCTGTTGCGGGGTCGACCAGCTTGTTGCCTTTGATTTTGAGGCCTTTCAACGATCCGTTCTTGATCAAAGCCCCCGTGTGCGCATGGCGTATCTCTAAGCTGCCTGCGGTTCCGTCGGGAACGTCAGTTGTGTCCACTTCCAGAAGGACTTTCGAGTCCGCAGCAACATCAACGCTACTCACATCCTTGGGAGGCCACTTTTCAAAGTGCTCCGGGGAAACCGCGGATTTGCTCCACTTCGCCTTAATTGTGGGCTCGGGTTTCTTTTCTTTTTCTTTCTTTTCATCACCGCTACCCGCACCGGCCCCTGCTTTCGGCGCAGTTCCCGCTCCGGAGCCAGAAAGATCGCCGCCGCCACCGTCCGCTCCGCCCTTACGCGCTGCGGCCCCGCCCCCGCTGCCCTGCGGCACGGCTTCGTCTTCTGCTTCCGGATCCTCGACTTCCATCTTCTTAAGGGACCATTCTTTTGCGTTCTCGGCCGGCTCCGGTATATCGACGATCACCGTGGGCGGCTGGATCTCGGGCATGGGAGGGGTGTTCTTCTTGTTGCCGAGCATCATATCGCCCAAACGCGGCACGTTCTTGCCTTCGATTTTCACGTCGAAGCTGTAGTTGAGAAATTCGGCCTTGCCCTTGGTGCAACTGGACATGACGCCGCCTGCGGAGCCGGCCTCGTCGCCGGAACTCATCTTGAAATTCGAATCCTTAAGCATGATTGGGCATCCGTCAATCTTGACCTTAGTACTCCCACCATCCGTGTCCGTGGATTGGGCGATGTTGGGATAAGGAATGGGGATGGGACCTGCAGGCGGCGCCGGGGTTTTGCACACGTCGGGGAAGAACATGGCCATGCCCGAGCTTTTCTCGTGGACCACGGTGCGGAAGTTGACGTTCGTAGTAGCGGGCATGTTATCCCTTTCCCTGCAGGACCGGCGACAGCACCATGGCGCTCCGGGCCCCGTCGTCGGACGCATTCCAGATCAAGGCTTCGGGGGCTGGGGCGTAACCCCGATGGAACGCGTGGAGTGCGTAGGCGATCAGCACTCCCGTACTCGCGGCCCCCATGTCCCCCAGGCAATCCGCGGGATGGGTCAGTTCGACAACGGGTTCGATCTTCTCACCGAGCCGGGTGCGGACGATGCCCCATTCGGAGGCCCGATAGCTTTCGCCGTTCATATCGCACAGCACCCATCGCCCAGGGCTTCCGGCCTTGGGAGGTCGCGCAAGTGCGGGCTGCAACGCCTGGCGCAAACCGTCTCCCGAACTCATGAGGTCCGAAGCGTAGTTCCGGGTTTCCTTGCCGAAGCCGAATTCCGATAGAACTCCCAAGGGTTTGGCTTTTCGGGCGGCGGCCTTGCCGGCCGTTTCCAGCAGCAGAAAAACGGCGCCTTCCCCGGGGATGAACCCATCCACCGCGCGAGCGCTTTTCAGGCGGAAGCCCCCGTCGAGCGCTTCCAGGGTTTCGGTTTCATGGTAGGATTCGATGCCGCCCACGATGCAGAATTCGATTTCCGCTGAAGTGAGGAGTTTGGACGCTTCCAGAATGCAAGAGGCCATGCCGGTATGGCCCAGACGGCAGGATTTTTTCAGCTTCAGGGATTTGAGGCCGAGCCTGTCCTTCAAGGGGGTGAGCGGATCCGGACCCGCATCCGGAACCTTCGGAGCCTTGGGAGACGTTGGGGCTTTCGGATCTTTCGTGGCAACAGGGCCTCCGAAAGGAAGCGGCAATGAAAGCAGCAACCCGCCCTTGGCCAGATCGGCCCGCTTGAATCCCGCCTTGGCCAGCAGGCCCTTGAAGGCGGGCAAGGCCAACTCCAGCAGGCGATCGCTGCCTTCCGTATCCGGATCCAGTTCGGACAAAAGCGACGCCACCAGGGGTTCGCCCTCTTCGATTTCGGGATCGGTAACCATGGAGACGAGGAAAGGATGATCGGCAAAACGATTCACGCCGGCGCGGATGGCGGCGCAGGTCTGTTGCGCGTCGAACCCGAGGGGAGTGACCGCCTCGACCGCGGTCACACACAAGGCCGTGGAGGCGAGCTCGCTCATGCCGCCGCCTCGATCCGGATCCGGTCCACATACAGGAATTGGCGGTTGCAGGGGATGACGACCTTCCAGGTGAGCATGATACGGTTTTCATCCGGTTCGATTACCACGGTGTCCAGCAGCGCGGGGTAGGAACCGGTCTTGCCTTTTACATCGGCCGTCACCTTGATGGCCCGCTTGGGTAACACGAAAGTGACATCATGGTCGGCGGACAAGTTGACGTACCGGACCGGTTCGCCCCCGGCCATTTTCTTAGGGGACGTGAGGCCGGGCGACGCGGAATGGAAAAAGCGTTCGTCGAAGTCCTCCGGCAAGAAGGGAAAGCGGTTGGCCCTCCAGGCGTCATCATAGGTGCCGGAAAAAGCCTGGCGGGGAAGCCAATGCGCGGCCAACAGGCCGAAACCGGCCGGAGCCGGCTTGTCCCCGGAGTCCGTGATGAGATCGTTCGGATCTTCCAAGTTGGGCAAGGGCAGGTTTTCCAGGTAGCCGTCCTTGCCCTGGGTTACGAAACCAGCGCCCACCGGATTACGCCTTTCAACCGCGTGCTTTTTCTTGTCGGGATGAGAAAAATCCTTACCACCGAAGGCTCTTTCATACATTACCGGGATTTTCTCGAAAGGCACCGGATCGCTGGGGACCCAAAACCCCATGGCCTTGAACCACACCCGATCCCCGAACACGCGCACGACTTTCGAGAGCCCACCGACCTTGAGGCCCGTGTCCACAAAGGGCTTTCCGGGTTCGCGCGCATACGCATGGCCCAGCAGGGAAACGTCCGTACCAGGCTTGGGCGGGAGGATATCCGATTCGTACTTCAGGCTCGACACGTCGGGTTCGCCATGGTAGACGTCCCCGGATACGATGGGCTCCTGCTTCTCTGCGGGTTGGAGCGTCTGCGACTTGCCGCGGATGGCGAAGGTTCCCTTGATGGCGATGACGGCCGCTTCCCGGCCGTGCTTGTCCAGCATGGGGGCCAGGTCGGCGGCGAATGGGGTCTTGTTCCGGATATCGAGCATGGCCGGCTAGTTTTGTGCGATCTTGGAGCCTTTGAATACCATGTCGCCGCTGGCCTTAAGGTTGACCTTGCTCGCGTCCACCTTGAAGTCGTTATCCGCCTTGAAGTCCATCTTCTTGGCGGCCACGATGTAATCCGTTTCGGACGTGATGCCAATCTTCTTGCCCTTGACCGTGAAATCCTTGACCGCTTCCATCACCATAGCCTTGTCCACGGTGATGGATCCGCCTCCGTCCGCATGCAGGCTCATGTCTTTGCCCGCGTCCATGCTGATCATTTCCTTGGCGGTGATGATCAGGTTTTTGCCCGCGTCTATTTTGATGTCCCCGGTAGAAGAAATACTCAACAGCTTTCCCCCGCCGTCCAGGGCGATGGCGTTCACGCCCTGCCCGTCCTTGATTTCGATCTTCTTGCCCGGATCATCCATGACCATGGAGTGACCGCCCTTGGTCTCGATGGTGATGGTATTGGCGGCGTCGTCAATCTTGATGGTATGCCCGGCCGTGGTCAGCACGGTCACGTTCTTGCCCGTATCGTCCATGACGAACAGATGCCCGCCGGAGGTCTTGATCTTGACGTCCTTGGAGGACGGCTTGTCGTCCATGGCCAGCAGGTGCTTGCCCGCCGTTTTCAGGTCGACGATGGTCTCGCCTTCCTTGTCGTCCATGCGCAGGATGTGGCCGGAGGCGGTCTTGATGACGCTTTCACTTTTGTTCTTGCTGGTGACGGGCGAGCCGTTGCTGGGATTGGGCACCGTGCCCAGGGCGATGGGCCGGTCCACGTTGCCGTCGATGAAGCCGAGCACGATGTCGTTGCCGTTGTGAACGGGGAAATGCATGCCATAGTTAGGGCCGCCGTAGGGCTGGGACATGCGGATGGGCAAGGTGGCGCCGCCGTCGGTCAGGTCCGTGCGATCGAAGGGCATCTTGGCGTGGTACCGGCCTTCTTCGTCCAGGTAGGCGTAGGGGCCGGCCTGTCCGTCCACCTTGGCGGTGATGATACCGTAAATCTTGGGGCGCGGGGTGACCTGCGCGGGCCGGAACACGGTGGCGGCGGGGATGCAGGAAAAGCTGTTGGTGTAGATGATGTTGGCGGCGTCGCTCTCGAAACCTTCCCGCTGATCGCCGTGGTGGACCACGCGCACCAGGGTATACTTGCCCGCGAACAGGGACGGGGCACCCTCGGTCAGCTCGAACCTGTAGCCCGCGCGGAAGCCGCGGCAGATGCCTTCGCCTTCCAGCACTTCCTTGGAAGCGGCCAGCATATCCCCACGGAGGACCGCCACCTGCTGGGCTTCGGCGGTGGTGGTCACCACCGGGGCGTAGGTGTACTGTTCGCCCTGACCGGGATTG
Organism: Fibrobacterota bacterium; assembly: GCA_030854955.1. GTDB lineage: Bacteria > Fibrobacterota > Fibrobacteria > UBA11236 > UBA11236 > Chersky-265. Next base: position 12,094 of record JALYSE010000073.1, on the reverse strand, counting down.
GCGACGGCCCCCTGGATCTTCACTTCCGGAGTGCGATCGTTGTAGTCCTTGAGGGTGACCTTGCCGGTCACCATTCTGCGGGTGCGGACCATCTTGCTCACATGGTCCGTGGACATGTGGGACAGGCCCGCGTTCCCTATAAACTCCACGCTGTCATTGTTCGGAACCGGTCTTACATCCGTGGCCTTGTCCAGGGTGGTCATCACGTCTGTGCTGCCTTCATGATCGAAGTAGTAGCAGATGCCTTCCTCTTCCAAAAGGCGCCGGATGAAATCCAGATCCGTCTCGTTGTATTGGACCGTGTATTCTCGTTCCAGGAACGGGCCCTTGGCGCCGAACTTGAAGTTGGCCGCGATCCCGGCGTCCGCCGCCACCTTGGTGGTGATGGCCTTGATATCCAGGTTCTGGAACACACGATTCTGAGTGGTATAGGCCATCAATTGCGCATGGGGCTCGATGATGATGTCGTAGAGGACGCTTTCCTGGCCGAAACTTTGGCTGGAGTCGGGATGTTGGTTGTATCCGGTCACCACTCCGTAATGGGAAACGGGGAAGTCCTGGCCCGTGACCGTCAGGGTGGCGTCCTTGCCTATCATATCCGCGTATTTGACGTCCGAGTCCGAGCAACTGGCCTCGATGCGGAGGTGGAAACCTTCGGAAATCGCTTCCCTGAGGGTGAATTCCAAGACCCGGAACTTATCCGCTCCCAGCGCGCCGATTTCCAGGGAGAACTTCAGCAAGGTGGAGGATGGCATAGGCAACTCTTCCCGCTCGGGCGTCCGGTACGGGCCCTACCGGAAATGGGGGTCCCGCAGAAGCCGTGCAGTAGAAGTGTAGATTTTCGACACCGGGGTGTCGATGATAAGGATCACATACAGAACCTTGATTTCCGGGGAAATCCGCAGGACCCGGGGCGGTTCGACGCGGTGGTGAAGCTCCTCAAGTCTTTGTGATCGCGGGTCAGGAAACTGCTTCAACGGGCACCCGCCTTAGCTTAGCTCAGCCCGGCCGGCTGATCTCCTTGCCGTCGGCATGCCTTCGGAAGGGTAGCCTTGCAATCTCGATATCCCTAGACGAAGCTCACCGAATGCTTACTATCTTTTGACAACCTCGTTTCGTTTAATCTATTCACCAAGGATTCACCATGTTCCGGATCACCCGAGCGTTTATCCTGGCGGCCATTGCGCTGCCCGCTCTTGTTTTCTCCCAGTCCGACGCCACCGTCTCATCGGAACCCGCCGAAACAGACACGCTGGAACTGCGCAAACCCCGGACCTGGGCACTGAGCGCGGAAATCGGAGTGAACAGCTTGGGTAGTCTTTTGGGCCCGGTAGGTACCTGGTACGTCTTCCCCCATTGCGCGCTGGATATGGGCGTGGGCTTGAGTTCGGCCGGTTTGCGTCCCGGCTTGCGCGCACGTTATCTCTTCTCCCTGGAAAAAACCGCTTTCTTTGCGGGCCTGGGATTAAAATACACCCTAGGTACGGATGGCGAATACGTTAAGGTCCAGGATCCGGATACCAAGCAGGACCTGGAAATCCAGATCGACGGCAGCGGGTACGCGGACGCGTCGATGGGCGTGGAGTATCTGGCCGATAACGGATTCCTGGTCATCGCCAATGCCGGATATTCGCAGTTGCTGGGAGGCCAAAACTACCACTATCGCCCGGGTAGCACAGTGAGCGACAAGTCCGAAAAGTTCTACAAGACGATCCTTGGGAGCGGTGTCATGCTTTCGGTTTCCCTGGGTAAGGCTTTCTAGCGCCTCCGGCGGTCATCTATTGCCCATCTCCGCCGCCGTACTTCCCTGCCGTGGATCATTGCCCGCCGGATAGAAGTCCTCGTGATGCATGCAAAACAGGAACGGGTCGGAGGGTCAACACCCATTGCCGGATGGGAACACCTTCGGGCAACACGTATTCCACCAGGTGCCTCAACGTCAAGTTGCTGGATATGAACGACTTTGGTATACCGTGATTCTATCGGACTGGACATCCATACGCTAGCGACCCGCATCCCGGATCGCATGCGAAAAAGTAGCCCGTCTTTCTCCGGCCTTCCGGGGTTCATCCTTTCGGCAAAACCTCGGCTCCGGCCAGGCCCAGATGGTGGTCGGTGGACCATACCGTGGAAATGCGGTGGCGGGCCATCAGGGCGAGGCTGGACGCGTCCACATAGGTCAGCTTGGAGCCCCGGAAATGATCCAGGGTTTTCCGGACCTCCTCGTGATGCTCACGGGTTGCCGGCAATAGGGTGAGCCCCTCCAGGTTTTGAATCAGAAGATGGAACCGACGCGCCGGTTCTTCTCCGAGGCGGTGTAGGAACCAGGAATAAGTCTCCGAAACGACCAGGATAGAGGTTGCCCACCTGGGCGTAGGCCCCCCGAATAGCTGAACGGCCCGCCCATGCCAATGGTCCCGGCTATTCAGGAAGGCGACGAAAATACCAGAATCCAAGAAGACCTTTGGATTCAAGGATGATCCTGACCGTACAGCTCGCTGTCGATTGAGGCGCTGTCATCCGGTTTCCCTTCGAATATTCCGGCCAGCTCCATCCAGGGCTTATCGGGCGTGTCGACCGCCACGACCTGTTCGAGGCCCTGCCGGCAAAGCTCGGCTACGGAAATGCCGCGCCGACGGGCGGTACGTTTGGCGCGTCGATATAAACTCTCGTCCACCGAAATCTGGGTTCTTATCATGTTATCATTATAGTCGATTATGATAACAACAGCAAGCCGGGTCGCAGCATCCAGGTGGCCTGGGAAGTCCGAAACCCCATGCCTTGGAACAATTGGATTTTTTGGGTTTTCAATCGGAAAAAAGGGCGGGAGATACAATAGGACCCAAGTCGGGTCTATATTTGAAAAATGGCCGATTTCGGACTCGAGTACGATTCCCTGGAAAACCTCAGGCGGGTGCATCCGGCCTGGCGGCTGCTGGCGGCGGACCATGCCCCCTTCATCATCGGGTTTCTTCATCGAGCCTTCATTGAACCCAATGTGAGAAGCCTTGCGGAGCAGGAGATTCTGACGCGCCTGGAAGACCACCTCTTTCACTTGCGGGACAGGAAGGGTGGAGAGGCTTTCAAGCGGTCGGCGAAGGAATACCTGGACGATTGGTCGTCGAGCGGCCGGGCCTGGCTTCGGAGATACTATCCGCCGGAGGGTGACGAGCCCCATTTCGATTTGACTCCCGCCACCGAAAAGGCCATCGAATGGGTGAAGGGCCTGAGCCAAAAGCAATTCGTGGGAACCGAATCCCGGCTCATGACCGTTTTCGAATTGCTGCGGCAATTGGCCGAAGGCACCGAAGAGGATCCGGGCGCCCGCATCGCGGAACTGGAAAAACGGCGGGCCCGGATCGAGGCGGATATCCGGAGCATCCAAGAAGGCAGGATGAGCGTCATGGACCCGACCCAGGTGAGGGACCGGTTTCTCCAAATGGCCGCCACCGCCCGCGGCCTGTTGGGTGACTTTCGGGAGGTCGAACAAAACTTTCGGGATCTGGATCGCAATGTCCGCGACCGGATTGCCACTTGGGACGGCAGCAAGGGATCCTTGCTGCAAGACGTATTCGGTGCGAGCGATGCCATCCGAGATTCCGATCAGGGCCGCAGCTTCCAGGCTTTCTGGGACTTCCTCATGTCGCCGACCCGGCAGGAGGAACTGACCTCCCTGCTGGAAACGGTACTCTCCCTGCCTCCGGTCGAAGAACTCCGACCGGACCGCCGCCTCCTCAAGGTGCATTTCGACTGGCTGCAGGCGGGCGAGCAGGCCCAAAGGACGGTCGCCCGACTTTCCTCGCAACTCCGGCGTTACCTGGACGATCAAGCCGCCCTGGAGAACCGCAGGATCATGCAACTTCTGAAAAGCATCGAGCAGCATGCCGTCGCCGTGCGCGACCTTCCTCCCGTAGGTGATTGGATGGAGATCGACGATCCGGCGCCGACGGTGGGGATTTCCCTGGACCGCCCGCTGTATTCGCTGCCCTTGAAGCCGATGATCCTGGATGGAAATCTGGAAGTGGGCAATGGCACCTTCGCGGCGGACGCTCTCTTCGACCGGCAATACGTCGATAAGGAGGCTCTGAAAGCGCGTATCCGCAAGCTGTTGCAGGCGAAAAGCCAGATCACTTTGGAAGAACTGGTCGAAACCTTTCCCTTGGAACAAGGCCTTTCCGAGGTCATCGCCTACCTCAGCCTGGCCGCGGAAGACCGAGGAGCCGTCATCGACGACTCCGCCCGGCAGTCCTTGGCTTGGACCGATGCCGCGGGGACAACCCGCGAGGCCATCCTTCCCTTCGTCACCTTCCACAGGTAGTCCAAAATCCATGCAAACTCCCGATCGCAGTCAAAACCTGTCCCTGGTCCTCATCACCTTGATGAAGGGCGTGACCTATATGGAAACCGATCCGCCGCTCTGGCAGGCGCTTTTGGGACTTCAAGCCCGGGTCCGGGAACACCTGGCCGTACTTGGGCTGGAGCTTATCCTGGACGAGGCGGAAGGGTATGCCTACCTACGGCAGAAGCCTTCCCGAGAGGGAGAGCCAGAGCTGCCTCGGCTGGTGCAGCGGAGGCAATTGAGCTATCCGGTCAGCCTGCTGCTCGCCCTGATCCGGAAGAAGTTGGCGGAGTCGGATGCGCAAAGCGGTGACATCCGGCTCATCCTGGGCCGAGAGGACATTATTGATTTGGTCCGCACCTTTTTCGCGGACAGCCCGAACTCGGCTCGCCTATCGGACCGAATCGCGGGGAACATCGCCAAAATCGCGGACTTGGGATTCCTGCGCCGTTTGCGGGGGAGCGAGGATCGGTACGAAGTGGGGCGGATCTTGACGTCGTTCGTGGATGCCCAGTGGCTCCAGGATTTTGAAGCCCGTCTGGCCGGGTACCGGAGCCATGGCGCGGAAATAGCGGATGAGGAAAGCGGAGAAAGACCACGGAGACCCATAGCATGAAGCCCTTGGAAACGACTTCGGACCCGGTTTTGGATTTCGCTCCGGAAAAGGCAAAGGCCGGGTTCCGTCTACACAGTCTCGAAGTCTACAATTGGGGGACTTTCCACAAGCGCATCTGGTCTCTGGGGCTCGGTGGTGAAAATGCTCTCCTCACCGGGGACATCGGTTCGGGCAAATCAACCTTGGTCGATGCGGTCACCACCCTGCTTGTGCCTTCCCAGAAAATCGTTTTCAACAAGGCGGCCGGAGCGGAAAACCGCGAGCGTACTTTGCGGACTTATGTGCTCGGATATTATAAAAGCGAACGCGGCGAAGCCGGGCTTTCCGCCAAGCCGGTGGCCCTGCGGGATCATAACTCGTATTCGGTAATCCTGGGTCGCTTCTTCAACGCGGGGCTGTCGCAATATGTGACCCTGGCCCAGTTGTTCTGGATGAAGGATTCGGAAGGCCAGCCCGCCCGGCTTTTCGTTGTAGCTGACGGAGCCCTTTCCATCCAGGAGCATTTCTCCGGATTCGGAAAGGACCTGGGCGAATTACGGAAGCGCATCCGGCGGATGCCGGGGGTGGAGGCCCACGATTCCTTCGCCGCCTATTCCGCCGCTTTCCGGCGCCGCTTCGGCATCGAGAACGAGCAGGCCCTGGATCTTTTCAACCAGACCGTGTCCATGAAATCCGTGGGCAACCTCACAGATTTCGTCCGCCAGCATATGCTTGAAGCTTTTCCCGTGGAAACCCGCATCGAGGCGCTCCTCGTCCATTTCGACGATTTGCACCGGGCGCATGAGGCCGTGCTCCGGGCCAAGGCGCAAATCGAAAGGTTGGCGCCCCTGGTCGAGGACTGCGGGCGTCATGCCGAACTGTCCACCGGCATCCAGGGCCTTAGGGCCTGCCGCGAGTCCTTGCGGCCATGGATGGCTGCCATCAAGGGGGAACTCCTGGCCCGGCGTCTGGAAATCCTTGACGGCGAGACGGTCAAGCTGGGCTTGCGCGTGGAGGGATTCACGGCCCGTCGCGATGGCTTGAACCGGGAGCGGGACGAAATCAAACAGTCCATCGCCGAAAACGGGGGCGACCGTCTGGAAAGGTTGAAAGCGGAAATTGCCGCTCAGCAGGCTCTGAAGGAGGAGCGCAGGCGGAAGTCGGACCGGTATGCGGCCCTGGCGGAAGCCGCCAGCTTGCCTGCCGTCGGAGACCTGGACGGCTTTCTGGCCAATCGCAGCGCGGCCGTGATGGAAAGCCGGGCCTGCGAGGCGCGGGAAGCCGACATCCAGAACGAAACCAAGGAAATCGGATTCGAGCTCAAAGGGTATCGGGATGAGCATGGCGCCCTCGCCCAGGAACTGGTTTCCTTGCGCAGCCGGCGATCCAATCTTCCCGCGCGCATGCTGACCCTACGCGGGGAGCTCGGCCGAAGCCTAGGTTGCGAAGCTGAGGAGATTCCCTTTATCGGGGAATTGATCAAGGTGCGCGAAGGCGAGGAGGACTGGGAAGGTGCCATCGAGCGGCTCCTGCACGGGTTCGGTCAATCCCTGCTGGTTCCGGATCGCCTGTATTCCGAAGTGAGCCAATGGGTGGAGCGGACCGACCTCAAGAACCGGCTGGTGTATTTCCGGGTGCGCGGATCTTCCGTGGCGACGCGACGTTCGCCCGAACCGGGCACCTTGGCCGAAAAGCTGGCCATCAAGCCCGACTCGGATTTTTACGCTTGGCTGGACGCGGAAATCACGCGGCGCTACGACCATGTCTGCTGCGAGACCCTGGAGGAGTTCCGCCGCACGCCCAAGGCCCTGTCCCGGGCCGGCCAGGTCAAGGCAGCGGGCGAACGGCATGAAAAGGATGATCGCTCGGCCCTGGGGGATCGGTCGAAATACGTGTTGGGCTGGACCAATGAAGCGAAAATCGCGACCCTTGAAACCAGAGTCAGAAGCCTGGAAAAATCCATGTCCGGCCTGGCGGATAGGAATACCGCGCTGTACGGGGAGCAAAAAACCCTGCGGACCCGCCTGGAAAAAATCCAGCAGCTGAGGGTATTCGAAGACTTCCGCGATTTGGACTGGAAGCCCCTGGCCCTCGACATTGCCCGTCTCGAGGAGGCGAGAAAGTCTCTGGAGGCGGAATCGGATACCCTGCGCACCTTGCAGGCGCAGCTTACCGCCGTGGAGGACAATCTCAGCGCTATCCAGAAGGATTTGGATAAGGCGAGGGACGGTTTGACGGAGACCCGTCTCAAGCGGAGCCTGGCCTCGGATGCCGCCCGGGAATGCGCCTTAGTCCTCGATTCCCTGGCGGAAGAGTCCAGGTCCAGGGATTTCCCCATCCTGGATGCCATGCGGAAGGTGGAACTGGCCGATGCGGTATTCACCGTGGAGTCCTGCGACAACAAGGAGAAGGAAATCCGGGAATGGCTGCAGGGCCGAATTGACGCGGAGGAAAAGAAGATTTCCCGGCTCACCGAGAAGATCGTGGCCGCCATGGAATCCTACCGTCGGGATTTTCCCCTGGAGACGCGGGAAGCGGATGCCCGCCTCGAATCGGCGGGTGAATTCGCCGCCATGCTGCAAGGGCTACGCTCCGACGATTTGCCCCGCTTCGAAAGCGAATTCAAGCGCCTCCTGAATGAGAATACCATCCGCGAGGTCGCCAATTTCCAATCCCAGCTGCACCGCGAACGGCAGCTCATCAAGGAGCGGATCGACATCATCAATCGCTCCCTCCGGGAAATCGACTACAACCCCGGCCGATACATTCTGCTCGAGGCCGAGCTGACCCCCGATCCGGAAGTGAGGAGCTTTCAGCAGGAACTGCGCGCCTGCACCGAAGGCGCCCTTACAGGTTCCGGGGACGAGGCGTATTCCGAGACCAAGTTCCACCAGGTGCGGCAAATCATCGAGCGATTCCGCGGCCGGGAAGGCACGGCCGAACTGGATCAGCGGTGGCGGGGGAAGGTCACGGATGTCCGGAATTGGTTCGTGTTTTCCGCTTCCGAAAGGTGGCGGGAGGACGACCGGGAGCAGGAACACTATGCCGATTCCGGGGGGAAATCCGGCGGGCAGAAAGAGAAGCTGGCATATACCATCCTGGCCGCGAGCTTGGCCTACCAGTTCGGCCTGGACGGCCTGGAGTCTGGGCAAGCCCGCTCCCGATCCTTCCGGTTCGTGGTCATCGACGAGGCCTTCGGCCGCGGGTCGGATGAATCGGCGCGTTTCGGGCTCGATCTTTTCAAAAGCCTGGGATTGCAGCTTTTGATTGTGACGCCGCTTCAGAAGATCCATATCATCGAACCCTATGTCGCCAGCGTGGGATTTGTCCACAGTGAGGAGGGGCGGATTTCCCTTCTGAGGAACCTGACCATCGAGGAATACCGCGCCGAGAAGGCGACTTGGAGCCGCTGACTTCCATGCCATGGACGACCTCCTCCGACATACAGGCGAAAGTCAGGAGGTTATGGGAGAGCGGTCGTATGCTGGCGGCGAGTCTCAAGGGTGAACCCCTGTTTCCGATTTCCTTTTCCCTTGCCCATCCCGGTCCCGAGGATTTATCCAATCGCTTTGAAGAAGCACGGCGATGGATTCAGGAACTGGAAGCCGGGGCGAGGGCTGCCAAGGGATTCGGATACGACATCGTTTCCACGGAAATCAACAACCGACGCATCGGCAGGAATAGTCTACCCACCTCCGTGACTCTCCTTACGGAAGCGGATGCTTTGCGCCTGATCGGAAAGGTCCGCGAGGCGGCACTATTCCGTTCCCTATCCGCCCTTACCTTGGAAAAACTCCCTGAGCTTGGGCCCTGGATGCAATCCAAGCCGATGAGGCTCCTCGACCATGCGGAGAAATGGGAACGCCTGCTGGATGTCCTGCTTTGGTTGCGTAAGAACCCGCGGCCGGAAATCTATGTCCGCCAGATGGACCTGACCGGTGTGGATACCAAGTTCATCGAATCCTGCGAAGGGATCCTGACCGAACTGTCCCGCGCAATGACGGCCGGATCGGGGACGGCAGCCGGTCTAGTCGGCCCAGTGGGTCCATTCAGCCCGGTCGGCCCAGTGGGTCCTTTCGGCCCAGTCGGAGAAGGACGAAAAAGCTTCGAGGCCAGGTTCGGTTTCCTTTCCAAACCAACCTTGATCCGATTCCGGATTCTGGATTCCCGCATGCATATCCAGGGCCTTTCGGACCTGACCGCTCCGCTGAGTGAGGTCGCGGCGCTTTCCCTGCCGGTGAAACGCGTTTTCATCACGGAGAATGATATCAACGGACTCGCCTTCCCGCCCCTGGACGGGAGCTTGGTCCTGTTCGGCTTGGGCTACGGGGTCGAAACCCTATCCGCCATCCCATGGCTGCATGAAGTCGAGATGTACTATTGGGGTGATATCGATACGCACGGATTCGCAATCCTCGATCGGTTACGGGTGGCCTTCCCCGATTGCCGCTCCGTCCTGATGGATCGCGAAACCTTGATGGCCCACCAGGACTTCTGGGTGGAAGAGCCCTGGCCGGCAAAGGCGGATCTGGTCCGCCTGACTCCGGAAGAGAACTCTTTGTTTGAAGATTTGATGCTGAACCGATTTCGAACCAAGGTGCGCCTGGAACAAGAGCGTATCGGATTTAAGTGGGTCAAGGGTGCACTATCTGCCTGGTCGGAAGGTTCCCTTCAAGGGTGAAGGAATGGGAAAAGAACTCCGATTTACCTATTTTTTGACCGTTCCCGGGTTCCGAAGTTTCCCGATAGGAAAAATGCAATGGCACAAGTATCCATGGTCGGCATGGCGGTCCGTGGTGTAGTCTCATGCGTGCCCCCCAAGCAAGTCTCAAACGAAACCGACTATCCCTGGTTTGATCCTGCCGAAATCCGGAAGGTCACGGCCATGGTGGGCATCAAATCGCGCCGGGTCGCAGACGAGAACACTTGCACCTCGGACTTGTGCCTGGCTGCGGCGATTCGGCTGATGCGGAAACTGAATTGGGATCCGGGTAGCGTGGACGGATTGATCTTCGTCACCCAAACTCAAGATTATGTGATGCCCTCCACCAGCTGCATCCTGCAACACAAGCTGGGACTGCCGGACACCTGCGCCGCGTTCGACGTTAACCTGGGTTGTTCCGCCTATGTCTATGGAATGTGGCTGGCCAATTCCCTGCTGGTGTCGAAAGCATGCCGCCGCATCCTGCTCTTGACCGGAGAAACCCCCTCAAAGTTCGTCGATCCGAAGGACCGCACCACCGCCCTGCTTTTCGGCGATGCGGGCAGCGCGACCGCCCTGGAGGCGACCGATGACGCGGGGACGAAAGCGCATTACATCATGATGACCGATGGAAAAGGAGCGGGGGATCTGATCGTGCCGGGTGGCATGTTCCGGGATCGCTTCCCCGAAGACAAATCGAAGTATTGCGTCCATATGGAAGGCGCCCACGTTTTCGATTTCACGCGCAGCCGGGTTCCGCCTTTGATCCGGGACCTGTTCGCCCTCTCCGGAACCAAACCGGAAGACTATGCCTATTTCATTTTCCATCAGGCCAATGAATACCTGATAAAGTTCCTTGCCGGCAGGGTGGGAATCGCCATGCAAAAGGTTCCGCTTTCCATCGGCGAGTTCGGAAATACCGGCGCCGCTTCCGTCCCTTTGACGCTGGCGCTGGCCGGGCCGCCGCCCGAAAACGGGGGAAGCCCGCGCCAAGTGATGTTGCTGGGTTTCGGCGTGGGGCTTTCCTGGGGAGGCGTCTCATTGCAGCTCCCTGAAGACTGCCTGATGGATCACTTCACCTATTCCGCAGATTGACCGAGTACGCCCATGGACAAACAAAAGCGATTGGAATGGCTCACGAACGTGCTTTCCGTGCAGGGGCGCGTACTAACCATGGCAGACACGAGACATACCGTATCCGAATGGGATTCCATGGGCGATTTGATGCTGCTTGCAGGCCTGGAAGAGGATTTGAAAATCGTCGTGAGCGCTGATGAACTCGCGGCAATCGGTTCCGTGGGGGACCTTTTCTCCTTGCTCGAAAAGAAATATGCGTTTCCAGCTGGTTGACCGCATCCTTGAGCTGGAACCGCTCAAGCGGATTGTGACCACCAAGGAGATAAGTCCGGACGAGGACTATTTTCCGGATCACTTCCCGGGTTACCCCGTCGTCCCTGGAGTGCTCCAAGTCGAGATGATGGCGCAGTCGGCGGGCAAGTGCATTATGGCAGGAGTAGACGCATCGCTTTGGCCCGTGCTCCTCCAGGTCCGGCAGGCGAATTTCAGAAAGAGCGTCCTGCCCGGCTCCAGCCTTCGCATCGAAGCCGAAATTCTTTCCTGCAACCAGAGTACCGCCAGTGCCCACGCAAAAATCCATTGCCAGGACCAGGTGGTGGCCGACGCCACCCTGGTATTCGGATTCATTCTGAAAAACCTGTTGCCGGCCGGATTCCAGGATGAAGTCCTGACCACGTACCTAAACAGTAAAAACCCGCAACCGTGAACCGCTTCGATATTTCCGGTAAGATCATTCTCGTTACGGGAGGCACACGGGGCTTGGGAGGTGCCATCTCCATGCATATGGCATCCCAGGGAGCCATTGTCTTCGCAGGGTACTTCCAGAACGAAGCTGCCGCCGAAACATTCCGCGGAAAGTCCCGGGAAAAGGGCCACCCCAGCATTGCGCTCCGGGCGAATCTCATGACGGGCACCGGCATACAAGCCTTGGTCGATCAGGTCATCTCCGCCCACGGCCGGCTCGACGCGCTGATTTACAGCTCCGCAACCGGCGTCCATAAGCCGCTGGAGTCCCTTACCCAACGCCACTTGTCGGCGGTCTGGCAGGTAAATGTAGGCGCATTTTTCGACCTTTGCCTGAAATTCAAGCCGCATATGTCCGTCGGTTCCCGGATTGTCGCGGTTTCCTCGGAAGGGGCGGCACATGCGATGGATCAGTATGGCGCCATCGGCACCTCCAAGGCCGCTCTCGAAGCGCTGTGCCGCCAGATGGCGGCGGAATGGGCGGCGGATGGAATCGGAGTCAACCTGGTTTCTCCCGGCTTGTTGGAGACCGAGACGCTGGCGGCCATGGAGCATGCGGAGGAACGCGTCAAACACGAGAAACTCGCCAGTCCGCTGAGACGGCTGGTAAAGCTGGAGGAAGTCGCCTCCGTAGTCC
>JALYSE010000072.1 GCA_030854955.1 Fibrobacterota bacterium | reverse complement strand
GTCTATTTCTTGAAATTCAAATCGATCAAACTCATCTGCCCCGGGTCCGGTTCGCCCACCAAGAGCTTCACCTCGAGACCGGCGGTCGACTTTTCCGAGAGAAGCTTTACCGCCATCTGGAAGGCGCCTTCCTCGACAGCGATGACCACACCTTGCAGCTCCACCTTCTTAACGATGGAAGGCAGGGTGCTGAGATCACCGATGAGATTCTGCATGATGTCCTGGGACACGCGTCCCGCGCCGAGCTTGATGAAACCCACGAACTCGTAGCCTTCCAGCCGGTCCTGCTGGATGAGGTCCGCCAGCTTTTTGGCCCGCGAATTGTTCCCGAGAATGGCGATGCGCTTGGTGCCGCCCATGATCCGGGCAAAGTATTTCCCCCCTTGGATGTTGAGGAAGCGCCAGGAGGTAAGGCTGACGATGCTGAATAAAGCCGCGAACGCGAAGGCCACGCGGGAGTAGGCCTCTTCGCGTATGAAGAAGCTGAGGGCGAAGAATCCCAGGAAGGAAACGCACAAGGTCGAGAAAACGGTCTTCTGCTTCTGGATGAAGCGCCCGTAGTCGCCGATATAGGCCATCGGCATCAATACCGCTACCGATACCAGGGAATGCCAGAGGAAATACAGGTTCCGATCGGTATGATAGGGTGAAGGCATGCCCAAATAGCCCATGTAGAGGTAGGTCACTAGGGCCAGAATGCCGTTCACGAGCACCAGATCCGCCATCCAACGCTGCCATTTCTGAAAGCGGGAATAGGAGAAATTCGCCAAGGCGAGCACGGTCACACCGAAATAGAACAGGAACAGCGGCAGGGCGCGCAACTCGAAGTGCTTCTTGGAGAAGATGACCATGGACTCGTAGAAATACAGAAAGGAACGGAAGGGCTTGCTCTTGGCGCTCTCGCCCTTGAAATGGATGGTCGTGGTCTGGGGATGGTAGAAGTTCCGCTTGCCCAACAGCTTGATACGGAAGCAGATGTCCAGGTCTTCCCCGTACATGAAGAAGTCTTCATCGAACCCGCCCACAGTACGGAAGAGTTCGGTCTTGACGCACATGAAGGAGCCGGAAACTGCGTCCACCTCGTGGGTCTTGTTCTCATCGAGGAAGGTCAGGTTGTATTTGCCGAACACGCGGCTCTTGGGAAACAATCCCGAGAGGCCGACGAACTTGAAGGCCGCCACCTGCGGTGAAGGGAAGCTGCGCTTGCAGGCCAATTGCAGGCTGCCGTCCCGGTTCACGATCTTGCAACCGGCCACGCCGATTTGTTCCTGGGTCCGGAAAAAATCCCACATCACCTGGAAGGTGTTCTCGCTGACCAGGGTATCCGGGTTAAGGAACAGGAGCAGATCCTGGGTGGCCAGGGCCCCGCCGCGGTTGCAGCCCGTGCCGAATCCAAGGTTTCGATCGGACTTGAGCCAAATGACATCCGGATACCGGGGCTTCAGAAGCGCCAGGGTTCCGTCCCGGGAGTCATTGTCGAAAACGATGAGTTCGATGGCTCCGTCGAAGGTTTCCGCAGCATGGTAGATGCTCTGTAGACAGGCATCCAGGTACTCACGGACATTGTATGAAACGATTACGATGGAAATGCCCGGGGTCATTATCGGTTCCGGCGGCTTTGTCCGGTGGCCCGGAAGATTTTGCAGGGAGGAACTCAAGAACCGCCGCCCATGAAGCGTAAGCGAATCAACAGGAACAGCGCTTCCTTGATGATCTTGCTGGACATTTTGGACACGCCGGCGGTCCGGTCCATGAAGATGATGGGGATTTCCCGGATCCGGAATCCCTTTTTCCACAGCTTGTAGGTCACCTCGATCTGGAACGAATAGCCGTCGGAACGGATCTTCGACAAATCGAGGGATTTCAGGGCGGCGACCCGAAAACATTTATAGCCGCCGGTGGTATCCTGCACCGGAAGGCCAGTGGCCCAGCGGGCATAGGTATTGGCGAAATAGCTCAAGAGAAGCCGGCTCATGGGCCAATTGATGACGGTCACACCCTTAACGTAACGACTGCCCAGCACCAGGTCATGGGTCTTGATTTCCTCCAAGAACCTGGGAAGGTAATCGGGATCGTGGGAGAAGTCCGCGTCCATTTCGAATACGAACTCGTATCCATTTTCGATGGCGAACCGGAAACCACGCACATAGGCGCTTCCCAATCCCTGCTTTCCCTCGCGCTGGATCAAATGGAGGTTTTTGCGTGTACCGAGCTGGTCCTTGACCCATTGCCCGGTCCCGTCCGGTGAGCCATCGTCGACGATCATCACGTCCACGCCCAATTGCGTGGCATCGATCCGGTCCAATAACTTGGGCAGGTTCTCGATCTCGTTGTAGGTAGGAATGATGACTAGGGTATTTGCCATTTGTACTGGTCTAGGGTGTGGCTCACAGCCTTTGCCCAACCATTTCGGTTTGGGGTTTCAATATAGCAAAAGCCACCCATCCATCCGCCCGGTTTTGCGAAATTTAAGGGTTTACTGGGAAATCGGGGGTCAATAAGGGGGAGGAATCGGGGCGTTTCAACTCATGGTTTGGGACAGTTCGTCCATGCGGCGGATCTGGCCCGCTACGTCCCTGGGGGTGAAACCGGTGGCGGCCCTCAACTTATCCGTCCGCAGCCCGGATTTAAGGGGGCGTCGGGCGGCCTGTTTAAGGTCCGAGGTCAGACAGGGCTCGATAAGGCTCTTGTCCAATCCATAGTGATCGGCGATGGCTTCGGCCCATTGGAAGCGGCTGTTCCATTCCGAACCCACCACATGGTAAACCCCGCCATGCCCTCCGGTCACGAGTTTCCAGAGACTCAGGGCCAAATCCTCGGCCAGGGTGGGGTTGCCGAATTGGTCGGTGACGATGCGGATGGTTTTTCCCTCGCGCAGGCTGTTGCTTACGAAATCGACGAAACTGGTCTTGGCGCCTTTTCCTCTGCCCCAGAGGGTCATGGTGCGGGCCACAACGGATCGATCGGATTTGGAGAGGACCAGGGCTTCGGACTCCAGTTTGGTGGACCCGTAAACGCTCAAAGGACCGGTGGGCGCGTCCTCGAGATAGGGTCCGGCCTCCCCATCGAAAACGTAGTCCGAGGAAAGGTGCACCACGGGAATGCCGCTGGCGGCCATCCAGCCGACCGTGTCACGGTTGATGAGGCCGGCGAGGGCCGGTTGGCGTTCGCACAGGTCGACGTCGGTGATGGCCGCGGCGTTGAAAATCCAATCGGGGGCGAAGGCCTTGATGGCCACCTCCAGATCGTCGCGCTTGGAAATATCTACGGATCGGTAGCCGGACAGAAGTTGCGGGAGCCCCGCTTCCGGCTCCAGGCCCGATCCCAATAGCTCCCACTCGCCGGAAGGACGGGTCCTAAGCAGGTTCTGTCCCAACAGCCCGTTACATCCGATGATGAGCGCCTTCATAGCTGTCCGGGAAAGGTTTGGTGGTATCCGGTCAATTGGACCGTTCGGAGCCGTCCCCGTCCATACCGGTGGTCCGGGCGACGGGATGGCTGCGATCGGCCATGCGGTGGTTGATCATTTCGCCGAGCAGGCCGATGGAGACGAACTGGACACCCACGATCATGAAGGCCACGGCTCCCAGCATCAGGGGACGCACGTGGATGGCGCCGGTCACGGCCCAGTCGATGGCGAAACCGACCATGATCAGGAACCCGATCATGCTGAAGAGCAGGCCGACGAATCCGAACAGATGCAAGGGCCGGCTGGTGTACCTGTGCAGGAACACAAGGGTGATGAGATCGAATAGCCCGTTGTTGAGGCGGGCCCAACCGTATTTCGAAACTCCGAATTGGCGGGGGCGATGTTCCACCGCTTTTTCCTCGACCTTGAAGCCGTTCCAGTTCGCAAGCACGGGGATGTAACGGTGCAGCTCGCCGTAAAGGTCCAGGCTTTTCACCACTTCGCTTTTGTATCCCTTAAGTCCGCAGTTGAAATCATGCAGCTTGAGGCCCGCTACACGGCCGGTCACGGCGTTGAACAATTTGGAGGGCATGGTCTTGTGGAAAGGATCGTAACGCTTCCTTTTCCAACCCGAAACCAGATCGGCCCCGTCCTCGAGCATCTTGATGATTCCCGGAATCTCGGCGGGGTTGTCCTGTAGGTCCGCATCCATGGTGATGACGTAGCGGCCTCTCGCCTTGGCGAACCCTTCGGACAGGGCCGCGGCTTTGCCGCAGTTCTGCCGGAATTGGATGCCGCGGATACGTGGGTCGGCTTTGGAAAGGGATTGGACGCAAGCGAAGGTTCCGTCCTTGCTTCCGTCGTCGATGACGATGGCCTCGTAGTCGATGCCCTCCCGTTCGCAAACCACGCGAATCTCCTCCGCAAGCACAGGTAGGCTTTCCACCTCGTTATAGGCGGGAATGACGATGGACAGGGTCGGGGAATTCATCAGAATACCAGTATAACCATTCATCCGAGGGATTTCACCGTGGCCGGGTTTTCTTTAACCGATCGGCCGGTAACAAAGTAAATACCGCCCCCCAGCATGACAACCAGGCCAATGACGGAGGGCAGGAACGCCAGGGCTGCGGCCGCGACCTTGACGTCTCCGCCTCCGGAAGCCGCAGATACCGACAAGACGGGCCCCAAGACCCCCGGAAGGGTGTAAAGGTAGGTGCCGATGCTTTGAGGTATCCCCCATCCCCCGACGTTCAGGGGAATGACACCCGCCAGGGCGATTACGGGAATGAAACAGAAAAAAAAGACCGGTGAAACGTCCAGCCCCAAACCGATGGCGGAGAACCAATGGACGTTGATGCGGAGCACCTGCACGATGCAGGAGACGAGCAGAATGAATAGCATTTCCACCCAGCGCGAGCGGTAGGCCAGAAGGATGTCTTGCATGCGGGCATGCGCCTCTTCGAGCCACTTCATTCCTATCCAATGGATGATTCCGTGCACCAGGGTGGCGATCCTGCGGCTCAGGAGCAGGATGAGCACCACCACGAAAATGGCGAAGACCAGGCCCACGGCGTACAGCAGGTGGCGGAACACCGATTGTTCCAATGTCCCGCGCCACAAGGTTATCCCGACGGCCACCAGGGACAATAGGGAAAGCGAGAAGAAACCGATCAGGCGGTCGAGAAAGGTGGCGACCACGGCCTTGCCCCATCCGTCCGTTCCCTTTTTGACTTCGTAGACGCGCAATGCATCCCCGCCCACGGTGCCCGGCAGGAAATTATTCAGGAACATGCCGGAGTAATAGGTGCGGAAACTGGCCAGGTATCCGTATTCGATGCCTTGCATGCGGAGCAGGAGATACCACTGGTAGGCGCCGGCCACCACCGAAACGAAAAACAACCCTGCCGCCGTCAGGACCCAGCCGGGACTGGCCGCTAGCAGGGTTCCCACAATCCGGCCCCGGCCGTTCTTTTCGATGACCCACCAGAGCACGGCTACCGCCGCCATCAACCGCAGCCAGAACCAAAGCTTTTTCTTCGACCTCGCTTTGTTGATCCCTTCGGTAGCACTGGTCGTTTGCGTCCCGTTCATGGGCGCGCTTCTTTCCAAGCCGAAAGCAAGGCGTCGCGCGTCACTTCGTAGGCCTTTTCCCAGGTATGCCCTTTCGCCCAGGCCAGGGCTTTTTCCCGCATGGCCTCCGCGACCGGCGAGTCCTCCAGGATGCGGCGCAGGGCCGACGCGAAGGCCTCGACGTCCCCGAACGGCACCAGGAACCCGGTTTCCCCATCGCGCACGCTGTCGCATAGGCCGGGCACA
Source organism: Fibrobacterota bacterium (assembly GCA_030854955.1). Lineage (GTDB taxonomy): Bacteria > Fibrobacterota > Fibrobacteria > UBA11236 > UBA11236 > Chersky-265. The sequence goes on along the minus strand of JALYSE010000072.1, from coordinate 13,265 downwards.
TCCGTCGCCACCACAGGAGTTCCGCAGGCGTTAGCCTCGATGGAAGTGAGGCCCCATCCCTCCTTCAAGGAGGAGTTGACAACCACGCGAGCGGCGCCGTATAGCTCCACCTTTTTCGCCTCGGTGACGAAACCGAGAAAGCGGGTCCAGGAATCCATGCCCAGGGTCCTGGCCAATTCCTTTAGGCGCGGCACATCGTCGCCGGAACCGGCGATTTCCAGTTCCAGGTCCGGGAAGGCCGGTTTGATAGCGGCCGCCGCGCGCAGGATCACATCCAGGCCTTTGTATCGCTTGATGCGCCCTACGTAAAGGATTTTGCGCCCGGTCTTGGCGGCCTGCGCCGGCGGGCGATAGAGCTCGAGGTCCGCTCCCTCGGGAGCGATGGCAACGTTTCCGAACCCCTTGGACAGCAACTCCCGCCGGCTGCTGTCCGAGCCCGTCAGCACGCGGGTGCGGCGGTAGGCGGAGGGCATCAGGGCTTCGAAGGCGAGCACGTACAGAGCCATGGGCAGCGCGGTCTCGTGGAAAAGCACCCGCCCGAAGAGGTGGTGGATCTGGGCCACGACGGGAAGGGACGTGACCCATGGTAACAAGAACGGTACCTTGTTGGAATCGTCGAGCACCACGTCGATGCGGTCCCGGCGGCACCATGATCGCAAGTTGAGCCAAACGGTGTAGTTGAAGAGGAATTTCCCGCCCATGCGGCGGACAAGCACACCTCCAACGATCTCTTCGGCCTTGCAGCCGGGAAAGGCGTGGGAATATTGGATGCATGTGAACCCGTCCTTGACCAAGCGGACGGCCACCTCATGGAGATGGACCTCCGCGCCCCCAGCTTCCGGATTGCGCATATCGCGCCAATTCACCAAAAGGACGCGCGGCCTGGCCGAAAGACCGCGCGCGGGTTCCGGTTCGGTCGGCCCGCTCCGGGAGGGTTCCAAGGTGGACGCTTCCTTCAGCTCAGGATTAGCCCGCGGGAGCGGACGACCCCTTCAACGCGGTGTCTTTTTCCTTACCCTTGGCCGGTGCGACGGGCTTGGATGGCGCTGGGCCCTTGGCCGGCGCAGTCCCGAGACCCGGCACGCCGCCGGGAGAAACGGCCGGCTTGCCGGCGTCGGCATTCTTCGCCGCCCCTCCGGGAGCCTTCTGGGCCCCTGCAGGAGGCTTCACCGTATCGGTTCCGGGAATCGCAGGTGCGGTCTGGTTATTGATCTGGCTTTCCAGGAACGACAACTGCTGGCTCACCATGGAAGCGTACTGGTGGCTGGGGTTGCCTTTCAGCCATTCCGCCAGGACTTCATGCGCCTTCTTCAGTTCCCCGCGCTTTTGGTAAAGGTCGCTCAGACCGTACCAGAGTTCGAAGTCATTCGGAGAGGACTTTTTGAGCTCCGTCAGCAGCGATTCAGCCTGGGCCAATTTGTTCTGTTCAATGTAAAGCTGGGCCAGGTTGGCTCCGAACAGCCTGGGGTTGGGGGCGTCCTTGACGCCTTTGAGGTAGTACGACTCGGCCTTGGGGAAATCCTTGGCTGCGGCGTAAAGTTGCGCGCCGTAATAGTTGTTGCGCCATTCCCGCGGCAGGATGCGCGCGTTCAAGGCCAGGTACTTCTCGGCGAAGGCGATCTTCTCTTTCTTCTCCGCGTCCTTTGCGGCAATCGCCACCTTGACGGAATCGGATGCATCAGGCCGCTTGCGCAATTCCTCAAGCTGGCGTTCGAGTTCGGTCACCCTCTCCTGAGCCCACATCACCAAGCGGAAATTGGTCGCAGAGTAGTTGGTCAACAAGCCTTCGGTATTGAGATCCACGAACAGACTGGGATCTCCGAGACCGCGGAACCGGTAGACCGAGTCCACCATGTAAGCCGTCCTGACCGGGTCCAATTCCTTATTCCGCTTTTCTTCGGTCAGCGTGTAGACCATGCCTTCCATCACCAGGTACTTCTCCAGCCCCATCATGTTTTCGTCCGAGACGGTGACGGCGAAGTGGATGGGACGCTTAGGATAGTTGTTCTGGACAATGTGAAGGACCATGATGTCCTGCACCTTGAGATAGGGGCGAGGTTCCAGCTCCACGGAGATGGCGGAATTCGGCACCTTGAATCCGACGGTCTCCTTGAAGCGCCAGGGCTGGGGCTCCATGGCGTTGATTTCATCGTCCGAAAAACCGACCACCAGGGCGGGCTCATGGCTCCGGAGCTGCTTGACATACCAGTTGGTGTTGACCAGGGAGAGGTTCACCACCCGCACGTCCTTGCGGATGTTCTCCACCTCCTGCAGGAACCAGAGGGGGAAGGTATCGTTGTCGCCGTTGGTGAAGAGTACGCTGTTGGGCATGCAGGACATCAACAGGTTATAGGCGTAATCCCAGGGGATGTAATCCCCGTGACGGTTGTGCTCCTTATAGTTGGACCAGCCGGGCACGGCCATCGCCAGGGCCAGCAGGGCAACGCCCACGCCCTTAGGCAGCGCTCCGCCGCCCCGGGACATCTGGGACAGCTTGTTCAGCAAGAAGGCCGCGGCGATGCCGAACAGTATCCCCATGAACATGAATCCGGGCGTATAGAAATAATCGCGATCGCGTACCTCGATATGCACGTTGTCCGGACGTTGTTGCGCATTGAAATTGGTGGATTTCCAATACTCGTGGTCCCGCATCTCCATCTGGCTGCCGTCGGCGAAGTTCATATAGAACATAAGGCCGAAGCTCGTAGCCAGGTAGAGGACGACCAGGTAGCCTCCCACGTGCCGATTCCGCTTATACGCCAGATATCCACCGTACAGGAAAGGGAATTGAAAAAGCAGGAAGAGGAGCATCTGAAGCCCGGGTTTGTTCCCGATATTCGCCCAAAGGGTGTTGAATTCAGCCTTGATCGGGAAGTCCCGGGTCACTACCTCGTTTTCGTCCGTACGGGTCTCGCCGACCTTCCAGGGGAAGTACTGGGCCAGCATGTAACCGCCGTAACCCATGTGGGGATGCACGAGCAACTGGTGGACCAGGGTTCCACGGCGATGGAAGGCGCGCTTGATCATGGATTCCGAACCATACTGCTTGCGTTCCAGGTATTCCTTGAAAGTGGCCCAGTTGCGGGGTTCGTTCTCGTCGATGTTGGGGCTCACATTGGAGCGGATGGGCACGTAGGCGTAGCTAGAGAACCCGAGCAGCGCGACGAGGCAAAGCACGATGGAGAAGTTCCATTTGGATTGCCATTGCGGCGCATTAGCGAGCAGGCGGCCGATGATGGCGATGGCCAGCATTGCACCGGCATAGAAGATGAAATTGCCGATGCTGAAGACGATGGACATCAAAGCGAATCCGGTCATCAGGAAAGGGATGTCGGTGCGCAGATCCTTGTCGGCGAAGAGCAGGAAAAGGCCGACAGCGGGGATGGTGATGAAGGAAAAGGGATGCACGCCCATGCCCAGGAACGCCAAGTAGCAAATCAGGACCAGGTTGCGCTTGGCCTTGTTGGTGCCCCGGTTTTCGTACCAGTCCAGGGAGAGCCAGGAGATGATCATCACAAGGAACATGGAGGTTCCGTACACTTCCGCTTCCACGGCGCTGAACCAGAACGTGTCGGAAAAGGTCACCAGGGCGGCGCCGATAGCGCCGGAAATGTAGGTCGTGAACCGGGCCAGCTTTCCCTGGAACAGGATGCCCAGAGCCTTGATGATGAAGAGGAAACACATCATCACCGTGAGCGCGCTGGTCAGGGCGGAGATGAAGTTGACGCGCGCGGCCACTTCCTGGAAGGGCGTGATGATGATGAACACGCGGGCGAGGATGGTGAACAGGGGGTTTCCCGGCGGATGGGGATTACCCAGGATATTGGAGGCGGCCACCAACTCGCCGCAGTCCCAGAAGGAGACCGTTGGGGCCATGGTCGCGAGGTAGACCGCGAAGGCCACCCCGAATACAAGCAGGGCCAGGACTGTTTTCAGTTGCTTCTCATTCAGCATCTTGGTCGTTCCTTTGGATGGAATTGGAAAAGGTTTTCGCGATGGCATCAAGGACGCCGTTCACGAACCGGCTGGAATCGCCGGTTGAGAATTTCTTGGCGATGTCTACCGCCTCGTTGATGGCCACCTTCATGGGGACATCGGAAAAGAACATCAGTTCGGCCGTGGCACAGCGGATGATCAGCTTATCCACGATGGCGATGCGCTCCAGGTCCCAATTGGCCGAAGCCTGGCCCAGTTTGGCGTCCAGCTCATCCTGGTTCTCCAGGACCTTGCGCGCCAGCTTGACGCCGTATTCCTTGGCTTCCAGGGGGAGATCGGGATCAGCCGACAGCGCCTTGATCGCCTCGGCGAACGCTTCCTTCCCGACTTCCACAGAATAAAGGAGTTGCATGGCGAATTCGCGGCCACGCCGGCGGGAGATCATTTAAGCTGGTCCCACAGGTTGGCCATTTCGATGGCCGCCAGGGTTGCGTCCCAGCCTTTGTTTCCGCCCTTGGTCCCCGCGCGCTCGAGCGCTTGTTCCAGATTGTCCGTGGTCAGGACGCCGAAAATCACGGGCAGCCCCGATTGCATGGCCACCTCGGCCACGCCCTTGTTGACGGTATTGACCACCAGGTCGAAGTGAGGCGTAGCGCCGCGGATAACGGCTCCCAAGCAGATTATCGCCTTGTACTTGCCGTTGTCGGCGAGCTTCTTGGCCACCTGGGGAATTTCGCAGGCACCGGGCACCCATACCACGGTCAGATCGGCTTCCTTGCCGCCATGACGTACGAAACAATCGCGGGCCCCGGCCAGGAGTTGCTCCGTCACCAGAGAATTGAACCGCGAAACCACTATCGCGAACTTCATGTTCTGCGCCGTGAGTTTGCCTTCGATAACCGCCATATCAGCTCCTATCCTCAATGTATCTCATTTGCGTTTCTGCGCGAATTCCTGGGTCCCGGAGGTCTTGTGGCGGTGGCCTTCGTGGGCACACTGCGACAGGTCAAGCGGGGTTTGCCTGGTGATTTTCAGCCCGTAGCCCTCCAACCCCTGGATTTTCTTGGGGTAGTTGGTCAACAGGTGAAGGTGCCTCACGCCCAGGTCGAACAGGATTTGCGCGCCAATCCCGTAGGTGCGCGCGTCCATGAACAGGCCATGGTGGGTTCCCCCGAAGGTACCGACCGGATCCGCCTTCTTTTTTCCCGGGGCCGCAGCGGATTTTTCGCTCCGCGCGCTCCGTGTTTTGGCCAAGGACTGCGCCTCGTCATACGCCTGGATCTTGCGGGTAAAATCCGCTTCCGGATCCACTTGGCGCATATACAGGAACACACCCCCATGCTTGGCAATCTGCTCCAGTCCCAGGTGGAAAAGGCATCCGCAATTGCACAGGGAGGTCCCGAACACATCGCCGGTCAGGCACTCGGAATGCACTCTGACATTGGCCGGATGTTTGGGCGAAATATCTCCTTTGACCAAGGCCATGTGCTTGCGTCCGTGGATCACGTCCTCGTACACGTAAGATCGGAAGGTACCGTAACGGGTGGGCAATTCCGGGGAGGCGATCAGGCGGATGAGTTTTTCCTGCGTTCGCCGGTACCCGATCAGATCCATCACGGAAATGATTTTGAGTTTGTGTTTACGGGCGAAGCGCTGGCAATCCTTGAGGCGGGCCATGCTCCCGTCCTCATTCATAATCTCGCAAATGACCCCGGCCGAGCCCAGCCCCGCCATCTTCACCAGATCCACCGCCGCCTCGGTATGGCCGGCACGCACCAGCACGCCGCCTTTTTTGGCCTTGATGGGAAAGACATGGCCGGGCCGGATGAAATCCTCATGGCCGAAATCTTCGTTCGCCAGGGCCAGGGCGGTATTGCTGCGGTCCGACGCGGAAATGCCGGTGGTGGTGCCTTCCCGCACTTCCACGGAAACCGTGAAAGCGGTATCGTGCCGGGAAAGGTTGGCTTCCGCCATGGGGGGAAGACGCAATTCTTCGACCCGCTCGGAGGTCAGGGCCACGCAGATGAGGCCGCGCGCGTGCTTGGCCAGGAAATTGATTTTGGCGGCCGTGGATCTGGAGGCCGCGAAGACCACGTCCCCTTCGTTCTCCCGATCCTTGTCGTCCACGACCACGATCAACCGGCCTTTTTTGAGGTCGGCGATGGCTTCGGAAATGGAATTAAACTCCATAGCCCCAATTCCCCAGGCTTGCGGAGTCTAGGCCCTGCTTCGATTCCTTGCCCGCTTCCGGGGATGCCCCTTTGTTTCCGACGAAGCCCAAAAGCTTTTCCACGTATTTGCCCACCAAGTCCACCTCGAAGTTCAAAGCATCGCCGGGGGACATTTTCCCCAGGTTGGTATGGGACAGGGTATGGGGAACCAGCGCAATCCGGATCACGCCGCCATCGATGCCGGCTATGGTGAGGCTGACGCCATGCAAGGCCAGGGATCCTTTTTCCACACAGTAGCGCGTAAAGGTTTCGGGAATGCGGAGAGTGAGTTCCTTGCCTCCGCCTCCGGGCAAATCCCTCCAGCCGGAGATCACGCCGACGCCGTCGACATGGCCCTGGACGATATGGCCTCCCATGGGGCCGCCCGCCTTGAGGGCCGCTTCCAGATTGACGGGATCGCCGACCCGGGCCGAGCCCAGGGTGGTGCGGTTCAAGGTTTCAGGAACCGCCGTCGCGGTAAAGCCGTCGGAAAAAACCTCTTCCGCGGTAAGGCAAACTCCGTTGCAGGATACGCTGTCGCCGGGTTTGAGACCCTGGGCTATTCGGGGGGCATGCAGACGGAAGCGCAAAGCGGGGCCGGCGGGATTTTTTTCCCGGATAACTCCGACCTCCTCCACGATACCGGTGAACATTGTTCCCCTGAACTTTCCCATCGACCAATCAAACCACAGGCACAAGCTATCCGATGAACTCGGATCGCCTGAATTCCGTCAGAAAATCGCTGCCAAGGCTTGCTAAATTACGAAATTTGAGGGATTTTCCCCAGTCCTGACCCAATTCAGCCGCCCACTTATCGCCTTCGGGAAAAACTTTTGGGGCGGTTAGGACATAAAGCCGGTCCCATATCCCCGCCCTGAGGAAGAGCGACCACAATTCCCGCCCCCCCTCAACTAGTACCGAGTGGTAGCCCCTTTTGCCGAAAAGAGCCAATAATGCGGCCAAGGTATCGTCTTTGGCGCTGAATTCCCCCAGCGATTCATGGTCGACCCATGCCGGCAATCCCTGGCCGGACTCGCCCATGACGATGGTTTTCGATTTCCGGTCCGCAGCGAAAAGTTTCATTTCCTCCGAAAAAGGACCCCTCCGACTCAGGATCACGGCGTCAGGCGATACGGCTCCTTTTACCAGGCGCGGGGTCAATTCGGGATTGTCGACCCGCAAAGTTCTGCCGGTGATGACCACGGCGTCCACTCTCGATCGCAAGCCATGGGCCCAAGCGCGGGCCTCTTCGCCGGTGATTGTCGTTTCCTCCCCGGGCCTGCCATTGATGCTCCCGTCCAGGCTTTGGGCGATCTTGAGGATGATTTCTGGACGGCCATGGGCGACGTAGAAGAAGAATCCCTCATAGAATTGGGCAGCCTCATTGCCCAGTAATCCCAGGCGCACGGGGATGCCGGCCTTTTCCAGGGCGCGGATGCCTTTGCCGCCGACCAGAGGATTCGCGTCCTTGACCGCCACCACGACCTGGCGAACGCCCGCGGCGATGATGGCATCCGTGCAGGGCGGAGTCCTTCCATGGTGGCTGCAGGGCTCCAAGGTAACGTACAGGGTACTTCCCCGGGCGAGCTTCCCGGCCTTTTCAAGGGCCACGATTTCCGCATGGGCCTGTCCCACGGGTCGGGTGCCCCCCTTCCCCACCACCTTTCCGGCCTTGACCAGCACCGCGCCCACGGCGGGATTGGGTAGGGTAGCGCCTTTGACCTTGCGCGCTTCGGCGAAGGCGATTTCCATGAACCGCGAATCGGCCGGGGACCATCGGGTCGGCTTGGCCTGAATCTGCTTTTTTCGGGGAGCCATTCGGGAATCCGGTTGAAAACATGAATATCGTAACGGAGGGCATTTTTGGCCAGGGAGGGGGCATGAATGAAAAAACCCAGAATGTTTCCATCCCGGGTTTTTTCATTGAAGGCTAAGGCCTGGACTCAGAAAAAGTAGGCCACCTTGGTCACCCAGTACCATTCACTGGGCTTGTAAAAAATCGCTTGGCGCGCGGGAGGGTTATTATCTCCGTAGCCCTTGAATATGCCGGGACGGTAGTGATCGCTGGCGGCCTGGACGCTTATTTTTATATGGCTCTTGATGACCTTGGATCCATAAAGCGACCATTTGATGTCGTCCTCGGTGTAGGCGGTATCAAGTCTTCCAAATGGAATCGGAGTAGGCTTGCCGTAAGCGTTATAGCCGTTGATGTCATCCTTGAACTTGGCCTTGTAGCTCTCCACTTCCAGGGAAAGCCGGTCCAGGATCTTGAAGGTCGGGAAGTTGAAACCGACCATGATGGGCATGCGGTTGGCATAGGTGCCGTAAAGCGCCTTGTGGGCTGACCCATTGTCGAAACCAATCAAGGCGGCTTCTCCGTACAGTTTCAAATCTTCGGCGCCGAAGATCCCGTCCTCGCCGCCGGCGCTGAATAATGCCTTGAAGTCAATCGCAGCCGTGGCCATGACCTTGGTACCCTGGTAGGAAATGACCGTAGTATCATCGACCGCTGGAACGGTATCGACGTATATCTTGGTCTTGTCGGTGGTAAGCTGCTTATCGATGGGAATCAGGTGGTAAAAATTCACGCCCGCGCCGATCCGGAATGCTTTGGTCGCATAGGAGGCCACGTAAGCAGGGGACATGTCCCAATAGGGAAAGAAATCGGTTTCGAATAGAAAAAGGAAATCGTGGGAGAATCCGCCCGACTTGTGGTGCAGGTTGAATCCAAACGTATTCGCCACGGGCAGAACGTATTTCGTCTCGAACCCGGACAGAACGTAACCGGGATAAACGGGTCCCCGCAAAAGGTAAAGGCCCAAGTTCTGCGCATCGGGATTGTAATCGAAGGGGAAAAGCCCGCCTCGGAAGGACAGCTTGGCGTGCTCTTCGTCCCACAAAGAATACTTGAAATTTCCGTTGGAGACGTAGGGACCAACCTCAAAGGGAGCATAACCGCCTTGGCGATTGCGGTTGGCGGCCAGGAAATGGCCAGCCGCGGCACCGAGGCCGATTTCAATCCTGAGTTTTTCGGAAGGATTGGCCGTCAACGCGAATTGCGCGCCCAAATTGATCAAGGGGCGTCCCGTGGGGTCGTCCCCAGCTACGGTATCCGAACTTGTGGTGATGGAGCCGTACTGCATCCATCCTGCTCCGCTGAACTGCAAGGCGTTGGCGGCATGGCCGGGAAGGTTTGCCCACGCCAAAATGCCTAGGGCTAAGGCAACGCCGGAACGCGGGTTCTTTAAAGGTGCGATAAGACTCATGGCTGCCTTCCTCAAGTCCTAAAAGAAATAGGCGAGTTTAGTCGTCCAATACCAGTCTTCGGGCGTTCTCATCGCCTCGACGCCGGTATCGTCATCGTGGTTTCCGCCCAGGCGCAAATGGTCATTGGCCACCTGGGTAAGGAATATCATGTTTCCGAAAAGCACTTTGGAGGCGTTCAAGGACCACTTCCAGTCGTCGCGCTTGGTACTGATGCGGGGATCGTCGACCACGGAGACCCAGGAACCGTTCCTGGCCGCGATGTTGTCTCCGGAAAGTTTGTTCGCGTAATACTCCACTTCCACCGAAGCGTTCAGGAAATTAAAGCCGGGAAAGTTGAAACCGAACATGACCGGAATCCGGCGAAGAAGGTTGTCATAAAGCTGTGGGTAGTCTTTGGTTCCCAGGACTGCGGCTTCTCCATAAAAGACGAAGTCATCCTTTCCGAAAGGCCCGCTATCCGACGAGAAGATGACCTTTGGATCGACGCGGAACCGGGCAATTGCCTTGGTTCCGGCCAGTGAACCCAGCACCGTATCGGTCACCACGCCGTTTGCGTCCTTTTCAATTATGAAACAGGGGTTTTCCTGACCCCGGTTCGCATAGGGACCCAGGAAGTTAGCATCGCAATCTTTGCCCGGAGCGGTGAGCTTCTTGTCCATGGGAACCAAACGATAAAAGTTGACACCGAGGCCGAATTCGAAGCTGGGGTGGAATCGGAAGGTCGCTACGTCAGCCAAGGAGATATCGTAAAGTGGCTTTTCATCTGTTTCCATGAACATCATAATGTCATTGGAGAAGAATCCTCCGGAATAGGACGCCTGGATGCCGGAGAGGTTGAGCAGCACTCCCAGTGGTCCGGTCAGGCTGGATTGAATCGCGCCCGGATAGACGTATCCATGCAGCAGGTACTGACCCAGATTCTTGACATCGGGATTGTATCCGTAATGGAAAGAGCCGAAGTTGAGTTTCAGGACATCGGTATCGGTGAAAAGATGGCTGGAACGGGTGAACTTCGCTTCGTCCACGAAGGGAACCCAAAAGGGGTACCATTTGTTCGCCTGGCCGCGTGAGCCGCGGGCCAGATGGACCATAATGGTTCCCAAGCCGAACGAGCCTTCCCAGTTCTCGTCAATCTGGGCCTTGGCCACCATCAGACCGCCGGCATTGCCGATCCAATTGTTCTCATAATCGTTGCCGTTTTGCGGCAAGGAGAAACTGTTTTCCACCCGGCCGATCTGGAGCCAGCCGGCTCCATGGAATTCCAATTTCAAATCCTCTGCGGCTGCCATTGCCGGAATGGTCAGGAACAGGGATGATGTAATGAGCAAGCTGGTCAATCGCATATTAGTCACCAAGTCCTCCGAACCCGCTTCAGAAGAAATACCCCATTCGGATCATGAAATACCAATCCTTCGGCGAAGCGAAAGCCTCTTGGGTACCCCCTTCCGATTTGATCAATCCGGTCGCGACCGGCTTCGGTCGATAATGGTCGTTGGCCACCTGGGCCATGATGCTGAGATGGTTGCTGATGACCTTTTCGGCAAAGAGCGACCACTTGATATTGTCCTTGGTCTGATTTGCCTTGTCCAGAGCGGTTCCCTTCACGGCGACAGTGTCCCCGGTGTTATTATTGACCCAGTTGCCGGTGACGGGATCGATTCCGTAATCCTCATAGCTCACGGGCTTGGGCGATGCGATGGGATGTTTTATAATGGTCCAGGGCGCCACGGTATTGTTGTTGCCAATACGCGCCAAATCATTTCTGTATAATGCGCCGTAATGTTCCACTTCGAAGGCAAGGTGGTTGAGCCAGCCACCCGTGGGAAGGTTGAATCCGACCATGACCGGAATGCGCTTGGAAATGTCGTTGTACGCCTTTCCGTAATCCTGGATGCCGATCACGCCGACCTCGCCGTAGACCTTCATGTCGTCGGGATTCGAGAACTCCATGCCGAAGAGTTGTTGCAGATCAAGGCTGAACATGCCCATCAGCTTGGTGCCCTGGTGGGTGAAAAAGACCGTATCCTTGTTTAAGGTGTCGACTTCGATGTATTTGTCTTTCTTGAAACCGAGGGAGGCGTCACTCAAATGGCCCGGGGTCTCCAGGCTGTCATCATAGGCAATCAATCGATAGAAATTGACGCCTGCGCCGATCTCCAAAGGTCCGGCCTTAAGTTTCGCGACATAGGCGAGACTCCAATCCAGGGTGGGCGGAATTTCCCGCTCACTGTTCAAAATCAGGTCGTGGGAGAAAATGCCGGCCTTGTGATGGACTTTGAAGCCCAGCATGGTCGCCTTGGTGCTGTCCACGGCGAAATCATTGAACCCCCCCATGAGGATTCCGGGGTAAACCGGACCCCGCAGGAGGTACAATCCGAGGTTTTTCACATCGCTGTTGTACTTGTAAGGGAAGCTTCCGAGCGTGAAGCTGAGGGACGGATCGGCTTTTTCACCCAGGTAATACGTGAGTCTTGATTGGGTCAGGAAATTCTGGAAGAGGGAAATTGCCAGCAGGGAATTCGAGCCCTTCCCTAAAGCATGGTTGACCTTCAGCACTCCGAAGCCGAAACCGGCCTCGAGATTATCCATCAGGTCGGCGACAACGGTGAATTGGGCGCCCATGCCTTGGAGCACATTGCCCCGAAGGTCCAGAACATTGCTCGGCGGCGCTCCGTTTATCAGGGTATCCGTAGCTTCCATGATACGGCCACCCTCGAACCAGGCCTGGCCGTGAATCTTGTAAGCCGGCATTTCCTGCGAGGAAACCAGAGCCGGTATAAAGGCAAGTGCCGCTGACCACGAAACCAATGATCTCATGTGCAATGTCTTTTGAGAAGGTGATGAGATTTGTCACACATCATATGCGTCACGCTTTTGCATAAGTTTGGAAAAGTGGAAATGTATTAAAAGGAGGATGATATTTGGAGGCAGAAATTTTCCGCCTCCACGATCAACCGATATTAATTAAGGTCTCGGAGAACGCTGATGAACTCCACGCCGCTGGAAGTCTTGATACTGATTCCAAGCCATCCATGCGCCTGGGTTTTGAAGGCATGGCTGAACTTGCCGGCGCGGCCCTGGAACGTTTCCAAGGTTTTGCCGGTCAGGTCCTTGACAACGATCTCGTAATCCTTATCGACGGATCCGAACAGTGCTTTGGGATTCGAATTGACCACGTACGCGAACTTCGGCATGGGTACGGTAGTCACAGACACTGTCGGCTCACCCACATCGCTCACAGGCTTCCACTTAATATTCTTGAACCAAGATCCCTTTTCACCCTGAGACCGGCTTCCACTGTGAACTTGGAAGCCGATATAGCCCGGGTCAACGACGAGCGTAAGAGTGGTGTCCTGGATGATCGGCACCCAAGTGGTCGCACCAATTTTACGAAACCAGGACTTCATGCGAATATTACCCTTGCCGGGCGCGGACCCGCCGTAGAATTGGATTTTCATCTGGTTCCATCCATTATTGTCCCACAGGCGCTGGTAATCGGCCTGCACGCATCCGGACGCCGCGCAACCGTAATCGGTCGCCTTGAGCTTTGCGGTGGTGCTCGTCCATGAAAACTCTCCACCGGGAATTTCGATAGTGTTTTCATCTTTCTCATATTTCCAAGGACGGTTATCGCGACCTGTAAAGCCGCCTTCACCCCAGGTTCCGCCTACGGACCCACCTCCGATGTAATCCAGCACGGTCTGGAAGCATTTTCCGTTGGCCGTTGTCCTGTTGAACACTCCGCCGTCATTGCCAAAATCAGGCCAGAAATCGAAAACGAGTTCGTAATTGCTGAATTTCTTCTTCGTCATGAGAATTCCGCCGATATTGTTGTTCCTATCTGTGGAGTAG